>CAZMSF010000027.1:0-15157 GCA_964568885.1 uncultured Gammaproteobacteria bacterium
TAAGACCTGTTGAGGTGGTGGTTCCTGAAACCGATAAATTGTTGTTAACTGTTGTTGTACCGCTACCAGCGCCGATTGAAACGGTTGTAGCCGCTCCACCAATGTTCAATGTTGTTGCATTGGTATTAAATAAGGAAGCTGTTGTTGTAGTTGTGGTGATATCAGCAGATGTTGCTCCATTGACCGCCAGATCTCCGCCTACTGTTACATCCCCCGTCAAAGTGGAGGCTCCATCAACTGTTAAGGCACCGTTTGCTTGAATGTCCCCGGCGGAGGATACTGTTACACCCGTGGAGCCGTATCCTCCGCCCACCTGAAGTGAGGAAACACGTGCCAAAGCTGACAACGCGTCGAATGCTGTTGCATTTGCAAAGTTGACGGTCAAATTATTGACCGTAGCCGTACCCGTTGCTGCCCCAAGATTAAGTGAGGTAGCCGCGCCTCCAATATTAAGAGTTGTTGCGTTGGTATTGAAAAGGTTTGCTGTTGTTTGCGTTGTTGAAAGAGTGCCTCCGTTAACTGCAACATTGCCTGACGCGGTCACATTTCCGTTTGCCGTAACGTCCCCATTATTGGCAATAGTGAATCGAGTTACTCCAGAGGAAGAAGCGGTGAATATATCCTGGTCCTCGAGCTGATCAAGAATTGCCAATGATTTTCCGGTCACAGCAAGGGAAAGAGGGCGTGTCACATATAGGGCAGAAATGGGAGCGGCAGTCCCCACACCAAGCTTCGCGTTAGGAAGTGCAACCGTTGCGTTATTGATAGTTGCGGTTCCGGTTGATGCGCCTAGCGTAAGGGCGGTTGCAGCACCGCCGATATTAAGAGTCGTTGCGGTTGTGTTGAAGAGGTTTGCGGTTGCCTGTGTTGTTGTTATAGAGCCACCATTAACAGCAAGATTGCCACCCAGAGTCGTTAGGCCTGTCCCCAGGAAATTGTAGGTAGGATTCGTCGTTACATTACCGAATGAAATATTCTCAGAGCTATCCGTCGTATTGATATTGATGTAATTGTTTGTTCCTTCCTGGATGTCAAGCGCATCCGTATTATTATCTGTTAGATTTACTGTCAAATTATTGTTGAGTGTCGTAAGGCCACCGCCAGCACCCAAAGTAACGGTGGTTGCAGCACCCCCGATATTAAGGGTGGTTGCGTTGGCATTGAACAGGGTAGCTGTAGTAGTTGTTGTTGTGATGTCGGCGCTTCCGGCACCATTAACCGCCAAATCTCCTGAAGTTGTGACATTGCCGGTCAATTGTGATGTACCGTCAATTGTGAGATTTCCATTTGCTTGAATTGCTCCCGCATTTGAGATGGTAACCCCGGTCGAGCCATATCCTCCACCGACCTGCAGTGAATCAACTCGAGCAAGAGCTGTAAGCGCGTCAAAAGCGGTTGCATTGGAAAGGGTTACTGTTCCATTTGCAATGGTTGCAGTTCCTGTTGATGCTCCAAGGGTTAAAGTCGTTGCTGCACCGCCGATATTTAGGGTGGTAGCATTTGCATTAAATAATGTAGCAGAAGCATTTGTAGTCGTAAGGTCGCCTCCGTTCACTGCAATGTCTCCTGAGGTTGTAATATTCCCCGTTGCTCCAGCTATCGAGTAGTTTGTAGCAGTAACATCGGCTGCTCCCAAAGAGAGGGCAGTAGTTATATTCGGGTCAGAAAGGTCAATTGCAGTTGTAACTACTCCGCCTGAAACACCGGCAATCTTAAGACCAATTGGAAGTGCGCGGTCGGTGTCGTTGTTTTGGATAAGAACAAGCTGCGACGGGTCCGCAGTACCTGCACCGTTTGCACGGGTAAAGGCCGAGTATCCTGTTGAGCCGGTTGCCGTTGTAACGGTAAAATTAGAGTCTGTCGTTGTATTTGAAAGGGTGAATGAGATATCTCTAGCATCCGAGGTATTGATTGTGTTCCCTGTGTTGTATGCAGCCTGCAGCCCGAATGGTGCACCGGTACAGAACACCAAGTCATTTGTACCGTTCAAACATAGAGCGGTACCTGAGGTCGTCTGAAGACCTGTAAATTTGACGGTTGAATCCGAATCTGTCGTAAATGTCACGTCATTTGTTGAATCGGGAGCAAAGGTTGATACACCGCTTGCTGTGAATGTTTGACCGGTTGCAACGGTTGCTCCTCCGTTAAATGTTGCAAGACCCGTTGCAGTCGTTACCCCTGTTATTGCGAGGTCATTATTGACGGTCGTTGTCCCGCTTCCCGCACCCAAAGAAACGGTTGTAGCTGCACCTCCGATATTAAGGGTTGTTGCATTTGCGTTGAACAAATTACCGGTTGCGTTAGTTGTTGACAATGTTCCTCCATTAACTGCTACGTTTGCCGCAGCTGTTACGTCCCCTGTTAAAGTTGAAGTCCCGTCAACCGTTAATGCTCCATTTGCCTGAATGTTGCCAGTATTTGAAATGGTGAGTCCTGTCGAACCATATCCGCCGCCAACTTGCAACGAATCAACACGCGCCAAGGCAGAAAGCGCATCAACTGCTGTAGCATTCGGGAAGTTGATACTCGTACCCCTAATATTGCCGGTAGCAGTCGTCGCGCCCAACGTGTACGTGGTTGCAGCGCCACCGATATTAAGGGTCGTTGCGTTGGTGTTGAAGAGATTTCCTGTCGCATTGGTAGTTGCAAGAGTTCCGGAGTTGGCATTGATGTTGCCCGTTGCAGTAATTGTGCCATTTGTTGAGAAATTACCGTTGCTTCCTGTAAAGGAGAAATTTGTAGCCGTTATGTCATTTGCACCCAATGACAACGCGTTCACAATTGCAGAGGCAGAAAGGTCAAGTGCCGTTGTTATCGCCCCTCCCCCTGAGGACGTGACTTTGATTCCGGCAGGTAAAGTCAGGTCGGTGTCTTTGTTATCGATAAGAACAAGTTGGTCGGGAGCGGTCGCAGATACTCCATCCTGAAGCGAAAAGATGGAAGTCCCGGTAGAACCGTTTGCGGTTGTCACGGTGAAATTGCTGTCTGTTGCAGTGTCTGACAAACTAAACGCGATATCACGAGCATCGGACGTATCAATTGTATTGCCTCCGTTATATGCAGACTGCAAAGTTATTGACGAAGCAGAACACTTAACAACGTGATTTGAACCATCGATACAAAGGGCATTTGCAGTTGCCGTTGTGAGACCGGTAAGAGTCAGGAATGAATCTGCGTCCGTGTTAACTGTTACGCCGTTTGTTGAATTCGGGGAGAATGTTGACTGCCCTTGTGCTAATAATGTTTGGCCGCTCGCAACGGTTATCCCTGCATTGGCGGTGATAAGTCCGGTTGCTGTGAGCGCGTTATTAACAGTTGTGGTGCCTGAGCCAGCACCCAAAGAAACGGTGGTTGCAGCACTACCGATATTAAGAGTCGTTGCATTGGTATTAAATAAGGTAGCTGTTGTTGTGGTTGTTGTGATGTCTGCAGATGTTGCTCCGTTGACCGCCAAATCTCCGCCTGCAGTTACATCCCCTGTAAGGGTCGATATTCCATCAACGGTAAGTGCACCATTTGCTTGGATGTCTCCTGTGTTAGAGATGGAAACTCCGGTTGACCCATAGCCGCCACCAACCGAAGCCGAGTCGATTGTCAAAGCAGCTCCCGCAGCAGAAATTGTCGTTGCATTCGGGAAGTTGATGGTTGTCCCTCTGATATTTCCCGTTGCCGTCGTTGCACCCAAGGTGTAAGTGGTTGCCGCTCCGCCGATATTAAGCGTTGTTGCGCCTGTATTGAAAAGGTTACCGGTAGCATTGGTCGTTGAAAGCGTTCCCCCATTGACGGCAACATTGCCGGATGTTGTGATAGCGCCTGTTGAGCCGGTTATTGAGAAATTGGTGCCTGTTACATTGTTTGTTCCCAATGAAATTGCGGTCGTGATATTGGTATCCGAAAGGTCAAGGGCAGTTGTAACATTACCGCCACTTACGCCTGCAATTTTAAGACCAATTGGAAGTGCGCGGTCGGTGTCGTTGTTTTGGATAAGAACAAGCTGGGTTGGGTCGGCCGCACCTACACCGTCACCTCTAGTAAATGCCGAGTATCCTGTAGAACCCGTTGCAGTTGTAACAGTGAAATTGCTGTCTGTTGCAGTGTCTGAAAGGGTGAACGAAATATCCCTGTTGTCGGAGGTATTGATTGTGTTACCGGTGTTATATGCAGCCTGCAAACCAAAGGGGGCGCCGTTACAGATGACCAAATTGTTGGATCCGTCAAGACACAGCGAGTTACCGTTGACCGTCTGAAGACCCGTGAATTTGACTGTCGAATCGGCATCGGTGTTAAATGTCACGTCATTTGTTGAATCGGGAGCAAATGTCGAAATGCCGTTTGCAGTAAATGTTTGACCGGTTGCAACGGTTGCTCCTCCGTTAAATGTTGCAAGACCCGTTGCAGTCGTTGTACCGGCTATGCTCAAGTTGTTGTTGACTGTTGTCGTACCACTTCCAGCACCGAGTGAAATGGTTGTTGCCGCGCCTCCTACATTAAGGGTTGTCGCATTCGCGTTGAAAAGATTGGCCGTTGTTTGTGAAGTAGTCAAACTTCCACCATTGACCGCAACATTTCCTGATGCAGTTACGTTACCATTTGCCGAAACGTCTCCGTTATTGGCAATCGTGAATCGGGTAGTACCCGAAGACGAAGCGGTAAAGATGTCTTGATTTTCGATTTGGTTAAGGATTGTAAGCGCCTTGCCTGTTGCTCCAAGGGTCAAAGGCCGTGTCACAAATAACGCTGAAATTGGAGACGCGGTGCCGATACCGAATTTAGAATTGGGAGCAACAATGGTAGCGTTATTGATGGTTGCTGTCCCGGTTGATGCGCCAAGACTAAGAGTAGTCGAAGCTCCACCGATATTAAGGGTAGTCGCAGTTGTATTAAATAAGTTACCGGTTGTCTGACTGGTCGCGATAGTGCCGGAATTGGCATTTATATTCCCGTCAAAAGTAGCAGCACCGTTACCGAGGAATGAGTAAGTCGGATTGGTTGTCGTGTTTCCGAACGAGATGTTCTCGGACGTATCCGTCGTATTGATATTGATGTAATTGTTTGTTCCTTCCTGGATGTCAAGCGCATCCGTATTATTATCTGTTAGATTTACTGTCAAATTATTGTTGAGTGTCGTAAGGCCACCGCCAGCACCCAAAGTAACGGTGGTTGCAGCACCCCCGATATTAAGGGTGGTTGCGTTGGCATTGAACAGGGTAGCTGTAGTAGTTGTTGTTGTGATGTCGGCGCTTCCGGCACCATTAACCGCCAAATCTCCTGAAGTTGTGACATTGCCGGTCAATTGTGATGTACCGTCAATTGTGAGATTTCCATTTGCTTGAATTGCTCCCGCATTTGAGATGGTAACCCCGGTCGAGCCATATCCTCCACCGACCTGCAGTGAATCAACTCGAGCAAGAGCTGTAAGCGCGTCAAAAGCGGTAGCATTCGGTAGAGAAACGGTGGTGTTGCGGATACTTGCCGTTCCTGTTGTCGCGCCGAGCGTCAATGTTGTCGCGGCTCCGGCGAAGTTAACGGTTGTTGCGTTTGCATTCACAAGATTAAATGTTGCGGCACTTGTAGTCAGATCCCCACCGTTGACTGCCAGGTCTCCCGTCAATGTTGTGTCACCGGTCACTGCCAAAGTTGAGTGAAGAGTGGTAGCCCCCGTCACGTCAAATGTTCCTCCGACCGATGTGTCTCCCGTAAGAGTTGATATTCCGTCAACAGTAAGCGTTCCATTCGCCTGAATATTCCCGGTGTTGCTGACAGTTACCCCTGTTGAACCATATCCTCCACCTACCTGAAGACTATCAACTTTTGCTAAGGCCGAAAGTGCGTTAAACGCTGTCGCGTTGGCAAATGAAACAGTTGCGTTATTAATGGTGGTCGTACCGGTAGTGGCCCCAATAGTAATATTTGTACCGTCTCCACCGATATTAAGGGTAGTCGCATTTGCATTGAAAAGATTGGCTGTCGCTTGAGTTGTTGTGAGATTACCGCCATTAACAGCAATGTCTCCTGAAGTCGTTATGTTTCCTGACGACCCTGTTATTGAGAAATTCGTCCCCGAAACATTATTGGTCCCCAATGCAATTGCCGTCGTTATGAATGTGTCCGAAAGGTCAAGGGCGGTCGTAACATTTCCGCCCGAAACTCCTGCAATTTTAAGTCCAATCGGAAGAGCCCTGTTGGTGTCAAGATTTTGAATCAAAACTAACTGGGTTGGATCTGCAGCACCGACACCGTCTTGTCTTGTGAACGCACTGTATCCTGTCGAGCCGGTCGCTGTTGTGACGGTAAAGTTGCTGTCGGTTGCGGTATCTGACAGCGTGAAGGCGATGTCTCTGTTGTTTGAAGTGTTGATTGTATTGCCTCCATTGTATGCACCTTGCAGTGAGATTGATGTAGCGGCACATTTCTCAACGGTATTGGTTCCATTATCGATACAAAGAAGATCTCCGGCAGCCGTTTGAAGTCCGGTAATCTTAAATAGTGCAGTGCCGGTAGTATTAATGGTAACGGTATCGCTGCCGGCAGGCGAGAACGTCGAATTGGCATTGGCTACAAAATCTCCGTTTGCTGTTGCAAGACCGGTGAAGGTCGATGTTCCTGTAACCGCCAGATTGTTATTAACAGTGGTGGTGCCTGTCCCGCCGATACTGACCGTGGATGCGCCGCCTGCTATGTTTACAGTTGTTGCGGTACTATTGAATAAGGTAGCTGTTGCTGCTGTTGTTGTGAGATCTCCTCCGTTAAGCGCTATGTCTCCTGACGCAGTGACATTACCGGTAAGAGTTGATGTTCCATCGACAGTCAAAGTACCGTTTGCCTGAATGTTGCCGGTATTTGAAATTGTTACGCCTGTTGAGCCATATCCGCCTCCCACTTGAAGACTGTCAACTCTGGCCAAAGCCGACAACGCGTCAAATGCGGTAGCATTTGAGAGAGATACGGTTGTGTTGCGTATTGTGGCAGTTCCTGTTGTCGCACCAAGCGTTAATGTTGTTGCAGCACCTCCGACAGAAAGGTTTGTGGCGCCGCTATTAAAGAGCGTTGCCGTCCCTGATGTCGTTGTTAAGTCGCCTCCATTAACTGCGATATCTCCGTCGGTCGTTACATCTCCGGTACTTCCGGTAATTGAGAAGTGTGTCCCTGAAACATTATTGGTGCCAAGAGCAATCGCCGTTGTAATATTGCTGTCGGACAAATCAAGTGCGGTCGTGACATTTCCGCCCGAAACTCCTGCAATTTTAAGTCCTATGGGCAGCGCGTTTGATGTATCGAGATTTTGGATGAGAACCAGCTGCGACGGATTGGTTCCTGTTCCTCCGTTGGCCCGTGTAAACGCCGAATAACCGGTTGAATCCGCAGCGGTTGTTACGGTGAAATTACTATCCGTTGCAGTATCAGAGAGGCTAAACGCAATATCCCTCGAATCCGACGTATTGATAGTATTCCCTCCGTTATAGGCAGACTGCAATGAGAAGGTTGCGCCTCCGCATTTTGTTACCTGATTTGAGCCATCAAGACAAAGCGCGGAACCCGCTACGCCGGGAGTTTCAAGTCCAGCAAGAGTAAGGTAAGACCCGGCAGCATAATCCAGATTAAATACAATGTCACTTCCACCGTTTTGGTTGACCGTAACCGGTCCGTTCGCAGTAAAGCTTCTGTTTGCGGACACCGTTGCTCCTCCGTCAAATGTCGCAACCCCATTCACGCGAAGGTCGTTATGTAAACTCGTCGTACTGTCAGGTCCGCCGATTGAGACTGTAGTCGCCGCCTCGCCAAGACGGATGGTCGTTGCATTCGTATTAAATAATGTAGCGGTCCCAACAGAGGTTGTTGTAACATCTGACCCATTCAATGCCAAATCGCCTGAAGATGTTATATCTCCCGTCAATGTAGAGATTCCATCAACGGTAAGAGTGCCGTTGGCTTGAATATTGCCTGTATTTGAAACCGATACGCCGGTCGAACCGTATCCCCCTCCAACAGTCAAGCTGTCAAATGAAGCAGCCGCCAGGTTTGCCGCAAAAGTCGTGGCATTGGGCAAGTTGATGGTTGTTCCTCTGATATTGCCTGTCGCCGTCGTTGCACCCAAGGTATAAGAAGTTGCAGCGCCACCTATATTAAGCGTTAAAGCGTTGGTATTAAATACTGTTGCCGTACCATTTGAAGTGGTTGTTATATCCGAGCCATTAACCGCAATGTCCCCGGCCGAGGTTATATTTCCATTTGTTCCATTGACGGAGAAGTTGGTACCCGTTATGTCATTGGCACCAAGAGCAATAGCTGTCACAATAGTGGCATCCGACACATCAAGAGCGGTCGTTACTCCGCTGCCGCCTGAAGAAGTTATTTTAAGAGCCGTCGGAAGAATCCTATCCGCATCCGCATTATCAAGAAGAACCAACTGATTCGGATCATTGGTTCCCGCACCATCAGCTCTGATAAATTGTGTTCCGCCCGTTGAGTCTGTGGCGGTAGTTACAACAAAATTGGAATCCGATGCAGTATTGGTAAGAGTAAATGCGATATCTCGGGCATTTGATGTCAAGATAGTATTTCCGCTGTTATATGCTGCCTGAAGAGAAGTGGTTGCCGAATTACATTTGACGATGTTATTTGAGCCGTCGATACAAACTATCGTTCCTGCAGCCGTTCCAAGACCCGTAACCGTTAAGTAGGAAGTATTGGAAGAGTCGGTATTTATTGTGACGCTATTTCCGATACCGGGTGTGAGTGTTGAAACTCCATTGGCAGTGAATCCGGCATTGGCAAGCGTTGCCCCACTTACGGTAAGGTCATTATTGACAGTAGTCGTACCTGTCCCACCCCCTAGAGAAACAGTGGTTGCAGCGCCACCGATATTAAGTGTCGTAGCATTTGTATTAAATAAGGCAGCCGAAAGCTGAGTAGTTGTCAGGTCTCCACCGTTGACAGCAACGTCGCCTCCGGCAGTAATATTGCCGGTTAGCGTTGATATTCCGTCGATAGTAAGGTCGCCATTTGCCTGAATATTCCCGGTGTTGCTGACAGTTATCCCTGTTGAGCCATAAGCTCCACCAACTTGCAAAGAATCAACGCGGGTGAGTGCCGAAAGCGCGTCAAGAGCGGTAGCGTTGGGGAAGGAGATGGTCTGATTTCGAACCGTTGCGGTTCCCGTAGTTGCACCAAGGGTAAGCGAAGTTGCTGCATTACCGAGGGTCAGTGTTGTTGCATTGGTATCAAAAATTGAGACGCTTGATGTAGTTGTCGTGATGTTACCCCCATTGACAGCAATATTTCCATCGGTTGCGATATTTCCTGACGAACCTGTAAGGGTAAAGTGTGTTCCGGAAATACTATTAGCACCCAGAGCAATTGCGGTCGTTATGTTGCTGTCCGACAAATCAAGCGCTGTCGTTATAGCGCCGCTCGCAATTCCGGCAATTTTAAGCCCAATCGGAAGGGCCCGGGTCTGGTTGTTTTTGATAAGCACCAATTGTGTCGGATCTGCTGTCCCCGCTCCGGCATTTCGAGTAAACTCGATGTCCCCGGTCGAACCAGCCGCGACGCCAACAGTGAATTTGCTGTCTGTGGATGTGTCAGAAAGCGTAAAGGAGATATTGCGGTTATCGGACGTGACGATTGTATTGCCTCCATTATATGCACTTTGCAGTGATACCGCATCGGCTGCGCATTTTGTGATTTGGCCTGTTGAATTATCGACGCAGACAAGATTACCCGTTACTGTCTGCAGTCCGGTTATAAACAACGGCGAGTCGGCATCCGTATTGATTGTAACGGTCGATGTACCCGGAGGAGTAAAGGTGACCGTTCCGGTAGTTGTCAGGTCGTTTGTAACCGAAAGTGAGTTGTTGACGGTCGTGGTTCCGGTTCCTGCACCGATAGACAACGTTGTTGCAGTGCCACCTATTGAAAGGTTGGTCGCATTTGCGTTAAAGAGGGTTGCCGTTACGGCAGTCGTCGTAAGATCTCCACCGTTAAGAGCAAGATCTCCTGAAGAGGTGATGTTTCCTGTAAGGGTAGAGGTGCCATCGATTATCAAGTTACCATTGGAGGAGATGTCCCCAGTGTTTGCAATAGTTACTCCAGTAGAACCGTATCCTCCACCAATGATGGCAGAATCAATTGTGAGCGCAGCACTTCCTGCAGAAATTGTCGTTGCATTCGGGAAGTTGATGGTGGTACCCCTAACGTTACCGGTTGCGGTTGTAGCTCCCAAGGTGTAGGTTGTTGCCGCACCTCCGATATTAAGAGTCAAAGCATTTGTGTTAAATACTGATGCCGCTCCATTGGAGGTTGTGGTAATATCTGACCCATTAACGGCTATATCCCCACCCGAAGTAATATTTCCATTCGTTCCATTTACCGAGAAGTTTGTGCCGGTTATATCGTTTGCGCCAAGTGCTATAGCCGTTACTATTGATGCATCTGATAAGTCGAGTGCGGTTGTCACACCGCCACCACCGGATGAAGAAATCTTAAGGCCAATTGGAAGTACCCTGTCAGTATCTGTATTATCGATTAAGACAAGCTGCGTGGGATCAGCTGTACCGGTGCCGTTGGCCCTTGTGAAGGCACTGTAGCTTGTTGAGCCGTCTGCGGTTGTGACCAAGAAATTACTGTCTGTTGCGGTATCCGAAAGGGTAAATGAGATATCCCGTGCGTTTGAGGTTGTGATAGTGTTTCCTCCGACGTATGCAGACTGGAGTGAAATCGCATCGGCTGCACATTTAGTGATTTGTCCGTCGGAATTATTCACGCAGACAAGCGAACCCGTCGCTGTCGGAAGACCGGTTACAAAGAACTTCTCCGTTGATGAGGTGTTAAAGGTTATAGACTCATTGCTTGCGGCAGTTGGGGTGAATGTTACGTTTCCGGTAGTTGTCAAATCATCAACAACACTCAAACTTCCATTGGCAGTCGTCGTCCCAAGAGCAGCACCCAAGGAAATGGTCGTCGCTGCACCACCGATATTAAGAGTTGTTGCGGTAGTATTGAACAAATTGGCTGTAGTCTTTGATGAGATAAGGTCTGCCGATGCGACTCCCGAAACCGTTATACCGTTTGATGCGGTTACCGCTCCCGTAAGCGTTGAGGTGTTATCGACTGTCAATGTCCCGTTTGCCTGGATATTTCCTGCATTTGATATGGTCACGCCCGTCGAGCCGTATCCACCACCGGCTTGTACAGAATCGAAACGTGCTAATGCCGAAAGGGCATCGAATGCCGTTGCATTGGGGAAATTGATGGTCGTACCCCTAATGTTGCCCGTAGCGGTTGTCGCTCCGAGTGTGTAAGTGGTAGCCGCGCCACCGATATTCAAAGTTGTTGCATTCGTGTTAAATACCGTTGCAGTTCCGGTAGATGTAGTTGTGATATCAGCACCGTTGACTGCAATATCACCGGCTGAAGTTATGTTACCGGTAGCACCTGCGACTGAAAAATTCGTACCCGTTATATCGTTGGCACCAAGAGCAATAGCAGTTACGATGGCTGCGTCTGAAACGTCAAGCGCGGTTGTTACCGCACCCCCGCCGGACGAAGTAACTTTAAGACCTGCAGTCAATGCGTCTCCCGTATCCTGGTTATCGACAAGGATAAGCTGAGAAGGAGGAGTAGAGTTGGTACCATTTGCAAGCGCAAATTGTGAATATGAAGTGGAGCCGGCAGCAGTTGTTACGGTAAATTTGCTGTCGGTCGCGGTATCGGAAAGCGTAAACGCAATATCACGAGCGTTCGATGTAGCGATAGTATTTCCTCCGTTATAGGCAGACTGCAATGAAATGGCATCTGCGGCACATTTGGTGATTTGAGAGGTAACTCCATCGATACAGACTAGAGTTCCGGTTGCTGTCGGAAGGCCGGTGACAAATAGTTTCTCGGTCGATGAGGTGTTGAATGTTATCGATTCATTGCTTGCGGCAGTGGGTGTAAAGGTGACGTTGCCGGTCGTCGTCAAATCATTTGTGACCGACAATGAATTATTGACGGTTGTTGTACCGCTGCCTGCACCAAGAGAAATAGTGGTTGCTGCACCTCCGATATTGACCGTTGTCGCGTTGGTGTTGAAAAGATTGCCGGTTGCGTTAGTTGTTGACAACGTTCCGCCGTTGAGTGCCAAATTGCCTGAAGAGGTAATATCACCCGTTAAAGTCGATGTGCCGTCTATAGTAAGAGTCCCATTGGCAGAAATATCACCCGTATTTGTCAGCGTCGTTCCGGTTGAACCATATCCTGCGCCCAATGTTATCGAGTCGATTGTAAGCGCTGCGCTTCCCGCAGAAATTGAGGTTGCGGAGGGGAATGAAATAGTCTGATTCCTTATGGTCGCAGTTCCAGCGTTATTTGCACCTAGCGTCAATGTAGTAGCCGCGCCGCCGACCGAAAGACTTGTCGCGTTCGTGTTAAAGAGGGTAGCGGTTGCATTTGTCGTTGTGATATCCCCCCCATTAAACGCAGCGTCCCCACCGGACGTAACGTTTCCATTTGAACCGGTTACGGAGAAGTTTGTTCCCGTTATGTCATTTGCACCAAACGACAAAGCTGTCACAATTGTCGGATCTGAAATATCAATTGCAGTGGTTACCCCCCCTGTACCGGATGAGCTTATCTTAAGAGCGGTCGGCAAAACGCGGGATGTATGCGCATTGTCAATAAGAACGAGCTGCACCGGATCAACGGAGGTTGGACCGTCCGCCCTTATGAACTTAATGCTGCCCGTAGAGGTGGCCTGAGTCGTCACTATAAAATTGCTATCGGTCGTCGTATCGGTAAGAGTGAACGCGATATCCCGAGCATCCGACGTATCAATTGTATTTCCGCCGTTATATGCAGACTGCAGTGTGGAGGCTGATGGAGGGCATTTGACGACATTGTCCGAATTATCGATACAAAGCGTTGAGTTAGAAGCATCGGGTGTCGTAAGACCGGGTATATTAAGGAATGAATTTGCATCGGTAACAATAGTCACTCCATTTGTACCCGATGGCTGAAGGGTTACTTGATTGTTTGCGGTAAGCGTACCGTTGGCAATTGCAGCACCGGTTATAGTAAGACCGTTGTTCACTGTTGTTGTTCCTGAGGACGCTCCGAGAGAAAGTGTTGTTGCAGCATTACCAATTGAGAGATTGGTGACGCCTGAATTGAATATTGTTCCTGTTGCGGTAGTGGTAGTGATATCTGCGCTTGATGCTCCGTTTACGGCCAGATCACCGGTAACTACCGTGTTGTTATTGATTGTCGTTGTGCCCGTCGATGCTCCCAACGAAACGGCCGTAGCAGCACCTCCGATATTAAGAGTTGTCGCATTCGCATTAAATATGTTGGCTGTTGCATTTGTTGTTGTAATATCTCCGCCATTAACCGCGATGCTCCCTCCATACGTTGTAAGACCTGTGCCGAGGAATGTAAATGTTGGATTTGTTGTAGTATTTCCGAACGAAACATTTTCCGAGCCGTCGGTGGTGTTGATGTTAAGGTAGTTATTTGCTCCCTGCTGGATGTCGAGCGCATCGGTGTTGTTGTCTACTAAATTTGCCGTGATATCATTCCCCGCACCGTTTGCGGTAAGAGTAATGGTCGTTCCGTTCAGTGCAATTGCATCCCCACCGTCTCCTATATTAGCTACTCCATTTGCGGCCAATGTCTGGCCGTTTGCAACGGTAAGTCCTCCGTTTGCAGTTACGAGCCCTGTTGAGGTAAGCGCGTTGTTTACCGTCGTAGTCCCTGTGGCATCACCAATTGAAACGGTTGTCGCATCTCCACCAATGTTGAGTGTTGAAGTAACGGTGTTGAAGAGATTAACGGTGCTACCGGATGAGGAAACGGTAGCTCCGGCAATAGCAATGTTTCCGTCGTTATCAACGGTAAATCTGTCGTTGCTTCCCACTTGAAGTTGAATAAGGTTTGGAGTCGAGACCCCGGTTTCATTAAGGAACAGAAGCGGTTGTGTCCCTGTTGCGGTTTGAGCAAAGCGTGGCTGAAGCAAAGTTACTGTTCCTGAATTTGCAGGCAGTATGATTGTTTCATTTTGAGTCGCATCCGCGCCTTGAAGATCAATTGTAAATGCATCGTTCGTTGCTCCCTGAAAGTACAGATTGTTCCCGGCATCCGTACCGGTAAATGCATCTCCCGTCAAAACGTCGCCGACAGCAGTTATATCTCCTGCGAGAAGGTTGGCGCTCTTCCATTCCAAAAGCCCGCCGTTTTGATACGTCAGTACATAGTCGGCTGCTCCGGCTGCGGCTGAAGGAAGCGTATAAACAACCGTTGCAGCAAGAGAGTCGGGTGCTTTAAAACCTGTGTATTCACTTCCGTTTGCGGCAAGCTCGTAAAACTGTAATTCAGCAGTATTCCCGGCAGCTACGCCAAAGGGATTAAGAGCGATGCCTGTTGCATTATTTGGTGTTACGGTAACCGAATCGGTAACAGTAAGCGCATTGTTAATTGTTGTTGTGCCGGTGTTGGCCCCAAGCGTCACTGTTGTCGCAGCTCCTCCTATGTTAAGCGTAGTTGCATTTGCATTAAACAAGGATGCAGAAGCGGCTGTCGTCGAAAGGACTCCACCATTAACAGCTACGTTTCCGCCGAATGTCGTTGCACCCGTTCCCTGGAATTGAAAGGTGGGATTGGTATTTGTGTTACCAAATGAAACGTTTTCTGCTCCGGTTGAGGTGTCGACATTGATATATCCATTTGTAGATTCTGAAACACCAAAGGCGTTTGCAGAATCGACCGGCAAGCCGAATGCAATTCCATTCCCTGTTCCGTTTGCATTAATCGTGACATTTGTACCATTGATGGTAACTGCACCGGTCGTGTTTCCTGCATTGAGAATTGCTCCTGCACCTGTTGCGATATTTGTGTCGTTAAGGGAAGAAAGTGTTGTGAATGTTGCTTGCTTTGGAGTTGTAACACCAATTGCCGTAGTATTAATGCCGGTTGTATCCACAGTGAAAGTTCCGGAAGCGACCAGTAGATTATTTGTTCCCGCATCAATAAGTGATGCTCCAAGACCGGACAAGTTTAACGCACCCGACGTACCGGTGATATTGACTGCACCGGTCGTAACCGTCAGGCCATTTGATGCGGTCAAAAGTCCTGCCGAAGTAATTGTTCCCGTTCCTGTCGTTGAGATATTTCCACTGGTTGAGAG
>CAZMSF010000028.1:0-14599 GCA_964568885.1 uncultured Gammaproteobacteria bacterium
GTAAAAAGTAAAAGAGAGATACCGATTTGAGATAACTCAAAAAGGCTTTGATATGAAGGAATGAAATTGCGCCCCACTACTCCAAAGATTATTCCGCTTATTAAGTACCCCACAACGGGGGGCAATTTAACGCTTCTTGCAACAAACCCGCCGATGAAGGCCGCGACAACCAAAAGCACGATTTCGTTGATAAATGAAGGGTGCATGTGACTGTTTTAGTTTAGGCGAGCGTATCCAAAAAAGCAACCAATTCGGAAGGTAGCGGCGCTTCAAATGTCAATGGCTTGTCGGTCACAGGATGCGAAAACGTTATTTTTGACGCATGAAGAAAATGCCTCGCAAGAAGCTTTCTGTCTCGCACGATATTTTTTCGCCCGGCATACAAATTGTCGGCAAATATTGGGTGCCCCACGTACTGCATATGAACACGTATCTGATGAGTTCTGCCTGTCTGAGGAAAGACGGTGACAAGACTTAGCACCTCGCTTCTTTTCATATCTTTTATTGCCATATATTTCATGACTTTAAACTTTGTGTACGACTCTCTTCCTTGCGGGATTACACCAAACCTCATCCTATTCCAAGGAAGACGGCCTATCGGCACATTGACTTCACCTTCGGGGACAAGTTTGCCATGAACCAGCGCCAAATATTCTTTCTTAACCTTCTTCTCTTTAAATTGCTTTTGAAAAGCGACAAAACAGTCTTCATTAAGAGCAACTATCAAAGCACCGCTCGTTTCCTTGTCGAGTCTGTGTACAATTCCTCCCCTACTCTCAAACTCACTCGTACTGTCGGGAACTCCTCTTAACGTAAAATTCTCCTGAATAAAGTCTTGAACGGTATACTCATCTTTTGCAGTATCAGCATTGTTGACAATCATACCACTTGGCTTATTAAGGATAAGAAAACCCTCTTCCTTGTGAATTATTGCCGGAATATTTTTTTTCATTATTTTTTATTGAATGTATCTTTTTGAACAAGAAAGAGAAAAAATGAGGAAAAAATAGTAGCTAGCACAAGAAGTGTGTTAAACCAAAAATAATTAACCGCAAATACTCCATGCATTGCAAGTGAAAAAGCAAGACTCACAAGAGAATAGGTAATTATGGTAAGAAACGTAATGAATCCGTCTTTTGTCGAAAATTTATTGTGAATTTTTATGAACCATCCATAAAAAAATAAAAGTACAATAAGCGAAACTAACTTTATGGGAAGCAAAATCCCATGATTGCTGTTAAGGATGATATCTAAAAGAATAATGGGCGAAAATGAAATGAAATAAATGTCGAGTATCCGAAGCTTGTTCTTTTTTTTTCTGAATAAAAAAAGCACCGCAAGAATAGCCCCACCCACTCCTGCGTACGGCAGTACACCCCAATATTTCGTCAAATACAAAAACCTGAGAGGGTTAAGCAACATGAGATTTCCTGCATAAAACGCAAAAAAAACACGGGAAACAAAAAAGAATACAAAGAGTGTCAAAAATGCATTATCAAAAACTTGTCGAAGAGATATGCTTTGCCGTAGCAATACAAAGTCATGCCTGGACACTGCATACAAGATGAAAAGTGAAATAAAAACTGCGATAAGATAGAACAAAATTATCATACGATACGGTTTTTAAGAAGAAAAACCTTTGCAAACGCCACAACAAACAGAATAAGACCTATTCCCAACAAAACAAACCGCACTCCCAAAACGTCAGCAAAAACGCCGGCAAGGATTATCGGTACGAATGCCAGAACTCCAACTGCCAAATACAACAGCCCATAAATCTTGGATAACGATTTGTGACTTACATTTGCTTGAAGAATTGTCTGAGCCGGAATGAATATCAGCGCATTCGCGGTTCCGGCAAGAAAAGTTGTGGCAAGTGACGCATACACCACATTGACAATTTTTTGCAAATCAATAACCGCAAAAAGGAATAGAACAAGACTCGACAGTAAAATGCCAACACTGATGAGTCGCTCTTCGCTACTTCGCGTGAATTTACTTCCAATAATAAATGACGCAACCAGCATCCCCATTGCAGCGGGTGCGAATATTACTAAAGAAATATCTTCCGCCAAAAGATGAAGGGTTTTTTGCGCATAGTCGGGAACAATCGTTGCGAGAACAAGGATGATAACTTGCGAAAGAGCAAGGAAAATGAGAGAGCTTGCCACACTCTTCTTTTCCCGCAACACTTTAATAACAAGCCTGAATTCTTTCCAGACAAGATGATACAACTGCAGTGTATTTTCAAGAAATGTATCTTTTGTCCTTAACTTCCTGACAGATGGGGAAACGTCAGGCATCAATTGCACGCAAAAATACGCGATGCCAAAAAGCGCCGCCATAAAAATAAATACCCCGGAATTCCCGAAAAGTCGCATTGCCGGACCTGCTGCGACATAACCAATAAGAATCGAGCCAAAGAGACAAACGCCAAAAATAGCGTTTGCCGAGAGCAATTGGTCTCGTTTTACCAAGTGGGGAATAATGGGAGCCTCTGCAGGAATGTAAAATTGAGTAACAGTCGAAATCGTTAACTCAAAAATATAGATAAACGCAAGACTATCTTTCAGAAAAAAGAAAAGAATAAGAACGAGTGCTCGTGTGATGTTTCCAAAGAGAAGAATTTTTCTTTTGTTTTTTGCATCGGCTATAATCCCACCAAGAAAACTGAAAAAAACTTGCGGTAAAAGCATCGCCATAAGGAGAATTGAAACGGCAAAATTCGAATGGGTGATATTGTAAGTGAGAACGATAAGAACAATATTTAACATGTTAACTGCTATTTGAGAAAAAATAACGGAGAGGGCGAAGACGAGAAATTGGGGACGCAGTAAAAGAGACAGGAGATTGTTAGATGACTTTTTGGACATACCAGGCTTTTTACTCCTAAAAAGAAGGTTTCAATCTTATTCTACACCTTGGAAATTCTTAGGCTCTTTTAGTATAACTGCCGTCTCGTGTATCGACAACAACACTGTCTCCGGCGTCGATGAAAAGGGGCACACGAACTTTCATTCCGTTTTCCAGAGTTGCATCTTTATATACATTCGATGCACTGTTTCCTTTAACTCCCGGAGCAGTATCGGATACCTTCAATGTTACTTTTGGCGGAAGCTGCAGTGATAGCGCTTTTCCATCATTCATCTGAACAATTGCATTCTCCCCATCAATAAGAAATTCATGCCCTGCAAGGCTTGCTAGCGGCACCTCTACCTGCTCGTAACTTCTCGGGTCCATGAAGTAGGCAGTCGTTGCGTCTTTGTAGAGAAACTGCAGCTGCCTGCTCTCAAGGAATATATCTTTTACGTTTGCGCCGTTAATGTATGACTTCTCAAGTATTCCTCCACTTGTTAGATTGCGGACCTTCACTTTAATATTGGCCGAACCTCTGCCCATTTTTATATGTTCATACGAGATGACCTGGAGGATTTGGCCATCCTCTTCATAAGCAATTCCTGATTTTAAATCTGTGACTCCAATCATATTACTAAACCAAGTAACAATTTTACCGTTCTTAACTCAAAATTACAAGGGCCGGTGGGATTATGTACGTTTCTTTGTAAGGAAAAATTTTGCATCTTTCCTGTTTTTTTCGAGAAATGAAACGTTTGAACGTATCTTTTCGATTGTTTGTGCGATTGTTCTTTCTATCCCATGCGTTTTGTTTTTCACAAAGAATTTTTCGACTTCTTGAGCTTTTTGTCTTGTTTTAAATTTTGAAAACGGCAAGATAAACCGTGAGAACAAGTGACCTCCTGCAAATTTATCCTCAACATCTTTCCAATTTTCTTTTATATAATGCCACGCAACCTCAATACCCGCAGGGTTGGAAGACATTAAAGAAATTATTTTGAACGCATCTTGTACCCTCACATCGTGAGAAAAAGCAATGGCAAGTGCCTTTTCCAAAATCGCCTCATCCTTAAATGAGCTCATTGCCCGAAGAGCTCTGTCCTTCTCCTCTTCATGACTACTTGTGAGGTAAATAGTTTCAAAAATAGCATATTCCTTCTTTCCTCCGTTTTCGGCTATAAGTGCATATACAAGCGAGCGGATATCCGAATGAATTTTCTTTCCCTTCAAATGTACGGAAAACAAACCCTTTGCCCTCTTTAGTGTTTCCTTATCACCAAATGTCCCCAGCGCATAAAGGACTGAGGCACGAAGCAGTGAAACCTCATGCGCTTCCTTCTTTTTTTTCTCCCATCCCACATTTTGCGTAATTTTCCAAAGTATGTCCCTTGCGAATGCGGCAAACGAGTTCTGCATTTCTTCTCCATGAATAAGACTCTTTAACTCAAGAAGATGAGTGACTATTTCAGCCCAAACGATATAACTTTTTTCGTTTTGGTAGGCGGTTAAAAACTCCAACGCCGAGCTTAGGGGGAGCTGTCCGGCTTCAACCAACGCGAAAGCGTCTCTTATGAGAGCAAATCTTCCTTCTTCTCCCAACCGGTCGTCATTGGACCTTACCGGCTCTTCAAGAGCAAGAAGATTTTCTTTATCATACTTCACCCTTAAAAAACTTGTATCATGTGCATTTCCTTTTACCCAATTTGCCTTCTTTGTTCCCGCTACCACCATATTTTTTTTCGTGATAAGTACTTTTGCCGGCTGCTTCCAATCATCGGTGATTAGGCTAAAAGGAATAAGCCATAGCTCGTTTTTTTTATCACTCAGATGGGGACTTGAATAAAACCGCTCTTGCGAAAGCGTAACCTCTTCCCCGTTTCTTTCGACAGAAACTAACGGATACCCCGGCTTTGAGGTCCAATTTTTCATAATTTTTGCAACCGGTTGTTTTGAAACCTTTTCCAGAGCTTTCCATAGGTCAACTGTCTCGGCATTCGCATATTTGTGTGTTTTAAGGTACAAAGAAAGCCCCTTCTGAAAATTCTTCTCACCGATATATGCCTGAAGCATCCGAATAACCGATGCTCCCTTTGAATATGATACTGCATCAAATATTTCACTTATTTCACCCGGATGGTGGACAGGCACTTCAATGGCATGTGTGCTATACAGTCCGTCAAGCGTCAATGCTTTTGCTTGTTCTGTAAAGACGAATTGGGTCCACACGTGCCATTCGGGAAATAGCTTGTCAACAGCCAAATACTCCATAAAAGAGGCAAATCCTTCATTGAGCCATAGATGGGTCCACCACTTCATTGTGACCAAATTCCCGAACCATTGGTGGGCCAATTCATGAGCGATGATAAGTGCTACCCATTGTTTTGTATGAAGCGATGAGTTTTCTTCATCTACAAGAAGCGCTGTTTCCCTGTACGTCACTGCGCCCCAATTTTCCATAGCACCATTCGCAAAATCAGGAATTGCAATAAGATCCATCGTAGGCAGAGGGTATGCTATGCCGAAGTATTCGTGATAAAAACTCATAAGCCTACTTGCAACATCTAATGCAAATTTTGCCTGCTTCTTTTTACCCGGAGTCACATATACTCTCACTTTTACTTTTTCCGGAGTTATTGTTTCTATGTATTCAAAATGGCCGATGATAAATGCCAGCAAATAACTCGACATTTTTGGGGACTTCTCGAATTTGACCACTTTATATCCACCCTCATGCTCGACAACCTCCTCTTCTAAAGTATTCGAAATCACCGTCCTATCAGATGGGACTTTCAGACTTACTTCAAACGTTGCTTTTTGAGACGGCTCATCAAAGCAAGGAAACGCACGTCGTGCGTCGGTCGACTCGAATTGCGTCACCCCCATGTGGTACTCGCGCCCCTTATGCGTGTAACGGCTCCGGTAAAACCCACGCATCTTGTTGTTGAGGATTCCGGCAAATACAATTTTTAGCTTCCCTACTCCCGGATGTATTGATTTTCCAAAATGAAAAGTAACTGTCTCTGCTTCTTTGTCGTACGAAACTTTTGACGCCTCAACCGAATTTTTATTTACGAAATAAACAGATGTCACTTCGATTTCCGCACTATGGAGCGTTATTTTTGTCGTGGGCTTTGTTATTTTTACATCAATTGTCTCTTCTCCTTGAAATACGAAATTCTCCAAGTCAGGTGCAAGAAAAATTGTATAGTGCGTGGGGGTTATGTGCTGGGGAAGTAAAACGTTTTTCTTTGTTGCCATTATATTTATTGCCAGTGCGGCCGTAGGAGTATATAATATCTGAAGTCATAATTCAAACAAAAATGAGGTGAATTATGTTAACTATCGACTATTAACTATTAGTTCGGGCGAGTGCTGGAATGGTATACAGGTTAGTCTCAAAAACTAATGAGGATTTTCCCTCATGAGGGTTCGACTCCCTCCTCGCCCACATGAAAGCGTCCCTCAACGACCATATATCAAATACATCGAAAGTGCTTTCAAAAATGCCCGATAATGGCGGCTGGACTATCCACAACAGGCTTGCTGAACTTATGGAAGAGGTCGGAGAATTGGCAAATGCTATCCAAACAGACGAAGGATTTAAAAGCAAAAAAAGAAAAAAGTCAGATTTGGTCGATTCAGTTTGTGATGTATTATTTGAGGTATTCGGAATCGCGGCTCATTATAAAGTCGATTTGGACAAAGAATATCCCAAGGTTTTAAAACAAATCAATGAAAGACGAAAGTCAGGCGAATTTGATAAAGAATAGTCTATTTGTAAAACCCCCTATCCTCTTTTCGTAAAAGAACAGCTACCTGACGCATCATATAGGTGTTTAACGCTGAATCGTCATCAAAAACAAATTTTCCATTTTCAAGTTTTCCAACTCCACTTTCCCAAATATCGTACATATCAAAGGGCTGGCCAACTACAACCTTGGCCAATTTACTTATTGGACCCATATCAATACCGAGTTGATGACTTACCCTATCTTTCAAAATTTCCAATTTTGGTCTTACGTGCGCATTTGAAGTTCGAGGCTCCAGTATTCTATTTGTATCTACCATCCCCACAGGAACAAATACGAGTTCACGTCCATACCTCTGCGCGTTTGACATGACCCATTCGAACAAATTGTCAGTAACCTCGATCATCCCGCTTCTTTTTCCATTTACTTTAACGGCACCTTCGGTTGTTGCTTCCGGAAAGAAAATAAATCCCGCATCTTCTTTGAGTGTCAACGACAAATGACGCAAATTGTGGAATGTGTCTCGCGCCGCAACTTCCGCTTTTTCCTCGGAATCTTTTTTCAGTTTTTCCAAATCTTTTTCCCTCGCGACAGGAATCATATGAATAGCATCATTGGCAAGAATGGGGGCCATACTCTTTCCAAATGCAACTATTTTTGGGTCTTGCCCTTCATTAACCAAAGAATGAGCAACCGCAACATATAAGTTTTCAGGGCGAGCAGAAAGATGAGTAATCACTTCTCTAAATCCGCCGATATTTAAATGCTGATTGTGGTTAGAAAAAAATACAGGATAAGCGCCTGCCTCAATTCTCCGGCTTACTTCATCTAGAAAGTTAAAGGGATCAACCAATTCCTGCATTTGCTGACCATAGTTAACCCTCTCCCCAAATTTGACGACAGCAGGATTAGAAATATCATAGACTTCGCCCAGTCCTCTTGCCGATCTTCTCTCTGACATAGTTGGTAATTATACAATATCCCTATTGAAACAAAGCCTAAAAAATGTTTATATAGAAAAACTTGATGAGTTTTTTAAAACAGATCAACTTCAAGCGTTACTTCTTATATCTCATTCGCTGGCAACTCTCGACCCCAATTCTTGCACCTATTGTCGCAATATTTAAGCATTCCTCCTCCATTTTTGGCACCCAAGCCGATTGGATTGCAGCAACAATTGCCAACCTCATCGGAGGACTCATATTCTTTTGGGTCGACAGTTTTATATTCACGTCAAAGATTTTGGCTGCACAATGGGAGGTAAAAGACAATGTCAGATGTGCAGACTGCGGAAAATTGTGCCGAGGATACCGGCTTGTCAGAACCGCTGATTATGATAGAACACACGACCGCTATCCTGAATTTCGGTGCGAAGAACATTCAAAGAAAAAAGTAACAAAGCTTCGAAGAAAAGGAGTAAATATTTAGTGGACCTGAGGAGATTCGCTCCGACGAAGTCGGTTGCTCAAGCAACAGCCCTACCTCTTCAGAGTGGACCTAGCCAGAATCGAACTGGCGTCTTAGCAATGCGAATGCTATGTTCTACCACTGAACCATAGGCCCATTATCATATGCCTTGGCTCTGTGGCAAGATTCTCTTACCACTGAACCATAGGCCCGAGTTTTCTTATTTTAAACTACCTTAATGAAGATTTAAACTAAACTTTCGTGGTGTGCTCGACGTTATAAAAGCGGATGCGGTCACCTCGGAAAAGAAGCTCCTTCTCCCCTACCGGTCCGTTCCTGTGCTTTGCAACAAGAACATTTACAATTCTTTGGGAAGTAAATTCCTCTTCTGCAGAGTATAAAAACATGACAACGTCCGCGTCCTGCTCTATAGCCCCCGATTCACGAAGGTCGGCAAGCTGCGGTTTCCCCCCACCCCGCTGCTCAACCGCACGGGACAACTGAGAAACACCGATAACGGGAATTTTTAGCTCTCTTGCCATGTTTTTGAGCGACTGCGAAATGTACGAAACCTCCTGAACACGGTTCTCAAATTTTTTACCCGGATTTGCCAGCTGCAAATAATCGACTATCAACAGCTTCAAATTGTGCTCGGACTGAAGTCTTCTGGCCTTTGTGCGCATCTCAGGAACGGACAGCCCGGGGGTGTCATCGATAAAAATCGGAGCTTCGGCAAGTTGCCCCATCGCAACTGACAATTTGTCATAATCATCCTCGGCAAGCCGTCCGGTCTTTAATTTCCATGCATCGATATCACTTTGAGACACCAACAGACGGTCGACAAGCTCCTCTTTACTCATCTCAAGTGAAAAAACACCAACGGGAAGCTTATTAACAATACCCACATGCTGGGCTATGTTGATAGTAAAGGCGGTCTTTCCCTGTCCCGGCCGGGCAGCAAGAATTATCAAATTTGAAGCCTGAAGGCCGGAGAGAAGGTTGTCAAGGTCGGTAAATCCTGTCTCAACCCCCCGAAGTCCTGCCCCGGTTCGCTGCAGCTCCTCAAGTCTGTCGAAGCTCTCTGCCAACGTTTCCTTGATGTGGATAAACCCTTGTTTTACGTGCTCTTGCGAAACCTTAAAAATCTGCTGTTCGGAGTTGGAGAGAATTTCATTTGCCTCTTTTTCATCGGTAAATGCATTTTCGGTAATCTCCGAGCTTATTTGGATAAGACTTCTTCTGACATATTTCTCGCGGATAATACCGGCATAATATTCACTGTTTGCTGCAGTTGGAACGACATTCGTAAGCGATGAGAGATACGCGCTTCCCCCCACTTTATCGTGCTTCTTGCGTTTTTTCAGCACATCGGTCAAAGTCAGAAGGTCAATTGGCTTTCTTTCCTCATAAAGCGCGAGCATAGCATCGTAAATTTCCCGATGTCTTTCATCGTAAAAATTATCTGAAGCTATAAGCTGAGACACTGAAATGATTGCATCTTTATCGATGAGAATTGCTCCTAAAACTGCTTGTTCTGCTTCCTCGTCATGCGGGGGAATTCGTACTACTGCCATAAAACGCTAGGTATGAAGTATATTGTATAAAGTATTAAGGGGAACTTTATGTACTATTATATCTCTGGCCTTGCTTTATACTTAATACTTTCTTCTTTATACTCTGTTATTTCTTCTCAAGGTATACTACGCTGCTGGTAAGCTCTTCCTTTTTCTTGAGATTGATTTTGGCAATCCTGTTTGCTTTTATACTTTCAGGGATATTCGCCTCATCTCCGTATACAACAACAAGTTTTGAGGTAAGGGCTGATAAAGCCGCTTCATCGACGGGCGTCACAGCCTTTACGACAACTGCATCAAATTCATCTTCATCGGCCAGTTTTGAAATTGAGCTACTGAGAACGACAAGTATTCTTCCCTCACCGGTATCAATGGTGTATAC
Source organism: uncultured Gammaproteobacteria bacterium (assembly GCA_964568885.1). Taxonomy (GTDB): domain Bacteria; phylum Patescibacteriota; class Microgenomatia; order Levybacterales; family GWA1-39-11; genus JAUSNA01. The sequence continues at coordinate 9,969 of CAZMSF010000028.1, forward strand.
CGTTTCATTCTCTCCTCTCGCCCCCTTAATAAGGATTCCTGCAGTCTCATAATCGCCCGGGCCGTAAATGATGAGATTTTCATCGGTCTGTATCAGGTCTTTATCGCTTCCGTCATTAAGAATCACAATACGAGCGTCCTCAGACGTATCGGGGTCTACAAGAATGTAGCCTTTCTTAGAATTTATTTTTAAAACATTGAGTTGTGGCGAATTTAGTTCCATAGTTTTTGTGTCACCTATCTTACCATTAAGTCATATTCCTTGACAAGATGCCTTCAATTTACTAATATCGTAAGGCGAAAGTGCCCCTGAAATTATTCAATTTCTATTTATTCGGGCAAATACGTACCGGTATTCTTGCCCCCTTTTACAAATAAAAAATGAAAGAACGACTTGTTATTATAATCGTTGCAATTATTGCAGGGCTTTTTATCACTTCTGCAGGATTTTTTATTTACCAATCAACAAAAAAAGGGAACGATACGCCGATTACAAAACAATCCTCAAACACAAATAAGAATTCACAGCAAGAGAACAGCTCACTATACGTAAGGGTTTCGGAACCCAACGATGAGAGCCTTACTGCAAAAAGAACGCTTGTCGTGAAGGGTACGACAAATCCCGACAATCTCATTATCATTTCGACAAATCTTGAAGATGTGGAGGCAAAGCCAACATCCGAGGGAACTTTTTCAGTCTCAATAGATATCGACGCCGGGGCCAACGAGGTGATAACCCGTGCGATAGCACCCAGCGGTGATTCTGCCCAAGACATTAAAACCGTTACCTATTCAACCGAAGAATTTTAATATGAAAAAATTAATTGTGAGTTCTATTTTATTATTACTCTTTTCTACCAATCCAACTTTTGCAGCAACCAAACCTACTCCGCTCCCGTCAAAAAATCAAATTTCATCGGACAGTGCAGACCTTGAGAAAATTCAGAAAATTAAAGACATCGTTGCCTCGAAGGTCGCGGAGTTAAAACTTGTTGAAAAAAGGGGCATAATCGGCGCGATCAAAGATGTTTCCGGAATGCAGGTAACTATCACTGATGTCAAAGGAAACACAAGAAAAATTGATGTTGATGAGCTGACGAAATTTTCGTTCAGTGAAAAATCATCAGCCGGCATATCCGATTTGGAAAAAGGTAAATCCTATTCTTTTGTAGGCATCTACAATAAGGAGAGCGAACGTCTTTTGGCGAGAGTAATAGATGGTGTCAGCTCTATTCCGGTGTATTTTGAAGGGGCAATATCCTCAGTCGACGCGAAGAACTACCAACTTACCGCCATTAATGAAAAAGGGGACAAAAGAACAATAGACATCCAAAGCTCGACAAAAACAAGTCTTGGGACCAATGACGGTGACTTACAAAAATCCGGGTTTTCAAAATTATCCGAGAATGAAAGGGTTCTTGCAATCGGGTTTTGGGATAAAAAAGATCCGAATCTACTCTCAACTCTTCGGATAATACACTTCAAGGATGTGCCGCCATCAAAACGGATGCAATCACATGTAGCTGTTCCAGGTACTACAGAGAAATAAATTATACTTTCTTCAAAACTTTCGTCTTTTCCTTTTTTTGATCCAATATTTCGTATCCCATGCCTTCTATCTTGTGACGGATTTGGTCGGCGAGACTATATCTTCCCTCTTTTCTTAACCTATCCCGTTCCCTCACCATTTCCATAACACTATCAGGTATAGCCGTCATTTTCGCCATCGTTTCGAATATTTGAAGACCCAAAACCTCATCCATGCGTCGCAGTGCAGCCGCTTTTTTGCTATCCGTGATGCCTCCGTCCCGCAGCATTTCCCATACTATAGATAATGCTTTTGGCATATTTAAGTCCTGATTCAAAACGTGCAAAAATTCAACTTCATATTTGTCCGCATACCCTGCTCCATCGGGCAATTTTGAGGCAATATCATACAGTTTTTTAAGAGCTGTTGAAGCACCTTCAAGACCCTCCCAAGTAAAATTCATTTTCGCCCGGTAATGAGTTTGGTAGGTAAGATACCGGAAAGCCATTGGGGAAAATCCTTTTGCAACCAAATCGCTCAACGTAAAGACATTCCCTTTCGAACGGGACATCTTCTCCTCATCCACCGACAAAAAGCTCGTATGCACCCAATAATTGACAAATCTTTTATTTGAAAATGCCTCACTTTGTGCTATCTCATCTTCATGATGGGGAAATACCAAGTCTTCACCGCCGGCATGAATATCTAAAGAAACACCGAGATACTTCATGGACATGACAGAACATTCGATATGCCAACCAGGAACCCCCATTCCCCATGGTGAATCCCACGCCATGACTCTGTCTCCCTGGCCTTTCCACAAAGCAAAGTCGGCAGTATCCTTCTTGTCCGTCTCAACACTCACTCTGACCGCTTCCAGAAGCTGATCCATTTTATCGAGAGTATTTCCCGAAAGTTTGCCATAGTCCTTGAATGCGTCGACTTTAAAATACACATTCCCATCCGCCTCATATGCAAAACCCTTGTCGATAAGCACTTTTATGACCTCTACCATTTCCTCGATGTGATCTGACGCTTTTGGTAAAACGTCGTGGTTTAAAATATTAAGTCTCTCGGCGTCTTTCATGAATTTGCCGGTATAAATTTTAGACAATTCGAATGGGGCTACCCCCATCTTATTGGCTTCTTCAACGACCGGGTCAATAACCTTGTTGGCATCACTTGAGAACCTAAAATGCCCTACGTCTGTGATGTTCATAACCGATGTCACCTCAAGCTCGTTAGCTTTTAGGACACGGCGTAAAATGTCGGTTGTAAGGTATGTTCTCAGGTTGCCGATATGGATATCTCTGTAGACCGTAGGTCCGCAGGTGTACATTGTGACCTTCCCTGGAACAATGGGATTAAATTCCTCTAATTGGCGTGTAAATGTATTATATAACTGCATGAGGTTAATTTTACCAGATTTGAGGTTAAGTTGAAAGACACGATTACGCGGCGGGCGCAAGTGCCTCAGTTATCCTTTGGTCAAGTTCTGACAATGAAAGTCCTTTTTTTAGTCCACCTTCCGTAAGCGCATGGAAAATTACTTTTGCCTGCTCTTCGCGCATAGCGATATTATCCCCGATTACTCCGTCGAAATCACAGAACACATGCGCCCCTTCGAACATATCGTTAAAACGAGGGTCGAGGAGTTCGGAGAATGAATCAATAGCATTGAGCTTTCTTCTTTTGGTCATAAATGCATCCCATTCTTCGCTTGAGCCTTCTGCCTTCTTTTGGGCATTCTGCCCTTCGCGGCTATACGCCGCCCAGATAGGGTTGATTTCAAACTCATGCTCTACCGCCTCTTTCCCATATTTTTTCTCAAGTTCGTTTTTTACAATATCGAAATTCTTTGTCGAATCCTCTATTATGACAACTTTCATTTTTTCACCTGTTTTTTTTACCTCGCCAACATGCTCTACCAATCTTTCAAACTTATTGTCATCTACCATGTAGCGAGTTTTCTCTGCCCGCTGCCTCGCTTTTTCAGGCCCTCTTCTTAAAAGTGCACGCAAGAAATTTGGAATAACACCCGACCGGTCTATTTTGCCTGCCTGGTAGCCTGTCGCGGCAACGTCTCCTGTCGACCACAATACGATTTCATCTACTTGGTCACCTCTAATATCAATAAGACTCTCCAAATTTTCGGTCACATGAGGATATACAAGTTTTTTCATATCTATCGAATGAAGACTTGCTATCATTCTGTTCTCAAAATACGAAAAAGCTTCTTCGTCCGCCACATCCTGGGGTTGACCAAAAAATTTTGCCCACATATTTGAAGCATATTTATGGTAATCCATATTACCCTCTCCTTCAATTTGAGACTGCAACGTAAAGAAAAAATTGGTAAGTTCGGCAGGGGGTTTTGAGAGATACTCCACATCAACTCCAGTCATTTCCTGAACCGCGCGTTCGGAGGCTATTCGGTGACTTGTTGAGTATGAATGGGCAGATTTGTAATTATCAAATGCTACTTTTCCGTCTTTTGCTTCCACAAAGAGATTATAACAAGACCTTTAGCGGGTTTCTATTGAGAATTATTTATCCAAAGTAGATACTGCCTTGAGGATTTGGTTGTCCATATTGTCCAACATCTTTCCGGAGGCCGAAGCATCAAAAACGACAGGAACGTCCGGCGTAAGTCCTTTCCCATGTACCCACCTCTCTTTTGGTGTCAGCCATTTTCCGACAGAAATGTGGACACTTCCTCCCCCGTCAACTTCAACTGCTTGTTGGATTGTTCCCTTCCCAAAAGACTGCTCTCCCACGAGTTTTGCGCGGCCATAATCCTGGAGTGCTCCCGAAACAATTTCAGACGCCGAAGCGGAACCTTTATTTATAAGAACGGCAAGCGGAATATCCAAAAGGACTCCGGTTCTATTTACATCAAGAGACTCGATAAGTCCATTTCCATCTTCCTGCTTTACAATCGAACCACTTTTTACAAATTCGGAAGCTATATACACTGCATCATTGAGATACCCTCCGGGATTATTCCGAACATCCAAAATAAGACCCTTGAAATTTTTTGCGCTCTTAATCTGGGGTAAAATTTTATTTACCGCTGCCAGCCATTCGTTGTTGGTCTTATCCCC
>CAZMSF010000029.1:0-14210 GCA_964568885.1 uncultured Gammaproteobacteria bacterium
ACCAGTCCCGGACATATAGTCCATCTCCATAAACAGGAACCTTTTTCCCTTCTAAAATGTTAGTGATTGCAAGAGGGATAAGCTTCTCGGGAAAGTGGTAAGGACCATAGTTGTTTGCACAATTAGTGATAGTTATTGGTAGGGCGTATGTATCAAAATAGGCTCTTACCAAATGGTCGGAGCCTGCCTTGCTTGCAGAATAAGGACTATGAGGGTTGTAGCGTGTGTTTTCGTTGAATTTTTCGGTCGAATCAAGTGCAAGTGCTCCAAAAACCTCATCTGTTGAAACGTGATGAAACCTTTTAACTTCATGTTTTAGTGCAGCATCCAACAAGACTTGTGTACCAACGACATTTGTTTCGACAAATGCAGCAGGTTCTTTTATGCTTCTGTCTACATGTGACTCCGCAGCAAAGTGCACAACGGTATCAATCCCTTCCATTGCATTGTCTACCATCTCGGGGTTTGTGATGTCACCCTGAATGAATACGTAATTTGGCTTTTTTTCTATAGAAGAAAGGTTCTCGAGGTTTCCTGCATAGGTCAACTTATCAAATACGACAACCGTATCTTCCGGATATTTATTGACCCAGTAAAGTGTAAAATTGGAGCCGATAAATCCTGCCCCACCCGTAACCAATAGCTTTGCCATGTCTGAAGTATACCAAAAGAGAAGCTTTGTCGACAAACTAGTTGCCGTGAATAATTTCCTGAAGTCTCTTCTGTAGGAATGAAGGGGCCACACAGAAAGTGAAGTTGTCGTCTGCTCTTTTTGTGCTATTTTTGTAATCAATAGGTTGTCCAAAGAAATCGGTATAGACACATCCCGACTCTTCAAGAATTATTTGAGGCGCAACATTATCCCAAATCTTACTCGTTCTGTTTAAGACCGCACCATACCTGCCTCTGGCAACCTGCATAAGATCAAATACGGAATTGCTGCTTCTCAGGTTCCTGACATTGAGAATAATTTCAGATAGAGTCTTTACCTCATCATATGTCAATTGCGGGTTTTCCTGATGGCCGTCTATTCCGTATGCCACTAGCGTTTTTAGCAGATCCGTTTCGGTAGTCGCGGCAATCTTCTCTCCATTGCAAAATGCACCGTTTCCTTTTTCTGCAACATAGATTTCATGAAGAGACGGAAGTGACACTCCGCCGACAATAGGCATATCATGCTTCAGTAACCCAAACATAGTGCCATAAAGCGGAATTCCATTTGCAAAATTACTTGTCCCATCAATCGGGTCAACAACCCAAACAAATTCCGAATTGTTGTCGATAACTCCGGCTTCTTCGTCAATAATGCTATGGGCAGGAAAAGCCTGTTGGATTTTTGTAACGATAAGCTTTCCGATTTCCAAGTCGGTTTGGGTCAACACTTGGTTATTGTCCCCAGCCTTCGTTGAGAATGAGGATGTTTTTCCAAAATTTTTTCTGGCAATTTCCGATGCATTTTTTAGAACTTCAGTGATAAAATCCGCGAACTCCATATCAACCAAGATTATACTCCTCTATTATTGTCGTTTTTGAAGGAAGGCTTACAGCATTAGTCGTTACTAATGCAATGTTTTTGACATCAAAACTTCCAATTCTTATTTCTTTCAGCTTCTCGAGTTTATATATAAACTCTTCGTTTGGAGGAGTTGTATATCTGCAAATTGTTGTGTTTGCCAAGACCGGACCCGGAGCATACGACTTATCATCAGGTACTCCCGCTTTTTCAAGTTGAATTCGTAAATCGAAAACGAATTCTTCCCACTCAAATGTCGTAAACGCCGAAAGAGCAAAGCTTGTCGGAAGTTCGAATATCCTTTGAATTTCAACTCTTAGAGGACCGTGTTTTGCAACTGCTTCTTTAAATACTTTTCCAGCTTTTTCGATGTCATCCTTTGTAAAATGCGGTGGATTATTTATAACACGAACATTCTGCACAGTTATATGAAGCGCCGGAGACTCATAAAAATATTGTCTGTTATCTATTTTTTTTAATGGCTCTACTATTTCCTCATAGATTTTCTCCTGCAATTTTGATGGTAAATATGTAAGTGCTGTCAGGCATATCCGCTCATCAGTTTCATAATCTGAAACAGGATCAACTATTGTCGAAGGGGATTTGCCGGCTTTAAATTGCTCTTCAATGCTTTTAACAAGCGCTAATTGCCGGGAAGCATAACCGTCCATTACGCAAAGTATATCAGAACATAAAGGTCTAACTTAATGGAATTTTTTCAACTATTTTTGATATCGTTCCATGTTGACCCATATCGGCAACGACCAAGTTAGTTGGAGAAAATGAGACATTTGTATCATACCCGCTAAGGCAGGCAAGAGGATTTTGCGAGACACGGGTAAGACGGGCAAGGGTTATATGGGGGGAAAATAGTTCTTTGTTTATAACGCTTCCGGTTTTCTCAACCATTTCTGTCTCATCAGCAGACAAACCACTCATCAAGTCTTTTATGTTAGGAGCAACAAGCCCTTCTCTTAACGGATTCGCTTGTTCCAAAACTCTTTCGTGCAATGCCTGAAGTTCGGTACTATTTACTGCTTTCCACCAAACGAATCCACCGCGTGAAAGACGAAAGCCATTCATTGCTATTGAGATATTTACAGAATCTTGAGCAATATCCATCAATCTCAAAATAAGCTCATCCACATTTCTTTCCGGATAGTAACCTTGATAAAGAGATATGTGGGGCAGATGAGAATCGTTATCGAGTTGAAAAGCTGAACTATTTGTCCTTGTCACCTGATAGCTAAAAGTAAGCGCTTTATTATTTACCGCTTCATTTGGTAATAAAACGACATTAAGAGCCTTTTTAGGTTCTCTTTCTTTAGCCTCAACCATAGTAAGTGATTATACACCGTTTGAGCTTCTTCAGGAGAGATTACATTTTCAACTCTTGCCTTGGATCCGTAGGGAAATTGACTTCATCAAACAATACAAATTTTGACGGACGGATTTGAAAGCAAAAATGCTGGTCTCCTCCTTCGGCAGCGGTAGTCGCCCTATCTTCAACAATCCAAAACCTACTCGAATATATGTTGATTCCTGCTTGTGCATCCCCATCAGATAGTTGCCGGGCCGTCCCTTCAAATTGTATACCGCGCACTTTTTCACCGTAGTTATGAGGAAGCACTATTGTTCCGGCTACTTTGGGGTTTTCCAGAATCTCCTGGGAATGACGTCGTGAAGCTCTGCTCATCCAATATAAATTCAAATCAATATCGGTGGCAAAATAAACGGTTGCAACCCATGGCTGATGGTCATGAACGGTCGCAATTTGCATTATTTGAGCCTTCGTCAAATAATCCCGGACAAGTTCCCGTAGGTCCATATACCCAGTATAGCACCAAAGTCAAACTCCTCCCAAACCAACAAAAAAGCGCTTTTGCAAGCGCTCTTTTGTTTACCCGTTTTAATTATTAACTGTGAAAAGTTTAATAGGCAAACCTTAAAAATAGCTGATTTTTTTCACGTACTTCATATGAATTTTTCACATTGATTACCTACAATATACTCGCTTCAAATTCCAAAATGTCGGCTTCACCCTATCTTTTCTATAATCCCGAAAATTTCCTTGATTCTACATTAAAGGAATGGGCAAAAAACGCAACAATTGCGCATATAGGCCCACTTTGGCTTCCCCTTCCTCGCGAGGATAGAAATTACGGAGGAATAGAAGATGTTGTTTTGAACAATATAAAAGCATTGGAGAAATTCAGGGTTAAAAAACAAATCATATTCGGCAACCCGGCGAACAAACGGATGGAGCACAGTCTCAAAAGAGTACGGGTATATACTCCCGATTATATTTCTAGTTCCGAAAACCTCCTTGAGGTCCTTCGAACAAACCCCTACTCGGCAGAAAAACTAGAGCATATTTACGTTTTGCAGGCATACAGAAAGATTGCCGCAAATAGAAAAGATATAACAATTGTCCACGACCATACCAACGTAGGCCGTGGGTATAGCATCTGGTTCTCGAAATACGTAAAACCGGTCATCAGAACCGAGCACGGTCCTCTTAAATTTCCCTATATATCCCACCTGGATGAAGCTTACTTTTCGCTGCTTAAATATCGGCGCTCTGTGGGATTTATCGCAATCTCAAAAAATCAGCGCTCTCAAATGCCCTCTCTCCCATGGATAGGCGTAAATTACAATGGCATAAACTTGGCGGATTTCGAATACAAAGAAAAAAAAGAAAATTTCCTTCTTTATCTTGGAAGAATTACGCGGGACAAAGGGACTCATAATGCAATACGGGTTGCACGCAGGCTAAAAATTCCCCTTATAATTGCAGGAACCGTTGAAGAAAAACCTGACTCCCTGGAGTATTTCGAGAACGAAATATCCCCCTACATTGACGGCATTAACGTAATTCATTTTGAAAATGGAGCAAACGCAGAAGAACGAAAAGGATTATTAAGTCGAGCAACAGCACTTCTTATGCTTAATGAGTGGGACGAACCGTTTGGAATGGTGATGCCTGAAGCGATGGCATCAGGAACACCTGTCGTTGGAACTTCTAAAGGCTCGATTCCGGAAATCGTCGGAGAAGGTTGTGGCTTCGTTGTCAAAAACATTACCCTGGCAGTACAAGCAGTCCGGAAAATCCTGGAAGGCAACTATTCATCAAAACATTGTAGAATTAGGGTTGAAAAATTGTTTTCCCAAGAGGCAATGGCTGCAAGGAATTTGCGACTTTATAAACAGCACGCGGAACGTTTCTCTCATCAATCTTAGTATTCGGCATGTGTGTGGTGAGTTGTAGGAACACCCGTTGTTATATCGTCACGAGTCAGCATAAAGACGATACGATAAAGAATTGAGAAAATGATGGCATAGATGAGAAGCCCAACTATCGCAGTGACATCAATAGCCGAACGGGAATTAAGTATTATAGTCTGAAATAGTCCCCGGAAGGGATACAAGAAAACATTACTAAGACCATTAACCCAGACTATTGCCGGCGTAGTTTGGTTTGCCCCGAGAAGAAGAAAGAGTATCCGAGCTCCTATTACAAGAGCTATGAAGGCACTGAGAATGTTGAGGATTGTTAATAAAACTTGTCGTATGCTCATACATAAAGGGTATGATTCGGAAGCCAAAAAAGGACAAAAAAAAAGTAAGAAACAGGAAAGAAAGCATTTCGTAGCGGTACGGGTTTATTTCACTATTCCCTGCAGCAATTCTTCTTCGGTGTACTCGACTTGTTCGTCGGTAAGCGTCGGGTCATAGGCTGGATCCGGATAGTTCACCATCCATGCATCCTCGTCCCCGATATTCTCAAGACCTGTGGCAATATCTTTTGGAATAAACAGCCTGATGGGGTTTTCTGCGCTTGCATCCAATATATGTTCCTCTTTAGAATTCGCGTCTCCCGGCTTGTAAAGTGTGATTTTCATTTTGCCTTTTAATGCGACGTAGCGTGCTGCCCTAATACGGTGAAGATGGTATCCCTTAAACGCACCGGGTGTTGCAGCAGTAAGATACACTTCGGTTTTTTGACCGGTTTCTTTATCTTTAAAAAGCTCGACAAGAAATCCATTCGCATTGCCCGAATGGTCTTTCGTCTGAACTCGTTTTGCGTTTTCTTCAGTTGCAAGCGCCATAAATATTACTAAGACAATTCTCCTTTCTGTACTTTCTCAGACACCATTAGCCCGGCCTTCAAAAGTTCGTCATGAGATGTTCCAGCATCTATCCACCAATCAATTATCTCACATTCCATTGTTCCTTCCTTAACGTAGAAATTATTCAAATCTGTAACTTCAAGCTCCTCACGTGCCGACGGCGACAGTTCCGAAATAAAATCAAAGACCCTGTTATCATACATATAAATTCCGGTCTGGGCAATATCGGATTTCGGAAATTCAGGCTTTTCTTCGATGGATATCACCTGCCCACTATCTCCCACCTCAATAACACCATACTGTCTGGATTCGGTAGGCATTCTTACCCCAAATATTTTTGCACCGGTAAGCCTTTTTTCAAAACTTTCAACAGATGCTCGGAGATTGAAGTTAAATATATTGTCGCCCAAAATTACCAAAAGCGTGTCATCATTTGTAAATTCTTTTGCGAGAGTTATCGCATCGGCAATTCCTCCTTTTGCATTTTTTTGAACAGCATAATAAAATCTAAGCCCAAATTCATCGCCTGACCCTAAAAGGTTTGTGAAGCCACCCGCATGGTCACCCGAGGATGATATCAAAACCTCACGGATACCCGCATTTCTCATTGCCTCAATTGGGTAATAAATCATTGGCTTATTGTATACGGGGAGAAGGTGCTTGTTGGTAACAAGGGTCAAAGGACGAAGCCTTGTTGCAAGTCCACCAGCTAAAATCATTCCTTTCATATTTTATTACAATCGAGCGATGTTAAGAAAAATAAAAAGTGCAAAAACTAGTGCACTTATCAAGATATATTCTAACACAACCTTAATATTAATATCATGATGCGTGTTGTGATGCAATAACCCGACCAGCACATATAAACAAAGAATCAATGAAATCACAAAAAGTTGGGAATAAAAAGGGAGAGGTACAGTCAAAAGAAATGCAAAACCGCTTCCTATAATGAAAAATTCGATTACGTATAAGAGTCCGTGATGTCGTTTCATTTTTATATTATGTTGCCCAATTTTGCCATTAATATAAATGCAATAAATATTGTAATTAATATTACATGGTCCAGATTATTTCCCACAACACGAGGTATCCGCTTCTTCTCGATGATAATAAAGTCCAATACTAACGCGATAAGTAGGGAAGCAAGTAAAATGAAGGTGAGAACTTTTGCGATACTTCCAATATCTATAACCGGCTTTTTTGATATGTTTTGAGGCAAAAGCTCTCCGACTTGCGGAATTTGAGCTTGATAAGAACCTTTTACTTCGCTTCCGGAACTTGTCGTATTGACTCCAATTGGAGTCAACGCTTTATCATTAGTGATGGCTGTATTTTCCCTTTGTCCGAACTCTTGAACAATAAGAATAGTGTCTTCTCCCTGAAGTTTTCCTTCCTTTACCGAAAATCCGACGTCTTTGTAAAGTGGTGACAAAATGTTTGCCCTGTGGGTTGGGGATTTCATCCATGCATTCATCGCATCAACAGAAGTAGTAAAACCTCTTGCCAAATTTTCTCCTGCATATGAATAGTCATAACCTGCGGCCTTTATGAACTGCCAGGGAGAAGTTCCATCGGGCGCAAAGTGAGCCCAATAATCATGTTGGAACATATGCTGGCCCTTATTAGTGGCGGCTATGCTCAATTGCCTATCAAGATTCAGTGGAGCAAGTCCGTTTTGCTGCCTCTCATAATTCGTGAGATTGAGAAGCTCGATGTCCGAAATCTGATATGAAATCCCCAGAACCTGAGGATATGCATGGTGTAGAAATATTGCTAAAGAACTTGAGAAGGCAACTGCAAGTATCAAAACAAAAAGCGAGACATTATGAAGGAGTTTTGCTCGGTGATTGTTTTTGTGGTGAGGAATGAAGAAATGAAAAATGTGCATAGGCAGGAAACCTCATCATTCGTATGTGGGTGTCACCAACTCTTCCAACTTCTTACCGTTTATTTTTTTACCGAGCGAAAATCCCAAAGCGTTAGCAACACTCGCGCCAACTTTAAGTCCGGTATACGAACCCGGACCCTCTTCAACGTTAATTTCGTCGATATCATGAATTAGAATGCCGGCATCGGTACAAACTTTTTCGATTAAGATGAGTATGGACTCGGGGTGCCGGTTCTCACTCGTTGAGACCGCTTCAAATTTTTTATCACCAATTTCAAGAATTGCAGTAACCCTCTTGTTATCCCTGGTGTCAATTAGTAACTTGTTCATTTGTAATGTATTTCAACAACACCTTCACGTACCACTTTCCAAGGCCGCATAGTTACATCAATAATTGTCGAAATACCCTTCATTGTACACACACCATTGAGTACAAAGTCAACTTTCTGCATCAAATGCGGGTCTACATCGGAAAAAGTAAAAGGAGTATCCTCGCCTGAAAAATTGGCAGACGGAGCAACAATTGGAACACCAACCTCGTTAATTATTTTTTGAAGAATAGGATGGTTGGGAAGCCGCACGGCCAGAGTTTCCTTTCCCGAGTTTACAACCGGTAAAACCTTTCCTTTTTTACAATTTAAAATTATAGTAAATCCTCCCGGCCAGAATTTGTTTATGAGTTCTTCTTCCACTTCTTTCTCAATATGGACATATTCTTTTGCCATCTCCAACGATGCAACAAGTACCAATAGGGATTTTTCGGCCGGCCTATTTCGTATGTCATAAACCTTTTTTACCGCCGCTTTATTATCCATCCTGCAACCGATACCATACGCCGTATCGGTCGGGAAAATACCCACCTTCCCCTCTTTAAACTTTTCGATAACTTCTTGCATCTGATTTTTCATACGTTTTCCAAAATTTCTATAGAGCGCTCATCATCTTTCGTTTCAAATTTTACTTTCCAAGCATTTTTCTTGACTATTTCTTGCGATACCTCCGGCCATTCAATAACGACAATTCCTTTTTCGTCATTCATATAATCGGTCAGGCTTACATTGAGAACCTCTCCTTCATCTTTCAAACGGTACAAATCCAAGTGGTAGAGGGTTTGTATGCGCTCATTTGCTGTCGAGTGGCTTCTCACAACAATGAATGTCGGGGACAATATACGATTTTTAATACCTAAACCCCGCGCAATGCCTTTTGTAAATGTGGTTTTCCCGCTTCCTAAGTTACCGATAAGAAAAACGACATCTTGAGGTTTTAAGTTTTTTGCGAAGTCTTCTCCCAGTTTTTCCGTTTGTTCGGGGCTTTTGGTTACGAATTTCATATCAAGGGCTTGCCTCAATTTCTTGCTCTTTATTCTTCCTGTAATTATTGTACAAAAGTATACCACAGGCTCCCGTAACAAGAACTATTCCCATAACAATAAGAAGTGCTCCCCAATTATAATTTTGGGCGGTCGTTGTCGGTAATTCCGACTGACTGTTTGCAAATTTTGCATTCGCTCCCAATATTCCTTGCGTTGGCTCTGTCTCGGTTTGTGTTTGCATAAGCGCCGACTCGCTTCCGCCCTCTCGGGTTTTCGGATCACTTGTAATTTTTGGAGTTGGAGTGTTTGTCGTCTTTGGTGTCGGTGTCGGGGTGCCTGTAGGGGTTGGTGTAGGTGTATTGGTTGGTTTCGGAGTTGGCGTCGGGGTTTGGGTAGGAGCGGGAGTATTTGTAGGAGTTGGCGTTACCGTAGGTGTTGGAACAATAGTGGCCGAATTATTAGATGAACCTTTTGTATCATTCGCAAACAACACCCATGTAGGGGAACCGTCTGCTTGTCTTCCTGCGGTTTGCGTTCCTGTCGGAACCGGAATATTCCCGGAACCGCCATACACCACCTGATCAACTTGTGTCTCATCGGTTTTCAATAACCTGACCGTATCCCCGTCGTTATTTAGTTTGTTGTTCCAGTCAAAAACAGAATAAGAATTGCCTCCTATCGTCCCCGACAAATCCAATTTATTAGATTCCGTTGAATCTCTTAGGATAAAACCCGTTAAATCGACGGGGGAAGAGTCGGAATTATAAATTTCAACCCAATCTGAATTTGATGTTGCCGAACTGAACTCATTAATATAAAGGGCTGCAAATGCTTTTTCAGGGATAAATAAAAGTAGAAGAGCAACAATAAAAAACAAATAATAACGCTTCACAATAACTCTGATTTAATAGGAAAGTGTTACAACTTTCAACCCTTGGGCAAATGCTACAAGAAGACTACTTTTTGAACTGAAAAAATACTCCCCATCGAATAATGATCGGTAAAATTAACATCATGGCCATTCGGCAAGTACGGGTCATTCATTATGTAATTCCCGTTAGAACCGCTTTTTATTACAACAAAATGAGTTCCCCCATACGCATTTATTCCAACAACTACCGGGTCGCCTGAAGAAAGAACCGAATCCATTGATGCTCCTACCCGTTGTGCCGTAGAGCCTCCTGCTGAAATTGTAAAAAGAAGGTACGCGGGATAATAAGATGCGAAATTGGAAGAGTTAGAATTAATGTCAATCGGTGTTATCTTGTGGCCATAATGGGTAAAGACCATCGCCATGGAGGTTACAAGACAACCGTCACTTGCAATCGTATATTGTGTTCCGTTGAGAGCCGATGCGCCCCAGTTAGAATCCCGTTGATTGTAATAACAGCCCCAGGAATCACACGATGTTTGTCCCGATAGTAATGACGCGCCTCCCTGCGCTGCAACGAAATTCGAGAATCCGGCTAGTTGAGCTTTGGCTGCGGCAAGTAAACGCTGATAATTTGCTTCGCTCCCTTGCGTTTCTGTGAGAAGTCGTTTTTTTGTCTCTTTGTCGGAATTGAGCTGGTCCGTATACGCTTCAAGCTTTTTATTCAAAGCCTCCTCTTCCTGCTTTTTATCTACGAGGATATTTTGCTGATTGCTATAATTTACTTTCGCCTGCTCCGCAGCGTAAATATTTTTCTTGTCATATAGCTGTACGATTTTTAGATATTTTAGTCTCGTGAAAAAATTGTCCAACGTATTTGATGTGAGAAGCACTTGCCATGGCGCAACCGTCCCTTGTTGATATACCGCTTTTGCACGTCCTACGAAGGCATGAGAAGTCTTGTCCAAATCCCCTTCGGAGCTGGATATTTTACTTTTTGTAATATCAATATCAATTTCAAGAGATTCAATTTGATCTTTGGTACGCTCGATTTTTGCCTCAGTCAGCTGTATTTGATTGTCCGCAATCTCAATTTGCGAGGAAAGGGTTTTTTCTTGGGATTTTGTATCGGCGATTTTTCCCTCCAATTCTTGAATTAATTTTTCCGTATCGGCTTTTTTTTGAGAGTCCGAACCTGGCGTGGGAGTGGGCGTTACATCCTCAGCAAAAATTTGTGTTATTCCGAGAGAAAAAACGAAAAACAACGCTCCAATCACTAGGACGTTTTTGAGTAATCGTATAGACATGGTAGGTAATCACTTCAAATAACGAAGGACTGCTAAAAAGCTGGAAAATGCACCCAAAATAATCGCGGATACAAAAAGTACCCCCAAAACCTCGAGCATAAGAATCGGCTCAATGGGAAGAACGGGTACTCCTCCAAAAAAATTCTCTATCTTTGGAGTTGCGTAAAAGAATAGGACTCCGTAAGAAACCGCCCACCCGACAAACGCCCCTATAGCCCCATAAAACATCCCTTCAAGAAGGAAAGGCGTGCGGATAAACCAATTAGTTGCCCCTATCAGCTTCATGATTTCGATTTCATCACGTCTTACTGTAATTTTGATTCCAATGATTGTCAAAATGACAAAAATACTGACAACCAGAAGTATGCCAATGATAACAAGTCCTATCTGACGAAGTCCGTTCGTGAACTTAATAAGCGTGTCTACAATATCTTTCTGAAAAACTACTTCATCGACCGCTTTGGATTTTTTAGCAATGCTTGCCAAATCCGAAAGATAAGAAGCATCATTCGCCTGGACATCAAGGGACGATGGAAGAATGTCGGACGTAACAAGATCTAAAAGAAGCGGATCGTCTTTATTCTGCTGCTTATAAATTGACAACGCTTCATCTTTTGAAACGAATTTGATACTTTTTGATTTTCCTGTCTGAGTGAGTTGGGTCCGAAGAGCATTAATGTCCTCAGCTGTTGCATCTTGCTTAAAGAACACCGAAAGCTGCGGACGGGTTTCAAAATAGTTAATTACCCGGACTGAAATAATAGTAATAATTGAAAAAACGGCAATCGTCAAAAACGTAAGAGACATTATCATTATCGCCGCAATTGACTGATATGGCGAGCGGCGTATGTATTTTGCAACTGTTTGTGTATGCATATTTTATTTAGTCAAACTTTCTAATGTAATTTTTCCCTCTTCAACTTGGTCTTCTTTTTTTTCTAATTTCTCCTGCTTTTCCTCTTTCACAATCTTTTTTTCTTCGTGCTCTACGTGTTTTTTATCCTCTCCTTTTTTCCGTCTGTCTTCTTTTAGTCTACCGCCCTCAAGAACAATTACTCTTTTTTTTGTGGTGTCGATAATCCTGTCATTATGAGTCGCCATGAAAATCGTTGTTCCGGTTTTGTTTATCTCATCCAGAAGCTGAAGTATTTGCATACTCGTATCAATATCCAAATTCCCCGTTGGCTCATCGGCGAGTATCACCTCAGGATCAAAAACTAGCGCCCGGGCAATTGCAACCCTTTGTCTTTCTCCTCCCGAGAGCTGTTGTGGAAATTTAGAAAAAGCACTCATAAGACCTACGCTCTTAAGAACTTCATGTGCCCTTTCCTTTGCATCTTTTTCCGATACTCCCGAGAACTGCAAAGGCAGCATCACATTTTCGCCAACCGTTCTATCGTGAAGTAATTTCAGATCCTGAAAAATAACTCCAACATTGCGCCGGAGTTGCCGTACTTTCTTACCCGGAAGCTTTACCACATCAATATCACCGATTGTAATCGTTCCCTCCGTTGGGAGTAAATCTTTTATGATGAGTCTGAAAATTGTTGTCTTGCCGCTGCCCGTTGGTCCGACAAGAAATACGAAGTCACCCTTATCAATTGAAAAGCTGACCTTATCAAGGGCGAGGTCCGAATAGTATTGCTTGGATACTTCTTGAAATGTAATCATGATTATTTACTGACATGACGATTTTTTTTGGTCTCATGAATGTACCTCGTCTTTTTTGCCCACTGTGCCCACGAACTGCCCGTCTCTAGAGCACTTGGATTTTTCCAACATCCATGAGCCAGCCTGCTTTCTGAGCGGTTTGGGTTTGCCCCCACACTTTTACCTTTTTTCCGATAAATTGGCTTAAATCAACGGCAGATGAAGTCATATAAACGTTTTGAGAGTCACCACCCGGTCTTACTAAATGGAATGCTCCTTCCCCGTCGATGCCACCGGCTTGTAATACCCCTTCTGTTGTATCGGGAAATGCCTTCGTGTCGTTAACTCCGGCGGTAAAACCCTTACCCATTGAGCCACCTGATGAACTATTATTGATTGACAGAGGACCTTTTTTCCCGCTTCCGGCAACATTTGAAGCTATATATCCAGTACCAATACCAAGTATAAGAACAATGATTACAGTGAATGCAAGCTGTTTTGCCATATTGTTATCCGGACTACTGCCTTTTTTTTGCGGAGAATTCAAATCATGAATTAGCTCTTTTTTAGGCAGATGGTGTTCTTCCATGACTCTTCCTATCTAACCATATTTCTTTTTTTTTATCAAGCTAATTCCTTTAGCTCTGCCTCAATAAATACGTCAATGTCACCGTCAAGAACCGCTTCGGTATTGCTCGTTTCAATATTGGTACGCACGTCTTTCACCATCTGATAGGGGTGAAGAACATAATTTCTAATCTGGTTACCCCATGATGCAGCCTTATATTCTCCTTTTAACTTTCGCTCTTCGTCCCTTCTTTCCTGCTCTGCACGAGCCAAAAGTTTTGCCTTTAAAAGCTTAAGAGCATATTCCCGGTTCTGATTCTGATACCGCTCTGTTTGATTTGTGACAACTATACCGGTTGGCTTGTGAGTAAGTCTCACCGCAGAACTTACTTTCTGAACGTTTTGTCCTCCATGTGAAGATGCTCTGTAGAACTCCCATTCCAAATCATCCTCATTTAATTTAAGCGTGCTATCATCGTCTGACTGCGGCAAAACTTCAACCAATGCAAATGATGTTTGTCTTAAATTATTTGCATTGAAAGGGGAGAGCCGAACCAACCGGTGAGTTCCGTTTTCACCTTTCAGGTACCCATAAACAAACTCTCCTTCAACTATATAATCTATGTACTTTATTCCCGCCTCTTCCCCGTTTGCCTGATCGATAATCTCAAATTTCCAACCACGTCGTTCAAAAAATCTCTGGTACATTCTCGACAGCATTTGCGCCCAATCCATCGCATCGACTCCTCCTTGTCCTGCATGTATCGAAATTATTGCATTCGCCTTGTCTAAGGGACCTGATAGATAGAGGTAAACCTCCAATTCTTTTAAGGGTCCTTCGAGCTCTTCATACCGCTCATTTGCAACCATATCTTGAATTTTTTCGTAGTTCTCTATTTCCTTCTGTAATGCCCCAAACTCTTGCATCAACTTTGTTGCCTTTTCCGTATCTTTCCAAAAATCAGGATC
>CAZMSF010000030.1:0-12346 GCA_964568885.1 uncultured Gammaproteobacteria bacterium
AATTACAACCCATATATAATAGGAAGCTACGTTACGCACGAAAGCTCACATATCTAAAAAAGCACACTACTCCCGACGGATATTTTTCCGTCGAATTGCGGCATGGAGAAGAAATTTCCTCAGACGAATTGGAGGAAGTATTGGGAATTTTTAAAAGCAAAAAATCTGCGAAAGAACATTTGGCGCATTTAGTCAAAGAGCATTCTTTGTGCGAGAACCTTTTGGGACTGCAAAAAACAATAAAACCCTGTTTTTCGTACAGGCTTGGTTGGTGTAAAGGGGCGTGTGCAAAAAAAGAAAAAGCAGCACTTTACAACGCACGATTTATTCTGGCATTCGGCAAAACAAAACTTCGCGCCTGGCCGTTTACCGGACCAATTGTAATAAAAGAAAAAAGTGAAGATGTGGAAGAGGGACTCGTTTTTGACAAGTGGTGTTACTTGGGAAAATACTCGGAATTTATGTACGAGGACTCGCGCGATTCAATTGCGGTGTCGGATTTTGATGTCTATAAAATATTAAATTCCTTTTTAAAAGACAAATACAATCACAAAAAAATAACGACATTAAAGACGGGGTCATTTCTGGAGAACCAGATATTTTAGAAGAAGCGTTCCTTGCTCGTTCATTTTTTCGGAAGAAATAAGTTTTAATGTAATATTGACTTCCTCTTCTCCGACAAGCCCATTTCCAGTTCCCAAAATTTTTGGCTCGAGTGTTTGCCAAACTTCCGTCACTAAATTTTGTTTGAAAAATTCGGTGTTGGTGTGAGCTCCTCCGACTAAGTACCCCTCTGTGTATCCTTGTGAGGGTAGTCTATTTATAAGGTCTGCTGGATTTTCATTTGTGAATTCCAGTTGCCCTGGGATTTTTTCTCCATCATATTTTGAGGGATCATGGGTAATGATAACCCGGAGTTTTCCTTCGACGTGCTGCATGCTGGGTCGCGCTGCTTCGTAGGTTGTGGAACCCATGATAAGAAGCTTTGCGTTCTGAATGACAGTTTGAAAATGCTTCTGATCCTCTTTTGATGTCCAGTAGTGGATGTCTGCTCCGTGCCCTTTCTGAGTCGACCGCCCATCAAGGGAAGTTACCATGACGAGTATTAATTCCATAGATTTATTTTACCAGAGTCATGTAGTTGTGGATAGATATCTGATATTTACAACCCGTAAGTAAATGAAGCTATTTATCCTCGATAACCCTGCTCAACTGCGGTTCTATCATCTTTTTTTGGCAACAATAATGTAATTCGATTCTCCAAAAAGCTTGAGGGAAATATTATCCAAAAATGTTACAAGGTCTGAACCATAGCGATTTATTATTTTTACAAGTTTTCCTGCATATGGATTTACAAAAAGAAAATTGCGGATTATTCCTTCAGTTTTTACAATCTCTTTAATTTCAAAATCGTTTCCCTTTAAAAGTTTTTTTAAACTTAATAAAGAGTATCTTCTCAAATGACCAACTCTCTTATCAAAATCTTTAGTGAGCCCCAGCTTATTTAGGGGCGCTTTTATTGAGGGCGTTGATAGAATTAATAATCCATTAGATCTCAATAGTTTAGATATCTCCCTTATGGCTAAATCATCATATTCTAGATGTTCAATAACTTCTGTAAGTATTACAATGTCATATTTTTTACCTCTTAAATTTTCTTTGGGAAAATCAAGCCTGACAAAATCCACGCCTTTAATTCCTAAATTTTTTGCGCTTACACGACACTCATTAATTGCTTTTTGTGATATATCAATTCCGGTTACATCATGGCCTTTATTTGCAAGATAAAAACAAATTGTACCCGCTCCACATCCTATATCCAAGACTTTGAGTTTTTTTGTATTAATCTTCTTGCTTAAAACCTTTATAAGTAAACGATAGGTGAAATTCTTATCGTCAATTATTTTTTTTTGAGCAGTGGTTTTAATATGATATTTTTCATGAACTCTTCGTTGTAATTGTGATGATTTTAATTGCATAAGAACCTATGGTACTATTCAGCTATGGAATTAACAATAGGTATACTCTCATTTAATACAAAAGATTTATTAAGAAAGTGTCTTTCTTCAATTTATAAATATACAGACGGAATTCGTTATGAGGTAATCGTTGTAGATAATGCTTCGCACGATGGTAGTGCGCAAATGATTGAAAAAGAATTTCCGAAAGTTAAATTGTGCATGAATAAAAAAAATAAATATTTTGCTGAGGGGTATAACCAAATAATAAAGATAGCAAAAGGAAAATATTTTATTATGTTAAATTCGGATACTTATTTAAAAAACAATGCATTTAAAAAAATATTAGGATTCATGAAAGAGAAGGATTTAAATGCATGTGAGGGGTTAGAGATAAAACCAAATGGAAAAATAATCCCCACGGGTACACAATTTCGGACAATTCTTTCAGATTTCTATAGCCTAAGTATGCTGGGAAAGATATTTAGAAACGAATCGTATTTGAAGAAAAATAAAATGAAGAATAAAAACAGAAAAAATAATTTTGAGATTAAAGTAGGATGTAATGCTTATTTCTGCATAGAGACAAAACTTTTAAAAGACATAGGCGGATATGACGAAAATTTCACTTTGTATTATACGGAAGACGACTTATCTCAAAGAATATATGAAAAAGGTTATAAAATTTTTCATTGTGGGGATTCATATGTAATACATGAAGACGCAAAAAGCACAATGCAATTGGGATGGAAGCGACTTGATTTATTTTATGATGACCTATTTGTTTACCATCAAAAATACAACAGTAAGTTTATGGCATTAGCACTTTTCTGGTTACTTACTGGAGAGAAGAAGTTACTAGAACTTAGAGCAAAAATTAATGGTGGGATGCCTTAGAAATGCGGGGATGTCCCCCCAGACCTCTTCGTCTTTAGCTCTTTTTTTTACTAAAAACACCTAGGGAAAATATAGTCTTTTTGAGAGCATTGGTCAAGAGGTTGCTTTATCATCAACTTTTTCTTCGCTTGGAAGGTGTGCTTTGGAAATTTCTCCCCATATCTCGTCAACTTTTTTCTCTACTACGGCTTTATTCGCGAAGTCTAACTCTGAGATTGCAATCGAGGAGATACGACTTAGGTTCATCGTGACAAGTAACAAACTCAACTTTATATCCTGAGTATTTGAGTTATTAAAAAGGTCTTCGTAAAGATAATTAATCAAATCCGTAGGGGAAAAGTGATTCTTAGAATTACCTATTCTATATGTTTCGAGCATAGACTTTACTTCGTCGTCTTGTATCACCTTATTTTGAGCAAGTTCTATAACCATATTTTCCACATCTAACCCTGCCCAAGATTTTCTAACTTTTTCGCCCTTATCTGGATACTTTTCGTCAAAATCTACTTCCAATTGACTTTCAACGTCATTGGTTATTCCAACACCCTTAGACTTAAGGTACTCGATTGTTTCTAACCACGTTTTCCATCGCATCATACTGCTTTTATCAAAAAAGTCTTTTTTTACTTTCTCGTAATTATCTTCTATCTCTTTTTTTCTTTTTGGATCCATCTTTACTCCGCCAGATTCCAGATATTCCATGGTCTTTTTATCTTCTACAAATAAAAAATTTCTAAACTTTTTTGCCATGTCATCCTTACCTTTCATAATCATATACTCAAGGCTAATTAAATCTTCGAAAACTCTTCTGAATAAATCCATGCAGCTTGATCCGTAGATTATTAATTCTTCCGGCTTTCCGTCTGATAATCTTCGGATCGTGGAAAGAGTTAGATAATCTCTTCTAAAAGATGCCTCTACTATCCTCGCAAAAGTCGTAGATTTATATTTATTTGGTCCCGTAGCAATAACATGGACTGCATCTAATAAATCGTCAGCCCATTTTTTTACTTCATCCAGTGAAACTTGCTCTTCGCTCATATTGTCCACATATTATTACACAAACAACCCTATTTTTTAAGTCAATGTCGCACAAGAATGTGTTATGCGACAATAAAGCTTGTGGTGGGATTTACAGATTGTTTGTTTTTTTGTCATAATGGAAGATATGAAAGATAAGTTTGTGGTCAAAAAGTCGGGGGAGAGGGAGGTGTATGACAAAGCAAAGGTCATACGCTCAATGAACCGGGTAGGGGTACCTGACAATCTGCAACCGGAAGTATTGGAGCACATTCAGACCAAATTCCACGAGAATGAAATTTCAACGGATGAGATATTCAAACACGTTTTGGAATACTTGGAACCCCGGGATAGAAAGTCATCATTGAGGTTTAACTTGCGCGAGGCGATATTTGAATTGGGTCCAACCGGATTTCCATTCGAACAATACCTAGCAAAAATTTTTCGGACGATGGACTATAAAGTCACGACAGACAACATCATGAACGGAGATTGCGTCAGGCACGAGATAGATTTACTTTTGGAAAAAAATAAGCACCGAGAGATAGTGGAAGTGAAATTTCATAACCATCACGTTGTCAAAACGGATGTTCAAGTAGCGCTTTACACGTATGCCAGGTTTCTGGATGTGAAGGAAAAAAACAATATCGATAACGTATGGTTAGTCACCAACACGAAATTAACAGCCGATGCCATCTCGTATGCCAACTGCAAAGGGATGCCGGTTATCGCATGGAATTACCCGGAAAAAGGTAATTTGCAGGATTTGGTTGAAGACCCGCAGATGTATCCAATAACGCTACTCTCCTCACTTTCGGAACAGGAGAAAAGAAGACTTATCGAAAAAGATATCGTTTTTTGCCGAGACCTTCTTACCAAAAGTGACGGGGAATTGGCAGACCCTCTTATCCGAAATAACAGTTTACAAAAGGCAAAGGATGATGCACAATTGGTGTGCCCACTGCCTGATAGACATTAATTATGGCAACGATAACCCTTCCCGGACTTATTGATGTCCACACGCACATGCGTACTCCCGCTCAGACGCATAAAGAAGATTTCTACACTGGAACGCTTGCAGCACTTAATGGAGGATTTACGACGGTTATTGACATGCCCAATAACGCGACTCCTATTACGACGAAAAAACTTTTGGACGAAAAAATAAAAATAGCAGGCGAGCAGGCTGTTTGTGATATAGGATTTCATTTCGGAAGTTTGGGAGAAAATTTGGAAGAATTCAAAAAAGTATCAAAAAAAGTTTTTGGTTTGAAATTGTATTTAAATCAAACGACGGGAGGATTTATCATCGGGAAAAGGGAACTTACAAAAATTTATGATACATGGGAGAGTGCTCAGCCAATACTGCTGCACGCAGAAGAAGATGTTTTGGATATGGTGTTTGAGATAGCAAAACGGACCAAGAAGGCAACACACATCTGCCATGTTTCATCGGCAACTGAGCTTGCAAAAATAGCGCATGCAAAAGAAAAAGGTTTAAAAGTAACGTGTGGAGTAACCCCCCATCATCTTTTCTTAACGCATGATGATGAAAAAAAGTTGGGGCCATACGGAAAAATGAAACCGTACCTTAAAAGCAAAAAAGATGTGAAATTTTTGTGGGATAACTTTGAATATATCGACATTATCGAATCGGACCATGCACCGCACACGCAAAAAGAAAAGGAGACTGAAGCTCCATTTGGAGTTCCCGGACTTGACACTACCCTCCCCCTTCTTTTGACAAAAGTTGAAGAAGGAGTCATGACGACCGATGAAATAGAGCAATTGTGTTTTGAAAATCCGGCCAAAATTTTCAATATCCCGACATCAGAAAATACAAAAATAGAAATTGACATGAAAGAATATGTTCTTTCAAAAAAAGATTTGAAAACAAAATGCGGGTGGTCTCCATTTGAAGGACGAAGAGTTGTAGGAAAAGTTAAATCAGTTGTTGTTCGTGGGAAAAAAGTGTATGAGAACGGAAAATTATTAATACAAAAAGGAGACGGAAAAATTATTGCCCCCACGGTTTGAAGTTTCATAAATTGCGGAATATAATTCCCGTATGAGGTCTGAAAACTCAGAGCGTGAAAATCCATTCGAGAAATTAAGTCCGGCAGAACGACAACGCGAGCTACAACGGATACTGTCACAACTTCCTTATCAGCTATCTCAAGGGGAGGCACAGATAGTTGAGAATATCGCATTACTAAATGAATTGTCAAAGCTTCTGGAATTTGCAAAAGGGACCCCTGAATTTGTGACTCACCAGATTCGTGAGGCGGCATACGCAACGGAATTCGGAGTCGAAGCATTAAGAGATAGAGCGGAGCGTGCAATATCCGAAGCGGCAATGTTTCCTGGCAGTTTATTGGTGGATGTAGGACTGGCCGGTCAATTCGATGAGGCAACGGTTCAAATTCCCGAGCAACGGGAATTGTTACGGCTTGGAAGAAGACGCGCGACGCAAAGGGCTTCGCAAGACCACATTTTGTTTAGTGGGTGGTCTGTCTCTTATGAGCAAAGATATGGACAAGTTCCGGCAGAGCCAGTGCTAATAACCCCAAGTCGGCAATTGGGCACATCGGCTGTTGAGACCCGATTTGAGTAGTGTTAATTAGGTAGTTCTTCCATGCCATGCATTGATTATATCAAGGGCAGTATTCTCACTCTCTTTAATTTCTTGCGCCAAATATGGATTCCACATCGCCCCCGTTGCTGACATAACGCTCTCTGCTCCTGAAGCAATATATTCAAAATAATCATTCGATTTCATAACCCCACCAACCCCTTCTATTGAGAATGAATATCCATTCTTATTTTTTATATCTTTCAGTTTCCTAACGGTTTCAAGCCCCGCCCATTTAATTGTTGTTCCGCAAACCCCGCTTCTGCTCCGGTTGTTACCGGGGAGAGCCTGGTTTCCATCTTTGTCGATAATTTCTGTCTGCAATGTATTGATTCCTGAAATACCGTCCGCGTATTTTTCGGCAATTGCTGCGAGTTTTAGGAGTTGCTCGTCATCTTTATAATATCCGACCTTTATGATAAGAGGGGTATTTCCGATAACTTTTCTAATTGCATCACATACCCTCTCGGTAACGTCCAGATTGTAGCAGACAAGCCCTTCGTTCCCGATGTTCGGACAAGAAAGGTTTGTCTCCAAAATTTTAGCGCCGGTTTCCATAGATAGTTTTGCCGCAAGAGCATAATCTTCAATAAATTCCTCTTGTGTCTGGTTTTCTCTGACTGTCCCCATAAAGCTTAAAACCAAAGTCTGTCCAGGTCCTGTGTACCCGAGTGCTTTTTTTACATCTTCTTGCCAGTCTTCGGGTTTTTTTGAAGGGACGCCGAAGGAGTTTGTTATTGAAAGGGGTTCGTGATAATTATTGTCAGCAACAAGCCTTTCCTGAGTCTTTTCCATTGTCAGATCGCCATCGATATTTACCGATAACACATTTGGGAATGGATGGCACGGAAAGAAATCGGAGCGGACGGTTTTATACACCACGATATCAAACCCCTTTTCAAAAGCGGCTTTTGCAAAGTTGCTGTTAATGATTGGACCGGCAGGAATGCCGAATGGAAGAAATATTTTTTGTCCAAAAAAATCATATGTCGGGGTTCCCTGTTGGACGTATTTTTTCCCATCGGCAAAATCACCGAATGGGCCGCTCTCATAATTCTCTTCATAACTTTTTGTCGGATCGTAAAAAGGTGTGTGTAGCATGAGGGTAGAGTATCAAAAGGTTTTTCATTAGTCAAATGCGAAGGCAGCGTGAGTAAATCATAGTAATTTGGTAGCAAACAGAAATTTCAATTGACGAACCAACCGTTGGTGATATATAGTAGTATGGTCCATGAGATTTTTGAAACGACTACTCGGAATCTTACCTCTTCGATTTGCATCTGCCCACTGTGATGTTCCCTGTGGGATATACGATCCAAAGCCGGCACAGATTGCAGCAGAAACCGTTCTTAAAATGGTACAAAAAATCAATGAGTTGGAAAAAACGGGTGATGACAAAGCGGCAAAACTCAATTACAAAAACAGTCTTATGCGGATGATTTGGACAAAAGAAGAGCACGCACGCAAATGCAAAGAAGAACTCCTTATCCTTTGGACCGATTATTTCAAGCAGGAACATCTTGAAAAATTTCCGAACCTTCACGACATGTTTTGGAAGGCTGCTAAGTTATGTTCCCAAAACAAACAACATGTTGATGAGAAATTGGCACAGGAATTGGTGGAGGCAGTCAACAGTATCGCACAAATTTTTGAACAATCAAAAACTTCATAGTGTCTCTCCTTGATAAATTTCCATTGCAGCGTTTCAAAATTAAGAACAACAGTATGTTTCCGACTATCAACGAGCGGGAAGAGGTACTTACGGTACGCTACCTATTTCAGCGTCCTAAAGTCGGGGACATTATTGTGTTTCGACAAGTTGTGCCCCCTTTCGTTCTTTGTAAAAGAATTAAAAAAATTGTAAAAAACAAAATGTGGGTTGAGGGAGATAATAAAAAGGAGAGTATAGACAGTAGAATGTTTGGTTTTATCGACAGAAAAAACATAATAGGCAAAGTAATTCTGAAAATCTAATGTTTGTCAGTCTTTTTTTCATCGTTTTTTTGCTTGTGCTACTTACGTTCGTCTGGCCGCCCGATAGTCCATGGAGTCCGTGGTGGAGGACGAGCAGGAAGGTTGCCAAGGCCGCATGCCAACTTTCAAAAATATCACCGAAAGATATTGTATATGAATTGGGAAGCGGAGATGGTGAATTTATTCTCGTTGCGGTCAATGAATTTAATGCAAAAAAGGCAATTGGAATAGAGATTGATTACTCTCGCTATTTTATCTCACAAATTAAAAAAGGATTTCGAAATGCTAATCGGGCCGAATTTGTGAGAAGAGATTTTAAGAAGGTAAAGCTCTCGGATGCGACTGTCGTCTATTTTTATTTAGTCCCATCAGTTATCAAAAGAATATTGCCGAAACTTAAAAAAGAATTAAAACCGGGGACAAGAATTGTGAGCTACCGGTACGAAGTTCCATTACCTGTTAAAAGAATAGATAAAAAAAACGGGCTGTTTTTGTATATTATCTAAAGCGCTTTTTTAGTCGCAAAAATATCCACCGAGCTTTGTCCGCTACTTTATAAAAACGATAAAGCGCAGGCTTTATCACCAGATCAAAACTTCCAACAAATTCTGTGTGCGTTGCCCCATATCCTTCTTTGAATTTGTGAAATCCGTACCATGGGTCTTTTGTATCGGGGTCCGGCCCTAAAGCTCCCCACATGTCAAAATACGTAAGTCCCATTTTTTTTCCAAATCGTATCGCTTCCCACATGATAAGATTTGACGCCATGACATTCCGGTATTTGGATGAGGATGCGCCATACGGGTAATACAAAAAGTTTTTAAAAACAAAAAGAATCCATGAGGCGAGTGTTTCTTCTTTTTGTCCTTCCGGTTTGTAGGTAGCCGTAAATAAGTGCGCCGACAATCCGCCGGTTTTATTTCCAAGCGTCTCCCACATCTTTGTGTGATATGAAGGGGTATGTGCAAAGAATTGTTGTCTGTTGGTCGTCTCCTCCGTAAGACGTAAATATTTTCTAAATGCTTCATCGGAGGTTTCTTCTTTTACAGTAACGTTATGTTTTTGGGCAACTTTTATATTGTAGCGGGTTTTTGAGTGAAAGCTTTTTAATAATTCCTCTTCACTTTTTGAGATATCCAGGACAAAAGTATATTTTGTGAATAACGGATGGAAAGAGGGATAAAGATTTGCACCTACTATTGAATCAGAGCCAGCGACAACATTCGGTTCCAATTGAATAAAAATGCAATTTTCTTCTCGCCCTATCTTGTTAAGCTCGGTAATAACTTCCTTACTCGGAGCATTTCCTTTTGGAAGGTAGCCGATGGTAAATTTTGTTTTTGGGACGTTGTGTATGGTAAGGGTAAAGCCGTCAACCAATTTCCCATTTTGTAAAAAGCCACGGCGTACGACTTTTACTCCTGTTTTTTCCCGAAATTCGCCCCATTCAAAAGACTGTAGAGGGTGTGTAACGACAGCATTGTAGTCCTTCCTATTCTCAATTGTTATCTCAATAACATCCATATCACCAGTATTCGTTATTTATAATACTTGTGTCAACATTATTGTGTTCTAATACTTCCTGTGGTAGTTCAAATATGAATCGGGATGGTGTAGCGGTATTCCTTTGACCAAAAATAACCCGCTGCTTTGCATACGTCAGGTAAAGGTGCTCTTTGGCACGAGTCACTCCGACATAACAAAGCCGTCGTTCCTCCTCTATATCTCCGTAGTCGAATAACGCTTGTGCATGAGGGAAAACTCCCTCTTCCATCCCTACAATAAATACCATTTTAAATTCGAGTCCTTTTGCCGCATGCATCGTCATAAGTGTTACCGCATCTTCAGTCTCGGCAATCTTTTGCCCGTCGGGCATATATTCTTGTTCGACAAGGGCAACATTCTCAAGAAATGGAATAAGGTTTGGGAATTCAAGCGCTACAGAACGGAGTTCCTTTATATTCTCAAGCCGGGCTCTGTCTTCTATGTCTTCCGGGTCGTACCTGTCTAGATATGAAGAACGCTTGAGCACTTCATCAATAATTTCAAGTGTCTCTTTTTTTTCAATGTAATTTCCCTCGTTAAATTCTTGACGGTAAAATTCAAAATCTTCAAAGCGTTTCTTTCCCAATTTCTGCAGTCTTTTAAGAGCCGCCGCATCCATTGGATTTGAAAGGTATGATAAAAATGAAAGTACGTCTTTCACCTCTTTTCTATCATAAAATCTCACTCCTCCTACCAATTTATACGGGATGCCATAATGAAGAAACACTTCCTCAATGGTTCGTGACTGAGCATTCATTCTATAGAGAATTGCAACATCGGAAAGAAGAAAATCCGAGTCAAAACTTTTTCTATTATTAATTGCCTTGACGATATATTCCGCCTCTTTGTGTTCGTTGTCTGCCTCATATATACTTATCTCTTCCCCGGCCTTGTTGTCCGTCCACAGTTTTAATACCGGGTGAGACGAGTTATTGGAAATTATGGTAAAAGCAGCGTCTAAAATGGTTTGGGTCGAGCGGTAGTTTTGTGATAGCTTAAATACTTTAGCCTCCGGAAAATCCGTCCTGAATTTTTCCAAATTTTTATAATCGGCTCCTCTAAATGAATAGATGCTTTGGGCAAAATCACCCACGATACAGATATTGTTGTATTTTCCGCAAAGATATTTTGTCAGCCGATACTGACTCATGTTTGTATCCTGGTATTCATCAACCAGAATATATTTAAATTTTTCCTGGTAAAATTCCAATGTTGAAGTAGACTGTTTGAATAATTCTATGGTTTTGTTGAGTAAGTCATCAAAATCAACCGCATTTCTCTCGGCAAGTAGTTGTTGGTAGAGAGGATAAATTTTTGCTACCCTTTCTTGGATGTACCCTCGAGCATATTTTTGATACTGTATTGGTTCTATCATCTGATTTTTTGCAGCGGATATTGCTTCAAGAGCAGCCTTCGGACGGATATCTTTTACCGATAACTCAAGTTTTTCAAGACAGTCTTTAATGGTATCGAGTTGGTCCGACGTATCATAAATGACGAAATTATGAGGAATGCCTATGGTAACACCGCTTCTTCTGAGAATTTTAGCGCAAAGAGAGTGGAATGTCGCAACGGTTGGTTCTTCGGAAATTTTTTTTGGAAAAAGGTGAAGAATATTTCTGATGCGCTCCTTCATTTCTCCCGCAGCCTTGTTGGAGAACGTAACCATCAAAATGTTTTGCGCGGCTACATTTTTTTCCACAATAAGATAAAGCACTTTGTGGACAAGAACCCTGGTTTTTCCGCTTCCGGCGCCCGCCAAAATAATGGCCGGACCTTCGGTGTTTATTACTGCCTCTTTTTGTTCGGAATTTAGTTTATTGAGAATGTCTTCCATTTGCTGATATAATTTAACTACGTTGAAATGTAAGTTTTCGTGTGTATAATTATACGCTACTGAAAACCTGAAACCTATTCCTCATGGACACAAAATATTACATCGCCAATTGGAAATCCCACAAAACCAAAGATGAGGCAGTTGCATTTTTTGAACATCTTAAGGCCAATATTTCCGAAAGCGACATTAAAAATAAAGAGATAGTCATTGCTCCTCCGATGACGCTGCTTGCAAAGTGCAGGTACTTGACCGACAAGAATGAGCTTCCCGTTAGTTTGTCCGCCCAAAACGTTTCTTCTTTCCCCGAAGGGGCATACACGGGTGAGGTGAATGCCAAACAGGTGAAGGAGTTTGCAAAGTATGTTATTATCGGTCATTCCGAAAGAAGAAAGTATCTCCATGAGAATGAAGCCGATATAGAAAACAAGGTCCGCGAGGCACACGAAAATGGTCTTACCGTTATTCAGTGTATACAGGATGAAA
>CAZMSF010000031.1:0-12312 GCA_964568885.1 uncultured Gammaproteobacteria bacterium
ATCACAACTGATACTGATTCATTCCTGACGGTTCCCGGCCTTACTACAACTGTTGGTGTTCAGCCGGCTGTCTGTATTGATGGGTCAAATCACATAGTGAAGTGTGATGCCACAGCCAACAACAGTTTGCAGACTGCATACAACAACGGAAATACAATAGCTACCTCCAATAATAGGGATATCGCGTTCACGCTTTCAGATACTGCAACCGACAGCAACTTTACTGTCACGACCGCCGCGGGCTCGACAAGCACTTCGAAGTTTGTACTTGCTGACGGCTCCAATCCTACACCAGCCGCGCAACTTGTTCTTATCGACAATGCCGACGCCAATCAGCCTGCGACAGCCGGCCTTAAGGTTACTTCATCAGGCGGCGGCGGAGTGACAACCGCACTTGATGTTTCAGACGCTGGAATAACAACCGGACTTGCGCTTGGAGGAAGTGCCATAACGGGCACCAACTTCAATGTTGCAAGTACAGGAGATATTACAACCGCCGCAAATATTGCCGTGAACGGCGGTTTCATTACTACCTCGGGCTCAACCGGTTCGGTATTTGACACAAACGCAACAACAGTGACAGTCGGTAATGCGGCAACAAGCTACACATTAGGCGCTACAAATGCTACCGGTAATCTCCGGGGTACAACTATTAACTTCCCGAACGCTACTACAATTTCAGCAGGAAGCGCAGCCCTTAATGTCCTTTCGACCGCTATAGGTGGAGGATACGGCTCTACAGGACTGAGCATTACAAACGCTGGTGATCTCTCTACGAATGGGAACATCACTGTTGACGGTACCTCTCAGCTGACGGGAGCAGTTACCGCCTCAGCCGGCATTACAGTCTCAGGCGCATCGAGTGCCGACCTCATCTCGTCAAAGACTACCGCCAACTTGTTCAACACAACCGCAACCACTCTTAATATCGGCGGTGCAGCAACGACTTTGTCTCTTGGAGCGGCTGCCGGAACAACCACGGTCAATGGTGCGCTTACCGTTGCTTCATCGAAGACGCTTTCTGCTCTTGGTCCCGTGTCTTTGGACCCCAACGGCGCGAATGACGTAACCATCACTACAGACTATACGGCAGGTTCATATCTGGTCATACCGGGGCTTGATACGCAAGCAGGTTCTATCCTCTGCGTGGACGGATCAAATAATGTCGTAAAGTGTGCGGCTTCATCACAAAGTCTGCAGACAACATACAATGCCGGCAACACAATTGACACATCCGACGCCAGAGATATTGCCTTCGCTCTTTCCGACACATCAACAGACAGTAAGTTTTCTGTCACAACAGCAGATGGCTCAACCGGGTATTCGCTGTTTGAAAGGGCAAATGGAACGGGAGCCGCCGATCCTTCACAGTTGATACTTGTAAACAATGGAGATACCAATAGAGCCATACCAATAGGAATCAAGGTTACTTCATCAGGCGGCGGCGGAGTAACAACCGCACTTGATGTTTCAGACGCTGGAATAACAACCGGGCTTGCTCTTGGAGCATCAGCCATTTCTGGTACCAACTTTAGCGTGACTTCGGGTGGTTCTATCACTGCCGCAGGAGATGCTGCTATCAACAATGGCAATATCACAACCACTTCCACCGGGACTGCAACAGTGTTTAATACCAATGCAACAACTCTCAACATGGGTGGAGACGCAACAGCGTACACATTGGGTGCTACAACAGCAACAGGAAACATTCGGGGTACAACCATTAACTTCCCGAATGCTACAACAATTACTGCGGGAAGTGCTGACCTCAACATCCTTTCGACGTCTATCGGCGGCGGATATGGCTCAACAGGGGTCACAATCACCAACGCGGGTAATATTTCGGCTGATGGTGATTTGGTCGTTGGCGGCACATCAACGACAACCGGACTTGTAACCGCTTCAACTGGAATTAAGGTGAACGGAGCATCTCAGGCAGACATTACTACCGATAAGACTACGGCAACAGTATTCAATTCAACTGCAACCACCCTTAAATTAGGTGAGGCTGCAACTACTGTCTCAATTGGCGCAGGTGGTGGGACAACGACCGTCAATGGTGCGCTCACCGTCGCATCGGGCAAAACATTTACCGCAAACGGTGCAACAAGCCTTACCCCATCAGGCTCTAACGGGGTTACCATCAATACTCCTTCGGGCTCTTCGTCATACTTGTCACTTTTGGGTCTGACAGGAGGGGCAGGTACCTCACTTTGTATCGATGGTTCAAATCACGTTGTTACCTGTAATGCGGGCTCGTCGGCTGCTACTTTGCAATCGGCTTACAACACCGGAAACACAATCAATACGTCAGACAACAAAGACATTGCGTTTACACTTTCAGACACATCAACAGACAGCAAGTTTACGGTTACTGCAGCCACCAACTCGACAAGCGATATAGAGTTTTTGAGAGCAGACGGGGCCGGTACCAATGATCCGTCCCAGCTCGTTCTTATCAAGAACAATGATGTAAACCGTGCGCTTCCGATTGGCCTCAAGATTGCAGGAGTGTCAGGAGGAAATGTAACAACTGCGCTTGACGTTTCGGATGCAAATGTTGTTACCGGGCTTGCTTTGGGTGCATCTGCAATAACCGGTACAAACTTTGGCGTTGCAACGAACGGTGACATCACAACAGCAGGAGATATTGCGGTGAATGGCGGGGATGTAACGACTTCCAATACAACCGCTACCGTATTTAACACAAATGCGACAACCGTAAATGCGTTTGGAGATGCTTCGACTTTGATTATTGGAGCTAATAATTCGGGGACTGCAACTATTAGAAATTCAACGCTTACATTCTCCGGCTCCGCTCTTAATGCAACCTCTGCAACAGGGGCGTTTAGCAGTCTTACGACCGGTGGTGGATATGCTTCAACAGGAACAACCATTTCCTCAGCGGGTGTCATACAGACAAAGGGAGCACTTACGGTTGACGGAGCTTCAACTTTGACCGGTCTCGTAACAGCATCGGCAGGAGTTCAGATTAATGGGGCTACAACTTCGGATCTGATTGCGATGAAAAGTACGGCCAACATATTTAATACGGTCGCAACAACCATCAATTTGGGAGATGCCGCAACGACTGCCCTTAACCTTGGAAACGGTACATCGGCGTATTCCGCAATCAATATCGGGAATGGCAATATAACGTCAGGTACAAATACTATTACAATTGGCAATGGCGCTTCGGGAACGGGTATTGAAGCAATTACCATCGGAAGCTCTAATTCTTCATCGTCGTTGGCTCTTAACGCCGGAACGGGCAATATGACGCTCTCTTCCTCAGGAACCCTCTCATTTACGGGTTCGGGAGCTTCGTCAACAACTACCTTTAATATCCCATCAAGCTTGGCATCGGCATTTGATATCAAGCAGGCCGGTAACGATTACTTCAATATTTCAACAAATGGTACGCCTTCGCTTACGTTCGGAAATGCAACAACCAATCCGACTTACAGTTTTGCCGGAACAGGGAACGTGACAATAACGGGAGACCTTATCGTCAACGGCGGTGATGTGTCGGCGACTTCAGGAACATCGGTCAACCTCTTCAATACCGCCCAGACGACATCACTCAGTGTTGGAGGTTCGGCAGACGTAGCAATAGGTGGTAGCGCCAAGACCGTTACTGTCGGTGGCAACTTAACCGTCAACGGAACGACAACTGCTCTTGCTTCAACTGCTATTAACCTTACCGGAAACGGTGTAACTCTTGATCAGTCGGGGACAGGAACTTTGAGCATTAACACAACAACCAATAGGGATATAACCATTGGTTCGGGGACTCTCACATTGAATGGAAATACGATTAACCTCGCCGGTTCTGCTCCTGCTATTGCTGCAACAACAACGAATGCAGTTCTCGCAATTGACAGTAACGGAAGCGGGGCGCTTAATCTTCAAGGGACAAATGCCACAGGCAACGTCAACATCGCAGGGGGTTCCGGCTCAACAGGTTGTACCATAACCAATTCAACGGGAGCATTGGTTTGTGCAGGCTCAATAACATCGAATGCGTCAAGCGGTACCGTACAGCAAGGCTTCTTCACGAAAGATTACAACACGAAGATTATATCGAACACGGCGGGGGATGATTATTTTGCGCTTGCAACATCCGGTGGGGCAAATTCACTTCTCTCCCTCTCATCATCGGCTCTGACAACAAGCGGTGTTGCTGCATTCAATAATGCGGTCACAATTTCAGGTTCGGCTGCCTCATCAACTTATTATGGTCAAAAACTTGCGCTCACGAATAATCAGTCAACGAATGCCGATACCGTATATGGTCAGTACATAACGTTCACCGACGCGGGAAGTTTGGCAAATGCTGTAACCGGTCTTTATGTTGACGCATCAACTGCAAATACTGCGGATACAACCTATGCGGCAGTGTTTAGAAATACTTCAGGTGCTGCAGGCGTTGTCGGAATCGGAACTTCGGCTCCGACTGCAGACCTTGATATCTCATCGGCTCAGACTACGGGTAATGTTTTGAAGATTACCGACACATCAATTACTACGGGTAATTTCTTAACGGTTTCAAATAAAAATGCCAATTCTGTTACTCCGTCGACTCTTACGCTTAATGACCGCGACTTTACAGTAGGCGGACACACCGACTTTAAAGCTCCTGCGGGTAACGGAACAATCGTTGACGTATTTGTATATGACACTACAAAAGACGCCGATGGTGGTAACTGGACAGACAGTGATGCTGCCCGCTCAACATCA
The DNA here is from genome assembly GCA_964568885.1 of uncultured Gammaproteobacteria bacterium. GTDB lineage: Bacteria > Patescibacteriota > Microgenomatia > Levybacterales > GWA1-39-11 > JAUSNA01. The sequence continues at coordinate 4,741 of CAZMSF010000031.1, forward strand.
TGGTACAATGAGACCCTTGACCATGCTGCTTCAACTTGTGTTGAGGGTACCGATGACAGATGCGGACAGCGTGCATTCCCGAGAAAAGCAATAATTGTTGCAACCAATAGTGGTTCAAATGGTGCAAATGTCTCCATTTATGACGCAAAGGACAATTCTCTTTGGATGCAATTCCAAAAGAGCGGTTCAACGGATGGCATGATCGGTACTGCTACCAGCAATACTATCTCCTCCGTATTCGCTCTTAACGGTAAGCTTTATGTTGGAAATAATGGTGGTTCAGCGGGAGGACTTTATGTCATCGACTTTACCCGCGACACGGCATACAAATACAACGCAACCGGAAATTATTCAGGTACGCTTCCTATTTCAAGCAGGAATTCTGCCAACACATGGCTTGCATACACAACGACTGCCAACAACCTCATCCCAAGTGCTACTATCAATAATGTAAGAGCTGCTTACATTCACGGGAAAGACTACTTTGCAGTTGCTACAGCTGGAGGAGGAAGAGGAGCTGCTGCTCTCTTCAACTACTCAACCCAAACGCTTATTGCTAATTTTGGAGCCAATGCCAACTCTACCCATGTTGCGCTTACTCCGACAGGTACCCTTTACTACACGATAACAAGCGGAGGAAATAATGCAATCAAGGCAAAGTACAATGCAATTTCGGCAACCGGCAACAACCAGCTTGCAAGCGTAGTATACGGCGATATCTCAACAGCAAATTACGGTGTGACGACAACCGACACAAATACATTTGCCAGCCTCGTATTTACTGCCGGACCCGCTCCGGTCGATGCGACATTCGTTCCGACAGGCCTTACGGTCGTACCTAGTTCATCGACAGTTGATGGGACTTCTGACACAATTTATGTTCCAAATGGAGATAACGTCACAAGAATCGACACAAAGTACGGGGACGAAACGAATGGCATGGTCAAGTACTACAATGCCAACCTTATTACGGAAGACCTTATCGGTGACATTAGAGGATACCTGCCATTTAACGGTACAGCAGGAAGCATTGCAAATAACACAGCGATATCAGGCGCAACGTTGAAGGGCAACTCGTATATTGCAAAGAATCCAAATGGTGCTGGTCTTGCCTACGGGTCCGGCGTACGCGGCACCGGGCTTACGGGTATGGTGACCGACGACTACATTTGTACCGGAAGCGGTTCCACGTGCGCCGATGATGCTGACTTTGATACAACGACAGGCAACATGACATTTGGAGCATGGGTAAAGAGATCAGCAACCGGCTCGCTTCAAACAATTATGGCGAAGATGGGAAATGCCAATGCAGACCGCGCGTTCAGACTTTCAATGAGCTCAACAGACTTCCCGACTCTTGAGGTGATGAATGGAACCGGCACAACGAGGACAGCAACCTCAGGTCAGGCAATAACAGATACTTCCAATTGGCACTACATTGTCGGTGTCTTTGACAATTCCGGTGGCAACCAATACCTGTATGTCGATGGTGTCCAGGTTGCGACGACAACCAACACCAATGACTCTGCCAATTCGGGAGTCGCATTCACCATAGGTGCCGACCTTTCTGGAGGTTCAAATGCGGCCGCTGACTTCTGGAATGGCTCAATTGACGAGCCATTCTTCACCGGTGAAGTATTGTCAGCAACGCAAATACAACATATGTACTCCGTTGGTCTTCAGGCACTTCAGAACCACACCGCGTCTCGCGTAACCGGTGTGACTGGAGCCGATACGTACCAAAGACTTTCAGGCGGAGGCAGCGTTGGGGTGGGTGTTTCTACCGCAACATCAGTTGCAGTAGATGACAGCAATACCAAACTCTTCATGGGTACAAGTGATGCAACTACAAATACCGGCGGCGTATCGGTTATTTCTACCGCTTCCGACTCCCTTATAGATCTCTACTCGTCGGTTAATACTACCAAAGTTGATGATGGCAACAACTCAATTGCCGCAAATGACGTCGTTGCAGTAAGTGTTGCCGGAAGCCCGACTAACGGACAGGTCTTGGCTATCGGAGGAACAAATGATACTACATATAAAGTATGGGCTGAAAGCAAGGATGTATCCTTCCAGAACTTCATTGCCTCCAATTACAATCCATTCGGAACAACCCTTGTCCAGCAGAACTTGAATGTGAATGGTGTCCTGAGTCTCAATAATGGAGGAATAGTCTCAACAAGTACCAACTTTAATATTGATCTTCCTACGCTTTCAACTTTCAGCATCACAAATAGTTTGGGTACGATTCTTGCTCTTACCGATACGGCAACAACCGATACTCTGAGCCTTGGTCTTGCCGGCTCAAGAAATGGTGCTATCTCGTTCAAGTCATCCGGGGCCGGTATCTCCGCCCCCACCATTGCCGCTGACAGCCTTGGAAATTTGACCGTTCAAACCAACCAATCAGGAACGAACGTGACTGTTGGAAGCGGAAATGGAGCTATCAACATTGTTCCAACGAGCAATAACAATGTATTCGTGTCGCTCGGCTCTGGAGGTGCAACGGGAGATGTACTCTACCAGACGAATGGAACAACATTCTCAACCTTCACCGATACGGGAAGGGTCGGAATCGGCAACTTTACACCGGCTGACTTCAAATTTGAAGTGCAAGACTCTCAAACGGCAACGGCTGCTGCTATGATTTGGAATACGGCGGCAAATACTACAGCAGGACACACCGGACTTATTGTCAAACTCGGGACAGCAGGTAATAACACCAATCCGAATGCTAATGACGCATTCCTTAAATTCCTTCAGGGAGACGGAAGAAGGAGGGGTCAGGTTATCGGTAATGGAGCATCAGGTGTAACTTACCAAACGGGAGGAGCAGATTACGCCGAGTACTTTGCAGTTAATGAATCACTATTACCCGCAAATTATACAGAACAGGATAAGGCTATCGTATTCTCAACAGCCACAGTTATCTGCCAGACTTCAAGCGGCGTTGCTCCTTGCGGAAGTGATTATGATAGTACCGTCATGGGCGTTATATCCTCAGCACCTGCTTTTCAAGGAGGAGAAGACGGGCCAAACAAAGTAATTGTTGGTCTTCTCGGGCAACTTCCCGTAAAGGTTACGACCGCTAACGGAAACATTAATAAAGGAGATCCGCTTACCGCATCTTCAACAACTGGTGTTGCGATGAAAGCATCAAAGGCCGGAACGATTATCGGTTATGCGTTGGAGAGCTACTCAGGAGGTTCTATCGGTCAAATTCAGGCGTATGTAAGTTCTAACTACGCCGACCCGACCGACGCACTTTCACATCTTTCTCTTGGAGGTAGTGGACAGCTTCTGTCCGATAGAGATATCCAAACATCCGGTCAAATAATCGCTACAAGTGCATCAATTGGAAATGCATCACAATTCACCGTTGACCAATATGGAAATACAACTACCGGGAACCTGTTTGCAAACGGCAACATTACATCCACTGGAACAGTGAGTGCGGTTATGGTTGCGCTCGGCAATGGCACCATATCATCGGATAACAATGGTGGTTTGGTCAGCCAATTGGCGGTTGACCTTAATGGCAACAACAATCCGACCAAATTCGCATTCAAGAATGCTGCCGGCATGGAAGTTATGGGAATTGATAGCAACGGAAATGCAACTATTGCTGGGACGTTAACGACCAATATCGGTAACTACGATTTGGCAGAGGATTATCCGACCAAAGACACGACAATTGAAGCCGGAGATATCGTTGCAATTGATGGTGACAACGACACCCACATTACAAAGTCGCAAAAAGCATACGACTCAACTGTCATTGGTATTTACTCTGAGAAGCCAGGCTTCAGACTTTCGCAGATTGGAACAATTGGAGGAGACAGGGCGGTTCCTGTTGCTCTTAACGGCCGCGTCCCGGTCAAGGTCAACAATGAAAACGGTTCTATCCGCAAAGGCGACTACCTGACTACGTCATCCGTTCCCGGCGTTGCCATGAAAGCGACAAAGCCAGGACAAGTTGTCGGTAAAGCTCTGCAAGACTTCACGGGTACAACGGGTAAGATAACGGCATTCGTAAATATCAGTTTTGCCGACCCGGGTAACTTCATCGCAAATCTTACCTCGGGTGACAAAACCCTTGCATCAAATGTTGTAAGTTCGGATAGCATCAAGCTTCCTCAGAACCTGGCAATTAACGGAAATGTTATCAATGGAAGTCTTTCGGATGGTCTACTTGCGTTGTCACAAGGCATTACAAATACCCAAAGCGGAATCGATAGGGTTTCACAAGCAATTGTTGAGGCTAACGCAAAGACGGATGCTATTGCCCTCAAGATTGCTTCTCTCGAGGAAAGGAATGCCTCAAATTCAGCGGCAATTGCAAAAGCACTTGAAAATGGTGAAGCACTTGATGCAAAAGTATCCTCTACTTCGTCTGAGCTCGAAAATGTAAATGCCAGAATAGAAGCAATTCTTGCACGGCTCAACGCCCAGACTTCGACGCAAAGCTCAACTATTTCGGTTGCTACAAGTTCAGCGTCAATAGCCTCAGGCAGTGCAAGCCCGAGCTATCTGGCTGTGACAGGAGAAAATGTAAGCTCACCCGACAGCCTTATCAGTCAGTCGGTTCCATCTATTGACTTCTCAACGCGCTCAACAGCTACACTTCCTGCGGGTGACACGGATACCCTGGTCGTACGGGATGGCTTGAAGTCTTTGGGCTCAACATATCTCGGCAATACTACTGTTACCGGGGCAGTAACTGTTGCCGGACAAGCATATCTTTCGGATACAGATGTTGTCGGCAAGTTCTCTGTTAATAACACAATTACCATTAGCGAGAATGCGGTGAATGTCTTGGGTGAATCGACTTCAAAGGACGAAATAACTGGAGGAATCCTGTACTTGCAAAACGCCCCAGAAGCGGTCGGACTTGACATCTTCTCAGGAAAGATAACAATTGATAAAAATGGCAATATAACAACCCAGGGAAGTGTAAATGTTAAGGGAGACATCAACGTTGAAGGAGCAATCACAATCACCGCAACAGCAGGAGAGGAGATAAAGGCGCATGATGCGTTGTATATCTCATCCGAGAATACCGTTAAGAGAGCCGATGCAACGTTCAAAGACCGCTCGACCGTTATCGGTATTGCAGCTTCCGACACCAAGAAAGGAAGCACGGTCACCATCATAATTGGAGGAAAGGTGAAAGGGTTTAAAAACCTTCAAGCAGGCAAGAAATACTATCTTCAGACGAATGCCGGAATTACTCCTACCCCACCGGCAGGTAATTCACTCACTGTACCTGTAGGAATTGCTTTCTCAAAAGAAGAGCTTCTTATCCAACTCTCCTCAACAGAGGACAAAACAATACAGTCAAACTAACCGGTTTGGTTTTCAAAAAGGAAGAATTATGAAATTATTTCAGCGAAATGGTTAAGTAATTGTAGAAAGGAGATGTTAAAAAGCGAATAGTAACAACCAGTTTTATTGTATGCTCGAAGGTCTTAACAATAGACTAGTTACCTATCGCTTATTGTATGGTTGTTCCACCCTGTATTGTTGTGCCACCTCTAATGTTGACATCGAGTGGAATTGTCGTTACCTCAGGATAATTACGGTAGGCGGCAAGGTCGGCGCCGCTGGCGTTCGTAATCTTCAAGCAGTATGTGACTGAGGTTGAATCATCTGAATTATCTATAAGAGAGAGATCGAAAAGGCCTGCCTGGTTATTGGCTATGGCATTCTGGTCGTTTGAGATATCGTCATACGCCAAAACCCCAATATTAGTGTCCTCAAAGTAATTTTCAAGAACCGTTGTGTATGTGGCGGTATCGGAAGGGTCGCTCGCAGTAGCCGAAATGGCGTCTCCTGACGCCGGTGTCGCATTTGGATTAAATGATATTGGTGTTCCGCCCGATGGGTCGAGAACTTGGGCATATGTTCCATCCGCACAACTTCCGGAAGCAGGTTTTGCTGCATACTGAAGGATAAAGTCTCCCGCATCGACCCCCAAGCTTCCCGTAGCACTATCGACGTCAAGAAGCATCCGAAGCCTAAAGGGGTAATTCGGTTGAGCAAGAGTTATTGGACTGTTTTCAGTTGCGGTTCCCCCAAAAACCGTTGTGGGATTTGCTGAATCCGTATTTTCGAAGAATTGATAACTTCCTTGGGAGATGGTGATTGCAGCGTTATAAGCGACTACACCCTGAGTGCAAGCCGTTGCTGCTCCTGAGAAGGTTGCCGTATCGTGCTGAACTGTTGCAGGGTTATTGACTGCTTCTCCCCACCCGGAGTCATAGCTTGCATTTGCGTCGCTAAATCCATCACCACCACCGGTATCTGTATCGGTAAAACCGTTCGAGCTTACTCCGGTGATAGTATTGTGAGCACTTACCGTAAGATTTCCGGCCGTAGATACGAACCCGCTTACAAGAAGTTCATCAGGATTGGTAGGTGTTATATTCGAGCCCACGGATTGATGTGCTCCGGTGTTGCAATTAGTTGACCTTGAGGGACCTGCAACTTTATCAAAGTATCCACTCGAACTGTTTCCGGAAAACTCAAGGAAAGTAGTTGCAATGGAGCCATTGCTTGAAAAAGAGCATGTTCCTGTAGAAATTGCCGGAGATGCTGGAACGAGTCTGTCAAAATGAGAAAGACGCGGGGAATTTGAAGTATACCTATAACGCCTTGTGTAGCCTGAAGGGGTATTAATTGTTGTATTCTGGTCGCGCGCACATATCAATATCAGTAGATTCCCCGGCGTTGCATCGGTAGTAAATGTCGCGGTAAGTGAGGTTCCTGTTGTTGCAGTATTATGTGCCTCTTGGACAAGAGAAAAAATAGAATCTGAAGCAATTTGCCATTCTTGCCCTTCTGAAAATTCACCGACTTTCAATGGCCCAATGAGGTAGAACTCGGGTGATATATAGGGAAATTTAATCGTATAGGACAAAATATGTGATTCACCCTTTTTCCAGTCAACCTGCCACTCTATTGCCTTTATCTTGCCATACTCCGATGAGCTACCACTATCTGAAATATCAAATATCTGAAAATTCGAAGGGACAGTGTCAAACACCGAGCCACTAAAATCGCGGTTTGCGGTAACCTTTATTTTTACCGGGTAGTTAAAACGAGGGTAAATACGCATAGGGTATTGGACGCGCTCGATTACATACGGTGCATAGTCTCTCACATTAAAAAACGAATCCATCTCATTTGTTCCCAGGTAATTTTCCGCTTTTATGTGTATAGTGTAGCGTCCGGTCTCAAATGCTTTAGTATGAGCTAGAAAGTCGGGAATATTTGTGAACGAACGGTCGGCACAAGTCTTGCTTCCGGTAACGCTTCCCTCATCGGTCGAAAATTCCTCTTTACTACCTGAAGGACTTGTTATTGTGAGCCATAACTTTGCAGTACCGAAGACAATTTTTCCGTCTTTTGCGATGCATTTCGTGATACCATAGTCGTCCAAAACAGCCATCCCAATATTCACATCGTCTCCCTTCATGTAAAAACCTTTATTTGTATTGATAGCCAAAACTCCCCATGTAAAATCCTGGGTAACAGTTATGTCCTCCCCGGTATAAGTTTTTACCTTTA
>CAZMSF010000032.1:0-12084 GCA_964568885.1 uncultured Gammaproteobacteria bacterium
AGAGGATTTTTTTTGCCGCAAACTCGGAGATTTTTTTACGCGCCATGGGAATATTTTAACAAAATGAACGCAAATTTGCTTCTTAACATTTTTCAGGAAGTTTTCTCAAAACTTCCGCATACAATATGGAAAAGAAGGCTTAGCGTAGTGAGTAAAACGAACGAAGCCAAGACTGACTTCCTTGTTCTTTTCTTTTTGTGAAACAAAATGAAATTATATACTAATGAGGTCGGGCTTACTCCTCTTTTGGAACGAAGTTGGATTTGGCTTTTATTTGTTCCTGAATTTGGCTTGGCACTTCCTCGTAATGAGAAGGTTCCATGTAAGGATTTGCTCTGCCCTGAGTCAATGAGCGAAGCGTTGTTGCGTACCCTGAAAGTTCCGCCAAAGGAACAAGAGCCAAAATGATTCGTGAATTCCCTCTTTCCTCGCTTCCTGAGATTTGAGCTCTTTTTGCGGAAAGGTCCCCGATAACGTCTCCCATAAACTCTTCAGGAGTGGTAACCTCAACCTTCATAATAGGCTCAAGGAGGGTAACCTGAGCTTGTCGTGCACCTTTCTGGAATGCTTGAGAACCGGCGATTTTAAATGCAATTTCCGAAGAGTCGACATCATGGTATGTTCCGTCATAAAGCGTCACCATAACATCCACTACAGGATACCCGAACATGACTCCCCGCTCCATCGCTTCTTTAATACCCTTCTCAACAGCCGGAATAAATTCTTGTGGAATTGCTCCTCCCTTGATGGCATTTACAAATTCAAATCCTTCGCCTCTAGGTTTTGGCTCAACGGTTATCAAAACATGACCGTATTGCCCTCTTCCTCCGGTCTGTTTGATGTATTTAAATTCCGCATTTGCTTTGCCTTTAATAGTCTCTTTGTACGCAACTTGTGGTGCACCAACATTTGCTTCAACACCCATTTCTCTCTTCATGCGCTCAACCATAATTTCAAGTTGCAATTCGCCGACACCGGACATGATGGTCTGTCCTGTCTCATGGTTCATTTTGACCGTAAATGTCGGGTCTTCCTCCATAAGTCTCTTCATGGCAGCCCCAAGTTTTTCCTGGTCCGACTTTGTTTTGGGCTCAATTGCAAGAGAGATGACCGGGTCACGGAACGTAATTTTTTGAAGCACAATTGGCTTTGCTTCGTCACACAACGTGTCTCCGGTAATAGTGTCTTTGAATCCGACAACCGCAACGATTTCTCCAGCGTATGCTTCTTTAATTTCCTCTCTTTGGTTGGCGTGCATAAGAAGAAGCCGCCCGACTCTTTCCTTGACGTCTTTTGTTGAGTTATATGCGTAACTTCCTGAGGTAAGTTTTCCAGAATAGATACGTACATAGGTAATTTTTCCTACGTGCGGGTCAACCTGAACTTTAAAAGCAAAACCGGTGAAAGTCTCATCAGGGGTAAGATTTCTTGTCTCTTCCTGCTCGGTCTTTGGATTAATACCGGTTACCGTCTTAAGGTCAACAGGAGATGGTAGAAAATCAACAACCGCATCCAAAAGAGGCTGGACACCTTTATTTCTCAAAGATGTTCCGGCAAAAACAGGTACAACTTTATAGGCAATAGTTGCAGCTCTTAATGCTGCTTTTAATTCATCATATGAAATTTCTTCTCCATTGAGGTATTTCTCAAGCAATTTGTCATCGGTTTCAGCGATTTTTTCGATGAGCTGTTCGCGGTACTTTTTGACCATTTCAGTCATCCCGTCGGGAATCTCATCGGTTACTTCAAATTTTGCACCCAACTCTTCTCCTGACCAGATGTACGACTTTTGATCAAGAACGTGATAAATTCCTTTGAAATCATTTTCTGCACCTATCGGAAGGCCGATTGTGACAGGATTTGCTCCTAGTCTGTCGATAACGGATTGAATGGTTTTTTCATAATCGGCTCCGAGCTTGTCCATTTTGTTAATGAAACAAATTCTTGGAACATTGTATTTGTCCGCCTGTCGCCATACGGTCTCGGACTGTGATTGGACCCCTTCTTCTGCGTCTAAAACAGTAACTGCTCCGTCCAAAACACGAAGGGAACGCTCTACTTCTGCCGTAAAATCAACGTGGCCGGGAGTATCGATAAGATTAAAACGGTAGTCTTTCCAGAAAGTAGTCGTTGCAGCACTAACAATAGTGATTCCTCTTTCCCGTTCCTGATCCATCCAGTCCATCGTTGCCGCTCCTTCATGCACTTCTCCGATTTTGTAGGTTCTTCCTGTGTAATAAAGTATGCGCTCTGAGGTTGTTGTTTTGCCTGCATCGATATGCGCGATAATTCCGAAATTTCGGATTTTATCAAGTGCGACATTTCTGTCTTTTGTAACTGTTGTTAATGGGGCTGAACCGGCCATATTATGTTCTTTTTTTAGTCAAAAAAACGACCCGATTTAGGGTCAATGACTATTCTATCAAATTGAGCTGAAAAAAGAAAGTAGTATGGGGAGCGACGGGGGAATTCAACCACCGCCGCTCCGTGCTTGAAAGGACTGGGCCGCTAGAGCCCCATGTCGGCAAGGAACATGCAGAGGTCGCTGATGCGGCATGCATATGCCCACTCGTTGTCGTACCAGGCAGCGACCTTGACGAGGTTGCCCCCGACGACGTTGGTCGACTGACCATCGACGATGCTGGAGCGTTCATTCCCCTTCATGTCCATCGAGACAACAGGGTCCATGGTGATATCCAGGAAACCCGCCATCGGCCCTGCGGCGGCCTGCCGGAACAGCTCGTTGAGCTCTTCCTTTGTGGTGTCCTTCTCCACCAGCGCCACGATTTCGACTATTGAGACCGTCGGCGTCGGAACGCGGTACGAAAGACCATCGAGCTTCCCATCCACTTCGGGGATGACAAGGCGAAGCGCCTTGGCAGCACCGGTTGATGTCGGCACGATGTTAAGGGGACCGGAGCGCATTTCCCGCAGGTCGCTCCCCGCAGCCTTGTCAAGAATCTGCTGGGAGTTGGTGTAGGAGTGGATGGTTGTCATCTGGCCCTTCACGAGCCCGAGGTTGTCGACGAGCACCTTGACGACGGGGGCGAGCCCGTTGGTTGTACAAGACGCATTGCTCACCACATCGTGACGAGCCGGGTCGTACTTCTCGGCGTTGACGCCAAGGACGAGCGTAATGTCCTCGTTCTTGGCGGGCGCGCTGATAACCACCTTCTTGACCGGACCGCGCATGTGGGCGCGAGCCTTGGAGGCGTCCGTAAAGACACCGGTGGACTCGACGACGATGTCAACCTTCGCCGCATCCCAAGGGATGGAGGCCGGTTCCCGCTCACTGAAGTGCGGGATGTAGCGGCCGTCGAGCATGATGTGATCGTTGCCCTCCTCAACCTCGTGAATCCAACGGCCGTAGGTACTATCGTACCTGAGCATGTTGGCTGTGACACGGGGCTCGGAGAACGGATCGTTGAGTGCAACTACTTCGAGTGCGCCCGGATAACGGTCCGTGACCGTCTTTGTGACCATCCGGCCGATGCGGCCGGCACCGTTGATGCCAATTCTTGTGACCAAAGCTTTCTTCCTCTTCCCTGTGATGTCGTAACGTCGCAATAGGCAGTCTTACATGTTTTGTCCTTTCAATTGTGAATGTGCGTGATGCAAACGGGCACACAGGCCCGCTTTGAACCTGCGCTCATTTACACAAACGGTAGATTATACAACTTTTGAAGCAAATATCAAAATTATAGGCTATTATTAGTCTTTTTTATAGAAATGAGAAGTAGTATTCCGGCTATCACCGGCATTACAAAAAGCATGAGTTCAACAAGTACTATCGTTGGCAAGGGGAAACGTGCAGTTAGTAAATATAATGTTCCCAACAAAGAACCGATGACAATGAGAAGATACCCTGCCCATTCAGAAAAGAAAACAGCGATAACTAATAAAATTAGAAGTGGCAACAATTGAATAAAATGGATAATCCATCCTGGAGTTCCTTCCATCATTTCACCGATGCCAAAAAAAAGCAGAAACACAATAGGAATGAGAAGCAATGATAAGCCAAGTTTTTTTTGGTAACTTGCGTGTTTCACATTTTCTTTTTACACCTATTAAAATAGAAAGCCATTGATTTGTGTCACATATGGTAAAAAGGTATAATGGCCTCATGAGTGATGCGATTTCTTCAAAACTTGCTACTTTTTTTTCTCAATTTAAACAATGTAAATACAAAAAGGGAGAAATATTGGTAAGGGCAGGAGATGAACCTTCCGGAATATTTTATTTGACAAAAGGAAGGGTAAAAGAATATTCAATTTCACAAAACGGTGATGAATTCGTCGTTAACATATTCAAACCGGTATCATTTTTCCCTATGTCTTGGGCTATCAACGGTACCCAAAACGATTATTTTTTTGAAGCGATGGAGGACGTAGAAGCAATAAAGGCACCCCGCGAGAAAGTCGTAGAATTCATTAAAAACCAACCGGAAGTGCTTTTTGATTTGTTGAGTCGGGTTTTTCGTGGCATGGATGGAATTTTACAGCGTATAACCTATTTCATGTCGGGAAGCGCGTACACACGGCTTGTAACAGAACTTCTTATTGATGCAAAACGCTTCGGAAAAATTGAAGGGAACAAGGTGACTCTTAATTCCACGGAAAAGGATATCGCATCTCAGGCAGGGATGAGCAGGGAAACAGTCAGCCGGGAATTTAAAATACTGAAAGATAAAGGTATTCTAACCTTTGCAAGAAATGAAATCATTGTTCCTGATATTCACAAACTTGAAGATGAATTGACCTTCGGATTGTAAACTGTAATGGTTTCGTCTGTAGGTATAATCCTGCTTCTTTTTTTCTTCCCTCCGGGAAAACCTGTGGGAAGCAGGTATCCTTGCCATTTTCCTTCTCCCACAAAGAGCTCCAAGTGTTCCAAGTCGGTAAGTTTCGGCTCATTTTTGACATTGTACAAGCGGTAATTACCTTGAGCAACCAATTCTTTCGGTTTAAATTCCTGCTGGGAGGAAACAAGAATCTCGCCAATCTTGGTATGCACCCAGGCAAAATGTGACTTATTGTCGATTTCAAGAATTCTTGTGTGCCCACCGGTTTCAAAAACTAAATATTTACCGCTTTCCAACAGACATATCATATTAAACCTATATTATCGAATTTACTTATCAAGAATATGTGATGAATGTCACAAGGAAAATGTGAGAATAATCACTGACATATAGTGTCTATTGCGTAATAATAACACTAGATTTATGAAAAGATTGTTTCACTTAATAGACAGACTGGTTACCAATTTTTTAACTTTTTATTTTTTTGCACCAATGTAAAGGAGCTATATGTTTTTAAAGGATATAAACAAACTCACAAAAGATAACAATAATTTCCGGGAAGTACTCTATACAGGGCAACACAGTCAACTTGTGCTTATGAGCATTCCTATTGATGAGGATATCGGGATGGAAACTCACCGGACGGTTGATCAAATTCTTTTTTTTGTAGAAGGAAAGGGACAAGGAATACTCAATGGCCAGACACATAATTTTGAAGCTGGAGATGTCGCTTTCGTTCCGGCAGGGACTAAGCACAATTTCACAAATACCGGGAATGTTAATTTAAAACTTTATACCGTGTACTCCCCTCCCAACCACCCACCCGAAACTTTGCACATGACAAAGGAAGACGCGCAAAATGCTGAATCTTACGAGAAAGGAGGTGGATAATATGTACTGGGTTACAGGATTGTTAGGAGTGGTGCTGATGGCTGCACCCTATTTTTTTAGGTATGAAAACAATCCAACAGCACTCTGGGCAAGTCTTCTATTTGGGGCAGGTGTTGTACTTGTTTCATTTTTCGAAGGGTATGCTAGAGGACGTGGACGATGGGAATACTGGGTTGCGTCATTAGTAGGTATAGCAATAATCCTTTCTCCATTTGTTTTTAGCTTTGGGATTATAACTGCGGCGCTTTGGACAAGCATTACTGTCGGAATTCTTCTGACCGTTGTTGCGGGAAGCGAGCTGTACTATGGGAATAATTAATACACTTATCTGTTGTCAAAGCTCGTTTTAAAAAAATTGTAGGCATTCTTGAAAAAGATATTGTCAATAGAGTTTTTCGAGAAACCTTTTTTGGTCATAAATTCACTTAGATTATCGTACTCGGAAACATCAGAGAGACCTTCTACCAAATCCATTTTATCCATTCCATCAAAGTCACTACCGATAACCAAATTCGTATCACCAAATTTCTCAACAAATGTAGAGATATGTTCGAAAACTTTTTCTATTGAATTTCCATTCACAAAATCCCCGACAAATGTCAGTCCTACTATCCCATTTTTCTTGATAATGGCTTCTATTTGTGCATCTTTGATATTTCGTCTATTAGGATTTAATGAAAAAAGATTTGTATGACTATCAATTACTTTACCCTTATAATTTTGAAGAATTAAGGAAAATTCATCTTCCTCACTGTGTGCCAGGTCGATAATAATGTTATTTCTTTCGCAGATTGAAAGAAATTCGGCAGCAATTATTCCTACTTTTTTCTTGTTAAACAATCTGTTTTTAAAATTCCACATTGGACCGATAACTTTTACTCCCATATCGATAATTTTTTGAAGGAATATAAGGTCCACCTTGTTGTCATCAACAAAATAAACCCCTTCCAATCCCAAAATTACCTTTAATCCCTGCTTGTCAAAGTCAGACTTGTTACGGATTATTTGAAGGTAATTGCTGTTTTCAAGATTTTTGTACACTTGGATGTGCTGTAGTATTTCTTTTTTTAAATTTTTTGGGAAAACAAAATCACCATCTTCCAAGATAACAGGGCACATCATTCCACAGAATGTATCTAGCTCCCCTTGCTTTACCCGAATTAAGTCGAACTGATTTGGCAATTCGCCTTCAATAGTTCCTTCTAGAACAGGGTTTTTTTTCGTCACCATAACAGAATCGGAAACTCCAATGTGAACGTCAAATTTTTTCATAACTACACCTCCCTTCTAAAAAAGTTTTTCCCTTGTTAATTTCGACTCTTAGTGTCCCATTTGGAAATGAAACTTCTGAAATAATTTTTTTTGGCTTTTTGCCTAGGAAGAAATTGATAAATACATTGGATGCTGCCATCGATCCCGTCCCGCATGAACCTGTAATAGCAATTGCCGGGTCATTTCCCAAGTGCCTTTCAAATGTGCAGGCTTGCAATTGGCATTTTCCAAAAGCTAAATTTTTAAAAGAAAAGAATGTGATATTTGATTCGATTTTCATAAATCCCGAATCACGAATGAACAGTCCACACTTTTCGGCGAACATGATAAGTTTTTTACTATCCATTCTTTCAAAAGTTCCTATTACAATATGGGGTTCCCCAACAAAATTATCGTTTTCTACATTGCATCCAATTGCCACAATCGGTGAGTAAAATGTAAAGTCTCGACATAATTTTCCAATGGATTTTTTCAACTCTTTTTTTGAAATGTATAGGAACAATTCCTCTATTTTTTTTCCCGTAACGAATTTGCCGCATTGGATAAATGTCTTGCTTTTATTTTTCTTCACCGGAAAATTACCTGCTTTCGTCAAAAGGATAATGTCCTCATCCGGAATTACAGAAACGATAGCTTTTAATCCATTTCCACAAACAGTAGTTATCGCCCCTATGTCGCTGTGATTGGGTTCAAAAGCAATATATGAAATACCTTCATTATTCTTCTGGTAGACCATAAGCGTATCAACCTTATTTTTCAGATTTTGAACAATATCTTTACGAAGACGTATGTTGGTTTCTATTTCCGAAAGATTTAAATTGTTTTGTAATTTGCTTAATGCGATAATATTTCCATCAACATTAAGTTTTTGGATGTTATTCAATAACTGCATATTCTTCTCCTTTCTGCATTGTATTTTTACAAAGAAGAGTCTTTGCATCATCGACCAATGTATTTGCACAATTTTTTAAAAATTCTGCCTGGGACATTTCGAGTGGACTATTTGTCCTGCCAGCCTGAGAACAAACCAGGTTTGCAAACCGCTCTTTACCGAATAGAACAAAATATAAAGGCGTGGGCGGTGATAATTCTGTTCCCTTCATGATAATTCCAAAATTGCCGTGTTTTTTGTCAGGAGAAACCCGAAGGCCATTCACATAACGTGCCGCTTCGCCGGTAATTCCTAGCTTTTCGACAAATATAGGACGGATACCATACTCGGAACCCATGTGAAGCGTTTTAGCTCCTGCAAACAGGGCAATAGATTCTAATCTGGCCAAAGGCTTACCCTGAGACAACATAATTTCGACTTGTTTATCGTCCAGTTCTTGCCTTGCTACACCATCCCCCACTACAACAAATTGGCCATCAACTACAGTCAAAAGATCCCTTTTCCCAAATCCGCTTTCAATTGCACATAAAGCTTCTCCTTCTTTTCCGATAAATTCTTTCAAAAAGCCAACTCCTTTTTCCTCTGTGATCATTTGTATGCTTTCACGAACAAGATTTAAAAAATCGCTATTGGTAGAGAGCAGCCTGCTATCAAAACCGAATTGATCTTCAAGAGTTGTGGGAAGGGAAAATACCCTTCGCACCATTTCTTGATTAAACTTCATCAATAAGTCAGCAACAGTTAATGCCCTTTCAGAAAGGCCGGTTGATAAAATGTCCCCGATTTCTGATAGCCGGTTTTCTATGATTACATCAATACCAAGCCGTATCTCTCTCCTATTTTGGAATACACCTTTTTCTTTCATTGCCTGCGTGAGGGGGTTCTCAAGCTTTCCAAATAAATCCCTTTTTATTTGGACAATGTTTTGCTCAAAACCCTCCACTACTTCCCTGCCACGCCCCGAATCCACGGAGACATCGCTTGTCTTTTCATTGCCAACCGCAAATAAGTCATACGTTGAACCAAAATCTCCAAACCGAAAAGGCGTCCTAACCGACTTTTTTATAGGGACGGTATCGTAATGATTAACTAGCACATTCGTAAGTGGCAACTTATAAAAACCCGTCATGTATTGCTGATATAGCTGCAAATTAAAAAGTGCCGTAATTTTGTCAAAATCCAATTCCTCCGGATGACTAAATGATGACAAAATATCAGGACCTTTTTCATTCCATAACTTCATCACAGGAATGACAAATGACGGAAATCCCATATCTTGAAGTCCTTGATCAAACCCACCTTTAACCATGCTGGCTACAAGTTGTTTTTGTTTTGCCGCTTCAAGGCTTCCCTCTATAAAAGAACCGACGAGAGAGAAATTTCCCGTTTGTTCAAAATTATCTTGTTGTAAAAATTCGTTTTTCATAATTTTTGCCAAAAAAAAACCTCCCGTTTGGGAGGTTGAAATTAAACTAATGCTTAATTTTCTATTCTTTTACCACGAAAAGAACAACCTCCCCGGAAAGGCCTCTATAATGCCAATTGGTAAGATTGTTCAAAAATTTCATTAGAATGAGTATAACAAAGGAACTATTTTTGTCAAATTTTTTATTTGTTCCCATTCCATGGTTGCCGCTGGTATTGTAGATTTTGCCTTGTAGTACAATGAATATATCTTAGAATTTATTTATGGACAATCAAAAACCTGTCCCGGTGTCTCCGGTCATCGAATCAACTCCTCCTACTCTTAATTACACAGGGAATGAATCGAAATCAAATTTTCCGACTGCACTAAAAGGTTTTGTCTTTGAAGGCATTGTCATTCTTATCCTCCTAGCAATTCCGGTTATTCTTAATTATTTCAACGTATTACCACTTTCAAAAAATATTAGGGCTCTTTCATCCCGCCGCACCAAGCGTATCAAAATACTGCCGCAACGACTGCAAATATATCTACTCCAATACCAACACCCACACCTTATTCTCATAAGATATCAGACATACCAAATACTTCTACTTTAATTCCAATTTTTAGTCCTGATAAAGAAAAAGTAATATTTGAAACGCCGAAAGGCAAAAATGGATACATCATACCCGATTGTGAAACTTGCAAGAAATTATTCATTTACACGGCCGGGTTTAATTACGTAACAAACAAATTGTTATGCCTTGGCATAGACACTTCCGAAAAGAAAGCTCTCGTTGTATCGGATGGAAAAGAGATACAAACGCTTTCCAATATCGGAGGAATAACTGTCAGTAAGAATGGTCAAAAAATCGCTACTTGGGGACGTGTTGGCAATAATCTAGTGTTTTATATAAACGGAGTCGAACAAGCACACTATACGGACCTTTCAGGTTCACTTAGTATATCCGATATTTCCTTTAGTATCGATGCAAAACGGTATGGATATGTATTAAATGACAAAACTACTGGCTCGAATAAAGTATTTATTGACGGGGGAGAACAGCAATATCAAGGAAAAGGTTTAAAATTTGCACCTCAAGGTGACCAATTTGCATACATAGGTAACAGCAATTCTAAATCGTTTATGGTCGTCAATGGAGTAAAACAGAAAGAGTATTTAAGCATCAACGATAGGTCGGACATGTTTGGTAATCAATTATTTATTTGGAGTCCTGATGGTCAACGGGTCGCCTATGCCGGACAATTATCTCAAACTACACCAAATGGAGGGGTATATGCAAACGGTGAATATGCGATAGTAGTAGACAATAAAGAATTAGTAAATGGGGTAGAAATCGTAGGAACGCTAAAGTTTAATCCCGATAGCAAAAGGTTTGCCTATGTTGTGTCTCGGCAGAATGCAGTAATAGAGGTGAATGTTGACGGTAAAAGCCTTACAAATTCACCTGGAAATATTATCACCCAATCGAAAGGATTGTACTTTAGCCCGGATAGTAAAAGATTTTTATATGTATACGATGGCTTTCTCAATGAATATACAGGAACTTCTTCAAAAAAACACAATTCTCAACCGGGCAGCATCTCAACAGTTGTGTTTAGTCCTGACAGCAAACGACTTGCATATACAATTACCAGAAATAAAGGAGCATCTGCCATATCATTAGATGGTACGGAATACAAAGCATACAGCTCATCGCGTATCCCAATTTTCAGCCCTGACAGTAAACACATTGCGTTTTGGCAAGGAGATGTTGATTATCACGCTATACAGGGGTATGGATATGTATCAGACTTATCGCAAAAATCAACTGTTACTTTGGATTTAACAAAAAAAATTACGGTAAATGACCCATATAGCCAATTTCTAGAAGGCTATTACATAGCTTCCCCCTCCCGTTTGTTTACCTACCATTACCTTCATCCTGACACCTTTTATTCTGAGATCCTCAATACAATTTCCTTTTCGGATGATGGGAAATTTTTGAAGTTCAATGCTATTCGTGGTAATGAATATTGGGTTATTGTTCTTGATACGATAACAGGAAAAGAGGTTATTGATAAAGATACGATTATTCCAACCGACGTTCCAATGACTCCTACAATTACACTTCCCTCTCCTATCCCTTCACCGAATTTACAAATGAACTCACCAAGTGAAAATAATACAAAAAGAGCATCTGATATTAATGCGATTTTGAATGCAATTGGACAATATGCAGCCGATAACAAAGGGGTTCCACCTAATGGCATTGATTCTTCAACACGCTACATAGAAAAAAACGGTAGTTCATCAAATGATGCTGATATTTGTACTGCATTAGTATCATCCTATATAGCAGCTCTTCCGGTTGACCCTTTAACTAATAACGGAACTCCTATTACCGATTGCTCTACAAATTACAAAACAAATTATACGGTTACTCGTTCTGCGTCAGACAATAGAATTACCATAAGTGCTCCGGGCGCAGAACTTGGACAAACAATATCTATTACGCGATAGAGGATACGATTACTCCCATCGCATAGGAACAAGCTCTGCTTACCTTTTCCGAAGGAAACAGGCAAATTTTATTTATTCCCATTCCATGGTTGCCGGGGGCTTGGTGGAAATATCATACACAACGCGTGAGACATCAGGTACCTCGTTTACGATTCTTGATGAAATAATCTGCAAAACATCATAGGGTAGTCGTGACCAGGTTGACGTCATAACATCTGCACTTTCAACGACTCTTAAAGCAACAACCTCGGAAAAACTTCTTCCATCTCCTTTGACTGCTGTTGACATTGCACCTGTCA
>CAZMSF010000033.1:0-3620 GCA_964568885.1 uncultured Gammaproteobacteria bacterium
GAGCCGAAAACAAAACCCACACAGCTTTCGGTAAGAACCCTTAATTCGATGGGGATACAGCCCGATTTTATTATCGCCCGGTCTGCCCGGTACCTTGACCAGAGGAGAAAAGATAGATTCGCACTCTTCTGCAATATGCATCCTGAAGACATCATTTCAAATCCCGATGTTGAGACCGTATATGAGATTCCTCTGGTGCTTCACAGCCAAGGGCTTGAGAAAAGGATTTTCCTCAAGCTTGGGCTCCCCGACAAAAAACCGGATTTAGCCTCGTGGGAAAAGATGATTGAGAAGATAAAAGCAAAAAAGAAAAAGTCGGTCGAAATAGCGATTGTCGGCAAATATTTCGGGACGGGAGAATATCAGTTAAGGGACTCATATGCGGCTCTTCTTGATGCTATAGAGCATGCCTCATGGAGCGCTGACGTTGAAGTTGTGACCCGCTGGGTGAACGCAGAAAAAGTTGAGAAAGAGGGAGCAGAGGCTGCGATAGGCAAGCCGGATGGGATAATTGTTCCAATCGGTTGGGGTGAGCGTGGCTCTGAAGGTATGATAAAAGCTGTCGAATATTCACTGGACAGAAAAATTCCCTATCTTGGGCTTTGTTATGGAATGCAGCTTGCGGTTGTCGGTTTTGCCCGCCATATATTGGGTTGGAAAGATGCCAATACGACAGAGAATGTATCGGACACAAAGCATCCGGTCATTCATATGATAGAAAATCAGAAGGAACTTATGGCCAGGCGCGCTTACGGAGGAACAATGCGACTTGGAGCCTGGGACGCGATGGTAAAAAAAGGAACGCGTGCATTTGAGGTCTATAAAAAGGCAAAGCTTTTCATTAAGGGAAAGGAAGGGTTGACGTCTGAAAGGCATAGACACAGATACGAATTCAATAACGATTTTGCGAAGGATTTTGAAAAAGCAGGACTAGTTATCTCGGCGCGCTCGGTCGTTGAGAATTTGGTTGAAATTATTGAGCTTCCGAAAAGCGTTCATCCATTCTTCTTGGGTACCCAGGGGCATCCTGAATATAAGAGCAGACCTACCCACCCACACCCGATTTTTGTAGAATTTTTGAAAGCAACTTCTTAGCCTCTTAAATACTTTAAATTTCAAGCGAATTGGTATATAATATCTAACTATGGAAAACAAAGCCACAGAGCAATTGGACCTTAGAGCCGGTATGGCCGTTAAGGTATATCAAAAATTTGTTGAAGGGAAGAAAGAAAGAATTGTCGCTTTTCAGGGAAAAATCGTAAAGTCCCGCGGTAAGGGTGATGACAAAATGGTAACAGTCAGGCAATTCATTGACGGAGTTGATGTTGACAGGATATTCCCGCTTCGTGCACCGGCCATCATAAAACTCGAAAATATTGAAATCAAAAAGAAAAAATCCCGCAAAAAAGCAACCAAAAAGGTAACGAAATTATCTCGAAAAACCACAAAATCTAAGAAAAGCTAGCTGCTACCGAAGCGACCTAATGGGAGCGGAGGCAAGATTCTTAACCTCTTTTTCAGAAAGTTTGGGCAAACTTTCGCATATCATATTGAAAAGAAACTTATTCTTCGATATCGTCTTCAGGATCGTAGGGTTCGTCGTTCACGGGTTTTATCAAAAAATCCTTCATGTCCCGGTGTCCGATTATAACAGGGTATTTCAGGTTTGACCTGTCAACAATTGAGACGACGGTATTTATCTTTTTCCCGCCCAATGTGAAGGTTGCTTTCGCCGTTGGCCGGAAGCTTTCTCCGCTTGCAGATTTCACAAACACTTTCTCCGATAGTACATCCATCCCCAAAAGCTCGGCAAATTTCCTGTCAACTGACGTCCGGTAGGCACCGGTATCAAGTTTTGCCTTAACGGTTATCGGCTCCCCGCTTCTATAAAATGTTACCTCTTGGATGATAGTAAGAATTTTGGGTGAAATTGATACTTTCTCGGAAAAACTTTCGGTAAAAAGGTTTTTGGCTATCTCAACACCTCTCTCGGGAGTTGGTGTGATAATGTTCTCGACCCGTTCCAAGCGTGAGCGAAGGGATGCACGGTTGGCGTTTTGGATTGAGAGTCCTGGCCGCGCATTGACCTCAAGAACCATCGGTCCTTCTCTTCCATCAAACACGATATCAATTCCGGCATATCCAAGTCCTGTCGTTTCTTGCGTGCGGGACGCCAGGAGAAGTACTTCCTCCCAGTCAGGAATTCTTATGCCCCGGGTCTTAATTTTTGTATTTGGAATATGTGTAATTTGTTGGTCATATAAAATTGCATTTGTGGTAATTCCGGTTCTTATATCTATTCCAAACCCTATTGCTCCCTGATGAAGGTTTGCTTTTCCGTGGGATTCTTCGGTTGAGAGCCTCATCATCGCCATGACGGGGATTTTATTGAACATAATAACCCTAATATCGGGAATGCCAAACCCTGTCAGCTTTTTGAAAAAAGGATGAGGGTGGAGACGCTCTTCAATGAATGCGTTATCGGGAAGGAATTTTAGTGAATACGCTCCCTCGAGAATATCCAAAATATGCGACTCAAGCTGTTTTGTGGTGTATGTTTGGCCGCTTGCCGTCGTTGCCGTTCCGTTTTCCCACTTTCTTATGGGAAGAATTCCCGAACCCGCATAGCCCCTGGCGGGCTTTATGACAAATCCGCGCGACGGCAAATCAAGCCAGGAATAATTTTTGATAGAATCCCTATCGTAGAAAATTGAAAACAGATTAGGCGTTTTTATTCCGTTTTGTATCAGCACGTTTTTCATCACCAACTTGTCATCGGCGATTTTCTTCGCCGCCGGTGGATTGTAGCGTCTGATATATAAGAAGTTCCGGGCATTCATGCCCAAGATATTTCTACTTACTGGCATGGCGGATTATTGAGGAAAACCTAAAATATTCCATAAGTCTCAAGCCGAAATACCTCCCAACGATAACGTTGAGCGGTATCAGTACCAATATGAATTCAGGGTAAAGAAGAATGGTGTTTCGAAGGTGGGTTGATGAGAGAAGTAAGAATCCGAGAATTCCGATGGCAAAGGTAACCATCGAGATGATTATCATTTCCTGCGCACTTCTTTCCTGCTGGACGGAGATGATTTGTTCGGAAAGAAGAATAAGAAGAAGAACCGGAAAAATAGAGAGCTGTTTTACGACAAGAATTCCGGCCATCGCACTCACGGTAAGCGTCAAAAATAAGAATATCGAGACAATGAACATCGAAAACGCCATTTTCGGCAGCTGCATAATACGCACCTTCTTAAGAAGAATCCGTGCAACGGTTGAAGAAAAGATGATAGTTGCCAAAAGAATAAGCCCCGCCGTAATGCCTGTTGAAAGAAGGGTTATCGAAAGGGCAACCGGAACAAGCATGCCGATGCTTGGAAGACCTATGACATGTCTTATAAATGCGATAATAGTTGCCAGCATCGGTAAAAGCAGTATAAGTATTACGGTTCTTGAAGGAACTCCCGACTTGACCGATGACTGAACAAGAAACGCCATTATATTCCATCCGTCCAATTTTTCTGCAGAGCGCTGCTTGAAAAGATTGAGGGCTTGTTCGTCTTCGGGTCCTTCGGGGCGGGTCACGTCCTGCTGTTGAATTTTTGCGATTTCTGCGG
>CAZMSF010000033.1:3720-12044 GCA_964568885.1 uncultured Gammaproteobacteria bacterium
TCGGGTCCTTCGGGGCGGGTCACGTCCTGCTGTTGAATTTTTGCGATTTCTGCGGCTTCTTTTGCGGAAGCTGAGGCATCTGCCGAATCGGTGGCAGAGTTAACTGCGGGCGGATTTGGAAGTACATTGAATATATCTTGCGCGTGAGCGCTCTTCACAAAAAAAACAAAAAGGATGATAAGGGCGACAGAAAGAAGTGTGAATTTCATATGTTTAATGGTATCAAATAAGCAGGTTGAGTTCAACTTATGACCGACGGGATTGGATTTTCCGCTCTGTTGCGGACAAGAACTTTTTGCGCATTCGGATATTTTGGGGCGTTACTTCCAAAAGTTCGTCGGAATTTATGAAGTCTAACGCCTGCTCAAGCGACAACTCTGTCGGAGTATCGATTTGCACTGCAATATCAGACGTTGAGGAACGTACATTTGTCATTTTCTTGCCTTTCGTGACATTTATTTCCATATCATGTTCGCGGGTAGATATTCCAATTATCATCCCTTCGTAGACCGGAGTATTCGGTTTTATGAAAAGAGTCCCTCTTTCCTGAGCATTTTCAAGCCCGTATGAAAGAGCGGTACCGCTGTCAAAAGAAATAAGAACTCCGGGTCTTGCCTCTTCAACGCTTGCAGTGTCTTCCTTCGGGAAATATCCCATAAAGAATGTATTTAATTCTACCGTTCCACGAGTTTTGGTAAGTAAAACATTTCTTACACCAAGCAAATTTTTACTTGAAACTTTATATACAAATCGAGTTACATCCCCCGGTTCTTGAGTCATGTTTATCATTGTCGCCTTTCTTTTGGCAAATTCCTCGGATATGACGCCAATATAATCTTTTGCAACGTCAATTGTAACCTCTTCGAAAGGCTCGCAGACCTGTCCGTCAATTGTTTTGTAGATTACTTGCGGTTTTGAAATTTCAAGCTCAAATCCTTCACGCCTCATGTTTTCGATAAGAACGGCAAGGTGGAGCTCTCCGCGGCCGGATACTGCAAAGTTTGAGGTTGCCGCGTCCGGTTCGATTTTAAGACCCAAATTCGTCTCTTTCTCCCGCAAAAGCCTATCTTTTATCTGAGAAGATGAGAACATTTTTCCTTCTTTTCCCAAAAAAGGGCTGGTGTTGGGACCGATGGTAATTCTTATTGTCGGATCCTCAACGTGGATTTTAGGTAAACTCTCGGGAGTTGAAGGGTCGGTTACGGTTTGGCCAATGGTAAGCTCTGGTATTCCGGCAATAGCAACTATGTCGCCCGAAGAAACCTCATCAACCTCAACCCTATCAAGCCCGACACTCGTGAACAATTTTTGTACCCGGCTTGTCGTAAGCACTTTTCCTTCATCCACAAGTGAGACCATGTCTCCTTTTTTGAGTTTTCCGCGCGTGACCGCACCAATACAAATTTTCCCTACATGAGGGTCAGTATCGAGCGTTGAAATAAGCATTTGGAAGGGTTTATCCTCATCTTTTACGCTATTGGGGATTTCATTTATTATCGCATCAAAAAGAGGAGAAAGGTCGCCGGGGGTATCTTGGGTATAATTAGTAGGAAGAGTATCAAATGCCTTTCCATCACGCCCGACGGCATAGAGCGTCTTAAAATTCAGATGGTCATCGTGTGTTGCCAGTTCCAAAAATAACCCCTCGGTTTCCTGAATAATTTCCATAGGCCTGGCATCTTTCTTATCGATTTTATTGATAAGAAGAATTATCTTTAAGTGTTGTTCTAAGGCCTTTTTTAGGACAAATTTTGTCTGTGGAAGCGGCCCTTCGACAGCATCTACAAGAAGGATAGCCCCGTCTGCCATATTAAGTATCCGCTCAACTTCTCCGCCAAAATCGGCGTGGCCAGGAGTGTCGATGATATTGATTTTAACGTCTTTGTATTTGACCGAATTATTTTTGGAGAGGATGGTAATACCTTTTTCTTTTTCAAGGTCATTTGAGTCCATGATGAGCGTCTCGCTCATTTCTTTCTGGTTTTCCCGGAAAGTATGGGTTTGCTTCAGAAGCGAATCCACAAGAGTAGTTTTCCCATGGTCGACGTGGGCAATAATAGCGATGTTACGTATTTGATTGTTCATATAATTAATAATGAAACATCGATGTTATATGGAAATTTCCTTAATTTAAACAAGTTGGAATTTCCATATAATAGCAATATTCCTTATATTATTCATATTAGCGCTAAAAAAAGACACGCGGGCAAACGTGTCATCCTATAAGGTTTATTATACCAAAAATAGGGTATAATAGCTAATATCTACATGAAACAAATCAAACGTATTCCTGTAACAAAAGAGGGATTCGAAAAGTTGCAAAGCGAGCTCAAAAGACTTCAAAGCGAGCGTCCCGCCGCGGTCAAAACGCTTGCCGAGGCACGAGCGATGGGTGATCTTTCGGAAAACGGGTTATACACGGCAGCAAAAGCTCGGCTTCGCTCAATTGACAGTGATATGTTCCGGCTTGAAATACAGATAAAACTTGCAGACATCAGGGAAGCGGATAGCACAAAGGTGGGTATCGGCTCTAAGGTTGAAGTTTCTCAGGACGGTGTTACAACGACTTACAATGTCGTCGGAGACTATGAGGCAAATCCCTTAGAAAAAAAGATTTCCCAGCATTCGCCTTTAGGAAGGGTGCTCATTGGGAGAAAAACCGGGGATATAGTCCAATTTGAGGCTCCTAAGGGTACAATTTCCTATAAAATAGAAAAAGTTTCGTAAGTGGTATACTCTTTGGGTGTCGCAAAAGAAACTACGCTTTATAGCCTCTTTTTTATTGTTCCTCGCCTTTTTTGGGTATCAAGTATACAAACAATATAATCCATCAAAAAACGTTCTTTCGGTTCAGGAGAAAAAGCAAACAGTCGTTTCCCAAACAACAGTTGTCAAGGTTATTGATGGCGACACCTTGGAGGTTTTAATAGACGGGAAAAAGGAAAAAGTACGAGTTATCGGCATCAACACACCCGAAACCGTTGATCCCAGGCGTGCGGTAGAGTGTTTTGGAAAAGAAGCGTCGGATAAGGCAAAAAGTCTGTTGTCTGGAAAAGAGGTTCGTTTGGAGGAAGACCCCACGCAGGATAATAGGGATAAATACGGCAGGTTACTTCGCTACGTTTTTTTCACTGACGGGACGGATTTTGGACTGACTATGGTTTCTGAAGGGTATGCGTATGAATATACGTATGATGTGCCGTATAAGTACCAAAAACAATATAAAAAAGCACAGATTGAGTCTGAAAAAGGAGAAAAAGGGTTATGGTCCGATGCCTCGTGCAACGGGAGAAAGTAGACCTAGTCGGATAGTAAAACCGCTTCGTAGCCTGTTTTTTTTACTGTTTCAAGGATGGTTTTTGTGTCAACTTTTTCTTCCTCAAATTCCACTTCGGTAACCGCTTTTGCATAGCTTGTTTGGGACTTCTTCACGCCGTCAATGTCCTCAAGGTCAAAGTCGATATTCATCGCGCACGCAGTACAATGCATGCCGTTAATTTTCAATTTTTTCTTTACAACACTGCTCATATTGCCTCTATTACTCCCCCATACATTCCCATCGCACAGGTAAATGGGATTCTTCCAGCCTCTTTCGGAGTAAACGATATAGTTTGTGTTTCATTTGCTGCAAGGTCGCGTGCAATTCCGAGGGAAGGGATGCGGAATGCAGAGGCGCAGCTATACGCATCCATACTTTTAAGAGTGAGAGTGACAACCTCACCTTTTTTTACGCGGATATAGTTTGGTGAATAGCCCGAAGCGGTTACTGATATTGTCGGAGTTTGCGTTGCTTCAGGTAAATTTTCTTTAGAAACCACATTATTTGAAGGCAATCTTATCTTTTCTCCAATAGACTGAAGGGTAATGGGGGACCCAAAAGCGGTAAGCGCACCGTTAATTGTGGTAATTCCAAGGTAGATAACGATTGCTGCTGCTAGTTTTAAAAATTTAGACCTGAAAGCGTCTCCCAGAAATGAGGTGATAGTTCCAATTCCAAAAAAGAGGGGAACAGTGCCCAAAATAAATGCACCCATTATAAGTCCCCCCATAACAGCACTTGCACTACTGATAGCCAACGCCTCCATTGCTAAAGTCGTTCCGCAGGGGATAAAAATGGTCATTGCCCCCAAAAGGGCGGGTGCAAAAAAGTCTTTTGACTTTGATTGGTTCCGGACCAAACGTGTCAAAAAGCGTGGGGGTTGGATTATGATGTAGCGGAATACCGGATGGATATTAAGAAGATTTAGAGCAACAAGCACCATATACATGCCTGCGGCAAGTTGCATGAAGGTTTGTACACTACTGCTTATTTTGATGGCTCCGCCGAATGCACCCAAAACAAAACCGAGTGAAATGTAGGCAACGAATTTTGCGGCTAAAAATGCCATCGTTGCATATATTGCATGTTTACCGGTGTGGGATATTGATTGCTCCTCTCGGGCGGTGATAACGGATGCAAGAAGACCTCCCTGTACAGCAAGACACGTAAGGCCCCCAACCGTCAGGCCGGTTATAAAGATAACCCACAAGTTAAAATTTCCTGCAGAAACGGGAGTGGATTGTATAGATGCAGGGTTTTTTAATGAGTTTAAAACGAATAGCAGATACCCGATAAGGACGGATGCGCCAATAAACAAACTCAAAAGCAATTTAAATGTTGTATTTTCTTTTTTCATGTTGATTAGCCGACCAATTTAACTCTCTTTAGCAATAGTGAATTCATAACAACGCTTACCGATGAAAGTGCCATGGCCAGGCCCGCAAAGGCCGGGTTTAGAGTTATGCCAAAAATTGGATAAAATACACCTGCGGCAAGAGGAATTCCAATTATATTGTAAATAAATGCCCAAAAGAGATTTTGCTTAACAGTCGTGAGGGTGGAGCGGGAAAGTTTAAAAGCCGCAGCAATTTTTTCTATATCCCCGCCAAGAAGTGTGATATCGGAAGATTCGATGGCAATATCGGTGCCGGTTGCCATGGCGATTCCTACGTCAGCTTTTGTAAGTGCGGGTGCATCATTGATTCCATCTCCTACCATACCAACCTTCCCTTTTTGTTGCAATTTTTCTATGTGTTGAGCTTTTTCATGGGGTAAAACCTCCGCAATAACCTCATCAACGCGGATCATCCCGGCAATATACTCGGCCGCCTTTCTGTTATCTCCTGTCAGCATTATTGTCTTTATCCCCATATTCGAAAGCTTTTGGACCGCTTTTTTTGCATTTTCTTTGACTGTGTCTGTTATTGCGATAAGACCGATAAGTTTCCCTTCATAAAAAACCCCGACAACGGTTTTACCTGCTTCTAGCAGTCTTAGCGCGTGTTCGTTCTTGCGTTCATTTGCGTCAAGTTTTCTGACAGTTACTTTTTTTCCATCTATAACCCCTTCAACTCCTTGACCTTCTGTTTCTTTAAATGAAGTGACAGAGGGCAGCGATAATTTCTCATCTATAGCTTTTGAATAAATGGCATCAGCAAGCGGATGATCCGAGTGTTTTTCAACCCCCGCAGCCATACCCAAAAGAGTATCGTTGTCATAAGAGGTGTCGAGCACAACAACGTTTCCGACTACAGGGGTCCCTTTTGTCAGTGTTCCGGTTTTATCAAAAACGACCGTGGTTACTTTGGAGAGTTTTTCAAGACTTTCTGCGTTCTTGATAAGAATCCCGTTTTGAGCCCCCTTTCCGACCCCGACAATAATTGCCGTAGGAGTTGCCAGTCCAAGAGCGCAAGGGCAGGCGATAACCAGAACTCCTACAAAAGAAAGGAGCGCATAAGAAAAAGATTGTGGGAATCCAATAAGAACGGTGCCTATAGTCATCCATGCAGTAAATGACAGAATAGCAATAACAATAACCGAGGGTATGAAAACTGATGAAATCTTGTCGGCCAGATTCTGAATGTTAGCCTTTGAACCTTGAGATTTCTCTACCATTTCAACAATTTGTGATAACATTGTGTCTGAGCCCACTTTTTTTGCCTCAAGAATAAAACTTCCTTGTTTGTTTATAGTTGCTCCAATAACGATGTCTCCTACCTTTTTGTCTTGAGGAAGAGGCTCGCCGTTTATCATCGACTCATCAATAGAGGTTATGCCCTCAACGATAACTCCATCCACCGGCACTTTTTGCCCTGGTTTTACCCTGATTTTATTCCCCACAATAACCTCACTTATCGGTACTTCTATTTCTTTTCCATCCCGTATTACTACTGCGGTTTTTGCCTGAAGTGTAAGAAGTTTTTCAATAGCCTCACCTGTCCGCAGCTTAGAGCGGCTTTCCAGGAATTTCCCGTAAGTAATAAATCCGATAACAACAATTGTTACATCAAAATACATATAATCGGGAAGTCCGAAGCTTGTTTTAACGCTTGGGAAAATGAAAAGAACGCTGCTGTAAAGATACGCGGTTAATGTCCCGATTCCGACAAGTGAGTCCATATTCGCGACTCTATATTTCGCAAACCTAAGAACCGCTTCTAGATACGGTTTGCCTACCCAGAAAAGAGAAATTGATGAGAGGACAAAGAATATTGCATTCAAGGATTCCATGCTTACCGGAAGGGGTGGAAGAATTGCCACCGCTTTTGAGATGATATCCCACATCATGGCGACAAATGTGAGAGCAGTAACGAGAAGCACAAAGAGCAGTTTTGTTTTAAGTCTTGAAAGTTCTTTTAACTTTTCTTCTTTTGTCATTGTTATTCCCAAGTGTTCTGAGTGGTCGGATTCATGTACCTCGTGCTCAAACGAATAGCCCAGTTTTTCTATCTGTGTATTCATCTTGTGAGGATTTACTTTTTTTGGATTGTAAGAAACGGTAGCCTTTTCGGTTACGAAATTGACATCGCATGAGGATATTCCGTCAAGTTTCTTTATTTTCTTTGAAATGATAGAGCTGCATGAGGCGCAGTGCATTCCCTTCACCGGAAAAGTTTGTGTAACGATTGTCATATTAGTCTCCGCATTCGACACTTTCTTTTTCCTTTTTTTCTATATATTTCTTGCTAACCGCATCATTTTCATGAGTTGACGTATTTTTTCCCATGAGTATCACAATGCTCTCGTATGGGATTATTTTTGTATCTTGAAAATCCTTTACTTCCTTTCCGTTCACATACGCTTTTGCTTTCGAATAGTCGATAGGATATTTGATATTGGAGAATAGATCGCGCCAATATCCCCCCTCCCGCTCGACATGAACAATGTCGCCTACCTGGTCATGAAGGTGTGCCTTTTCGGCCTGTATATCCTCATCCGTGTCATTCCCCTTCACGTCATCGCACGGTTTTACTCTCATATATTTAAAGTCTGAAAAATCGATTTTTTTGTCATTTTGAAAAACCACAAAGCCCGCATGGTAGTGAACCTTTTTGGGAGTAGTGAGTATTTTGTATCCGAAATATCCGCCAGCAAGGGCTGCAAGAAGTAGAGTGATTCCAAGAGCAATAAGTATCTTTCTTTTCATAATTATTTATTGGTTCTTTTGAAAAGCGTTACGAGTTCCTCTGTCGCTTTTTCGCTTTCACCGTTATGGAATTGATGTGCAACGTGGGTTGAGACATGTCTCTCAAACAGTACGGTATCAAGACTTTTTAGGGAATTTTGTATGGCAAGGCTTTGGTTGAGGATATCGATGCAATATACATCCTCATCAATCATTTTTGAGAGTCCTTCAAGTTGCCCCTTGATGATGTTGAGTCTTTTTTGGGCTTTCTGTTTCTCGTCTTCGTAATGGCTTTTCACTGATTTATCGTATACCCCCCGGGGGTATATGTCAAGTGTTAAAAAACCTTGCGATATGTCTTTCAAGACTATTACTCCTTCTTGTCCTGAATTGATAACTGTTTTGTCAGTATTAAAAAAAGGAGGTGATATGTATGGCAGTATATGACGATGATGAAACGGTGCATCGTGTAGATGACAATAGAGCTGGGCCCGGCGCGGCTTCGTGGTTAGTGCCGCTTCTTTTGATTGTAGTGGCATTCTTTGCAGGGTGGTGGGCAAATTCTTTTGCGACAAATAACACTGCAAGTTCAGGATTCCAGCCGGGAGTAGGAGGAGGACCGGGTAACACTAACATGGTTTCGCCGCTTCCACAAAGTTCAACAGTCACACCATCAGCTCAGCCCATTGTGACGCTGACACCGACACCTACAATAATTCGGGTAACACCCACACCAACCTATTAGGTTTGACTGAGCGTAGTAGGAAGAGTAAGGAAAAGTTGTCGGTGGTGTTAAAAGTTCTTCAGTGAGTTGCTGTTTTTTTGTGATCCGGCAGGGACTCGAACCCTGAACCCAAAGCTTAAAAGGCTTTTGCTCTA
>CAZMSF010000034.1:0-10552 GCA_964568885.1 uncultured Gammaproteobacteria bacterium
ATAGTAACGGCGAGTGGTTTTCGGAGGTTCTGAAAAAAAATCCCAAAGAAAAAATTGTTACATACTCTTTGAATGGGCAAAATAAAGAGGATATAACTCCTCGTTCTCTTCCCTTCCCAATAAAAACAAATCTCATCGGAGATTTTAATACGGAAAATATTCTGGCTGCTTACGCAACGTGTAGGATATTGGGAATTAGTGACAAGGTAATTGATATGGGGATACAAAGTTACTCCCCGCCTCCCGGAAGGCAGGAAATTTTGATGACTAAAAATGGCGTTAGGGTTATCGTTGATTTTGCTCATACGCCAAATTCTTTCGAAAAAATACTTCCCGAAGTAAGGAAAATGACAAAAGGAAGACTCATTCATGTTTTTGGTGCGGCAGGACAACGGGATAAAAGCAAACGGCCCGAAATGGGAAAAAGCGCGTCTGCCTGGGACGACATTATCGTACTTACCGCAGAGGACCCGAGGTCGGAGTCAATTGCGTCAATAAATTCGGGCATCAAGGAGGGTATAGGAAGGAAATTTGAGACTAAAGATATACATGAGATAAGCGACAGAAGAGAGGCAATCGAATTTGCGTTATCAAATGCTCATAAAAATGATACAGTTATAATCACTGGAAAAGGGCATGAGGCATCCATGAATTTGGGGAATGGCGAAATTTCGTGGAGCGACAAGAAAGCAGTTACCGATTACCTGACACTTCACCATGAATTATAAATTGCAAGACATAACGTATCCTCATGATTTGGAAAAAATCTTTTTCGTTGGGATAAAGGGAGTGGGAAATGCCCCCTTGGCGATTATCGCAAAAGAAGCGGGGTATGAGGTTGCCGGGAGTGATATCGGCGAGGAATTCATAACTGACCTTTATCTTCTCAAGAAAAATATTCCCCTTTTTGAGGGATTTGAAAAGAAGGATATCGAGGACTTTTTTGGAAGTACCAACAAGAAGAATTGTCTGGTTGTGACAACGGGTGCGCACAAGGGGTTTGACAATGCACAGGCGGTATACGCCAAGGAAAATGGCATAACGGTCCTGACACAAGGGCAGGCTTTGGCCGGGATGATGTCGGGCGAATTATTGGGAAGGCAGGGTTTACAGTCTATTGCCGTTGCGGGGTCACATGGAAAGACGACCATTTCCTCGCTTTTGGCAACTACCATGAAAGCGATGGGACTGGAGCCTTCGTATTCGGTCGGGACGGGAGAAGTTTTTCCCCTTGGGGCTCCCGGTCATTTTGGGGAAGGGAATTATTTCGTCGCCGAAGCCGACGAATATGTCTCAGAACCGGTATACGACAGGGTTCCTAAATTTTTATACCAGCGTCCGGATTTTGCGATATTCAATAACGTTGATTTTGACCACCCTGACCAATTTGAGAGCCTGGAAGATGTGAAAGATGCTTTTTTTGAATTCGCCCACAATATAAAAAGCGGAGGGAAGTTGTTTGTCTGTGGGGACGATTTATATTTGAAGACTTTCAAGGAGAAAGTAAATAAAGACATTGTAGTTATTGCATATGGTGAGGGGAAGGACAATGATTATGTCATTTCAAAAATTGTCAGTCACGGGATGTCATCCCAATTTACTGTTAGTAAAAAAGGTGCCGAGCTTGGAGTTTTTGAATTAGGGGTTGCGGGAAGGCATAATGCAAAAAATGCACTTTCGGTTGTGGCATTCTTGGCCGAGCTTGGATATGATGCCTCACAAATCCGCATATGCCTCAAGGCATTTGAAGGTACCAAAAGAAGGAGTGAAATAGTGGGGCATACAAAAGGCGGGGCTCTTCTTATCGATGATTATGGCCATCATCCTATTGAAATCTCAACCACCATCAATGCCGTCAAGGAAGCGTATCCCGGGAAAAAATTAATATGTGTTTTTCAACCCCACACATTTTCCCGGACCAAAGCATTGCTTCCCGATTTTGGACGCTCTTTCTCAAAGGCCGACAAATTACTCCTTTTGCCGGTTTTTAAGTCTCTTCGGGATACCGAAAAAGATACGTTGTTGCAAGAGGAGTTTGTCGATGCCCACGCACAAAACGTCGACACCCAATTTTTTGAAAAATTCGAGGATGTGGTAGAATACATAAGCAAAAATTACGCCTCAAATGACTATGTTGTTTTGACAATTGGGGCGGGAGATGTATATAAAATCGCGTATAGTTTGAAAAATATGTAGCATACCGATAACTCTTGTTCAAATCGCCAACTGGCAATTTGAACTGAGACTCTCGGTATAACGCTCGCTCAAGGACTAGAATAATAAAATGGAGCTCGCATTATGAAAAAATATTTAATCGAAGGAGGAAATGAGCTTGAAGGAACGATACGAATCTCAGGTTCCAAAAACGTCGTTACAAAAGCGGTTATCGCCGCGTGCTTGACATCAGAGCCGGTAACGCTTAAAAATGTCCCTGAAATCTCAGACATTCAGGCGCTTCTTGAGGTGATAGAGTCAATCGGCGGAATAGTTGATAGGCGTGACGGAGAGGTGACGATAACGGTTCCGACCATCAAAAACAGCACAATAACGCTTGCCGAAGGGGCGCGGGTAAGAACATCCTCGATGTTTTTGTCTCCACTACTTCTGCGAGCAAAAAAAGCGCTTGTTCCCAATCCCGAAGGGTGCAGGCTCGGAGCACGCCCTATCGAAAGGCATATTGAGGGGCTTGAGCAGATGGGAGCTGTTATTGAATATAAGTCTGAGGATGGATATTACCACGCATCGACCGAGGGGTTGAATGGGGTGACCTACCGGTTTGAGAAAAATACACATACGGGTACCGAAACCTTGATAATGGCAGCAACCTTGGCACGCGGCACGACGGTTCTTGAAAATGCTGCAGAAGAGCATGAGATAGATGATCTCATCGCACTTCTTAACAGCATGGGCGCAAAGGTTCAGA
Source organism: uncultured Gammaproteobacteria bacterium (assembly GCA_964568885.1). Lineage (GTDB taxonomy): Bacteria > Patescibacteriota > Microgenomatia > Levybacterales > GWA1-39-11 > JAUSNA01. The sequence goes on from CAZMSF010000034.1 coordinate 2,924, forward strand.
GAAAAGAAGGGAGACGCATTGAAATTGAGGGGGTAGAGAGTCTTCATGGGACGACGTATGAAATAGTTTCCGACAGCAACGAGCTTGTGACTTTTGCTGTATTGTCGCTTTTGACCGGAGGAAAAATTCTTCTTGAAAATGCCAACCTTACGAATGTTGAAGTGTTTTTAAAAGAGCTTGATAAAGCAGGCGGAATATACGAGGAAATTGATGGAAAAGTGAGGTTTTTTAGAAAAAACGGGTTGTATTCGACCTCAATCACAACCGCACCCGAGCCGGGATTTAAGACCGACTGGCAGGGTCCCTGGGCAATTCTTATGGCACAGGCAGAGGGTGAATCGGTAATTCACGAGACGATTTATGAGAACAGATTCGGATACGTTTCGGAGCTTCGGAAAATGGGTGCGCATATTACTTTTTTCGAGCCGGAACTTGAAAATCCTAAAAGCGTGTACAATTTTAATTACGAAGAGGGCGTTTCCTATCAGCAGGCGATAAAAATTGAAGGACCAAAAAAGATCCATAACGCGGTTCTCAATGTCACTGACCTTCGCGCAGGAGCAACAGTTGTTATCGCGGCACTTATTGCAACGGGGGAAAGTGTTATATATGGAATTGAGCATATAGAGCGCGGATATGAGAAATTTGTGCAACGGCTGCAAAATGTTGGCGCAAAAATCAAAGAAGTTGCGGAGGAATTCTAAATGAAGAATGTGACGGGAATAATCTTGGCTGCGGGAAGGGGAACCCGCATGAATTCGACAGACAAAAATAAAGTGGCGCTTGAAGTAAAAGGCGAGCCAATGCTGATAAGAACCATCAGGATTCTTCGCGAGGCAGGAGTTGGCAATATTGTAGTCGTTGTCGGATTTGCAAAAGAATCGGTGCTCCCCCTTTTGGATGACAACGTGATAATTGCCGAGCAGAAAGAGCAGCTCGGGACCGGACATGCCGTTATGTCGGCGTTGCCGTACGTCCCCGAAGGGACCGAGGACATACTGATAGTGTATGGAGACGACTCTTTCCTCCATTCCCCCCAAACATTTCAGAATTTGTATGACACCCACATCTCCCATGATGCAAAAATTTCGTTCATAACAATGCAGATGGATAATCCTACGGGATTCGGAAGGATAATACGGGATGACAACGACAATGTTATCGGCATTGTTGAGGAAAAAAATGCAACGGAAGAACAAAAACAAATCAAAGAAATCAATTTAGGGTGTTATGTCATTAACAAGAAATATCTGGAAGATAATATTTCGGATATTCATAAAAATCCGGTTACGGGAGAGTATTACATAACCGATATTATCGATATTATTGCGCATCACAAAGGTAAAATTGCGGCATACCGTTTAACGGATGGAAAGTGGAGGGGAGTTAACACTCGCGAAGACTTAGTGGAAGCCGAACACCTTTTTGAGCTATGACATCTCCTTTTTCTTATACCAATTTCTTTTCCGGCACAGGAATTTTTAAGGAATTATTTGAACAATTTGATTACCCATGGGAAGCTCTTCCTAATATTGAGCAATTTATATCATCGTTTACGAAAAGTGAACACTTTTCCGATTTTACTGAAATTGCCCCCCAGGTATATATAGGAAAAAATGTTTCTATCGATGATACCGCACGTATATCCGGGGCTGCTGTTATCGGACATAACACCGTTATCGGGCATGCGGCTTTTGTAAGAGGCGGAGTTCTGATAGGTGAAAATGTCAATGTCGGGCACGCAACCGAAGTGAAGAATTCGATAATCCTCAACGGCGCAAAGCTAGCGCACCTTAATTACATCGGAGACAGTATTGTCGGAAGCAATGCGAATATATCCGGAGGTGCTACGCTTGCAAATTGGAGGTTTGATAAAAAGGAAGTTGTGATAAGGGATGACGGTGAGGGAATACCGACCCATATGGAAAAAATGGGAAGCATTATCGGCGACGACAGCTTTATAGGGGTAAGCGCGGTCATCAACCCGGGAACTGTTCTTGCCAAAAAAACCCTCGTTTTTCCTTTGGTTTCGGTGAAGGGTACGCATCTTACCCCTGAGACCATTAAATAACTTTCCCTTCCTTTTGCCTCTTGTTTCGTTGTAAAATAGAGAATAATGGATTAAAATCCATTTTTGTTGTAGTAATTTGAGGTTTTATGGATAAGCAAGCTTGTCTATTGTACTTATAAGAAAGTTTTTTTTGTTGTATATATGGATGAACAAGTTTTCCATGCATAATATATGGATAAAGTATTCGGCTTCGCAATTCTGTCTCTTTTTATAACGTCTATCCTTATCGTTCCTTTTATAGATTTTCTCTATAAAATGAAGCTGCAACGTCAAAAGCAAAAGACGAGGGACATTTTCAATAACAGGACGTACGTTTTTGACAAACTGCACGAATGGAAGGTTGGTACTCCTATAGGAGGAGGGTTACTCATAATTTTTGTGGTGACAATCCTCACACTTTGGGCGTACGGTTTGTTTAAGATTGATGTGAGACTGTGGGAACTTTTTGTACTCCTTTTTTCATTCGTCGGCTTCGGGGTTCTCGGGTTTTATGATGACGTCAAAAAAATATTGAATGTTGAGCGGACAGGATTTTTCGGACTTCGTTTCAAACATAAATTCATCATCCAGTGGGCTTTAGGGCTTACGATTGGATGGATACTCTATATGAACGGTTATACTTTTGTTCATATTCCCGCGATGGGAGAAATAACGCTTGGCCCTTTCTACATCCTTTTTGCCGCATTTGTTATCGTAAGTTTTACCAACGCATTTAATATCACGGACGGACTCGACGGGCTTTCATGCGGAGTTCTTCTCATCGCTTTGTGTGCTTTCCTGGTTATTTCAAAGGCCTTACTCAATGATTTTCTGGCAATTTTTATCGCAATTTTACTCGGGAGTGTGGGCGCCTTTTTGTACTTTAATATCTACAAGGCACGTTTGTGGCTTGGGGATGTCGGGTCGCTTTCTTTGGGGGCAGCACTTGCGGTGATAGGACTTCTTACAGGCAAAGAATTGGCGGTTGCCGTTATCGGGGGAGTATACATTATCGAAGTAGGTTCTTCCCTCGTCCAGATCTTATCGAAAAAGTTTTTGAAAAGAAAAGCGTTTCCCGTTGCTCCTCTTCATTTGCTGCTTTTGCAGCGCGGATGGGAAGAGCCGAAAATTGTCATGCGGGGATGGCTTATGGGTTTTGCATTTGCACTTATCGGTCTTTACCTAGCGTTTATTCATTAGATGAACAAACTCGGTCTGTCCCTTCTTTTGATAATAGTCATTCTAACCACTCTTGGATTATTCGTTCTGTATGACAGCTCTTCTTATACGGCACAACTTGATCTGCATGATAAATATTACTTTATAAAAAACCAGAGTGTGTGGATAGTCCTTGGGATTGTTGCTGCACTTTTTGTCTCACGCCTCAAGGAACAGCTGCTCTACAATCTTTCGCTTCCACTTCTTATTACGACATTAGGGGCCTTAGTCCTTGTTTTTTTTCCTGTCATCGGACTTGAATTGAACGGTTCTCACCGTTGGATTAATTTGGGAGTTTCAGTTTTTCAACCGTCGGAGCTTCTTAAAATAACACTTTCATTGTATCTTGCCTCCTGGCTGTCGGTGAAAGAAAAAGGGAGGCTATTGGCTTTCTTGATACTGTTAGGAGTAGCCAGCGGACTCGTTCTTTTGCAGCCGGATTTGAAAACTTCAATTATCATTGCCGCTACATCCTTTATCGTCTATTTCATCTCCGGCGCATCGATGAAAGAAGTAGCACCCATTCTTATCATTGGACTGATGGGTGTTGTGCTTGTTGCGGGAGCTTCTCCCTACCGGGTAAAAAGGCTTACTGCTTTTCAAAATTTTGACGTTAACAATCTCAATACCACTTCGTATCACACAAAACAAATAGTAATAGCTTTGGGTTCCGGAGGGTTGGGAGGAGTCGGTTTTGGGAACTCGGTTCAGAAATATGCATATCTCCCCGAGCACACGACCGATTCGATTTTTGCTATATTTGCCGAAGAGACAGGATATATCGGAAGTATTATTCTGATTTCAATTTACGTAGCACTTTGCGCGGTCGGCATGATGATTGCCCTTAAAGCCAAAACGCAATTCGGCAAATTATTGGCAACCGGTATCACCGTTTTTATCACCATACAAGCGCTTATCAATCTGGCATCCCAGGCAATCCTCATCCCTCTGACCGGCGTTCCACTGCCTTTTATCTCATATGGGGGTAGTTCGATGCTTATCAATTATGTCGCCATTGGACTCCTTTTAAATATTGCTTTTGACCACAAGGCAACTCCGCGGAAAAAAAGCGGCTTGCACTCGCTAAAAAAAGGAACGTTCGGGAGGTTTAGTAAAAAATGAAAATAGTATTTACCGGAGGACATTTCAGTCCTGCTTACGCTGTCATCAAAAAAATGCAAAAAGAAAATGAAGTTTTTGTTGTGGGAAGGAAGTTTGCTTTTGAAGGCGATACGAATGAAACATATGAATATAAAATCTGTAAAAAAGAGCATATTCCTTTTGCGGCAATCAAAGCCGGAAGACTTCAGCGAAAACTTACGAGATATTCCCTTACTGCTTTAGGGAGATTTCCTGGCGGGGTATATAGTGCCATTACAATTTTGAAAAAAGAAAGGCCCGATGTTGTCGTTACATTTGGGGGATACATTGGCCTTCCGGTTGCAATTGCCGCCTCGCTTCTTCGCATCCCTGTTGTTTTGCATGAGCAGACACAAAAAGCAGGTCTATCCGCAAAACTCATATCCCGTTTTGCCTCGGTAGTTCTTGTTTCATTTGAATCATCGAAAAATTATTTCAATACAAAAAAAATAGTGTTGACAGGAAACCCGCTTCGTGAAGAATTATTTGACGAGATAGACATTCCTCAGTTTCATTCGCAATTGCCTACCATATATATTACGGGTGGGAGCACCGGGGCGCATGCGATAAATTTATTGGTTATGGAAATTATTCCGGATTTGGTGTCCGAATTTTTCGTAGTTCACCAGACAGGGAGTCAAGATTCCAATGATATTGAAAAGCTCCTTGCTTTGAAAGAAAAACTTCCTGAGCAATACAGAAAAAATTATATTGTTGAAAAATTTTACACGCCGCTGGAAGTTTCTTATCTTCTCAAAAATTCTTCTCTCGTTGTTTCGCGTTCCGGAATAAATACGGTCCTGGAGCTTTTGGCTCTAGGGAGTATGGCCATTCTTATTCCTTTGCCGTATGGTCAGCAGAATGAGCAACGGGAGAATGCAAAATTGTACGCGTCGACAGGACTTGGGGAATACCTCGAGCAGAATACCACCACCGCCTCAACGCTCCTTTTAAAAATGCGTGCTATGATAAAAGAACAAAAAAAATACCGGGCCAATGCTCAAAATGCTGCACAATACATCCATGCGGATGCAACTGATAAAATAATTCAACAAATCTATTACTATGGAAGAAGAAAAGAAAGAAGAACTTCAAGTTCCCCGGAAAAAGCGTAGAGTCTCACTATTTAAAAGACGGAAGAAACCGAATATCAGACCGTTTGTTCAGCAAAAAAAACATAGGGAGTATAAAAAGACTCTCACTCGTGTTTTTCTTGCCTTTGGAGTACTTTTTCTGTTGGTTATAGTGCTTTTTTCAGTACAAAAATTCTTAATCCCCGGTTTGGTCTTACGAAACACGATTATGTTAAGTCCACAGCTGAACGCACCCTTAAGCGACAATGAGATAGAGCAGATTATCAAGGAAAGCGCATCGGATATAACAAGCGTGCAATTTTCATCAGGCTCGGCGGCAATTTCCTATATGCTGCACGGGGCAACTGCAGTATATTTGTCTCCCGAGAAAGACATAAAACAACAATTGGCCTTGGTCAATGCTATTGACCGCCAAGTTTTGGGGTCTGGCAAGCAAGCAATCTCTATTGATTTGAGGTACAATAAACCTGTCGTCAAATATTGATGTCAGGTTTGGTTCTTTCGAACTAAACCTTGTCAAATATTGATGTCAGGTTTGGTTCTTTCGAACTAAACCTTGTTAAATATTAATGACAGGTTTTGACCTAGCGGATTAAACCCTTGTAAAATTTTAGTGCTTTTACTAAACTATAAAAATGAAAAACGCTGATATCGTCGTGGGAATCGATATAGGTTCCTCAAAAATAGCAACTCTTATAGGAAGAGTTGATGAAGATGTCATAAATATCCTTGGTGTTTCCGAATCTCCCTCAAAAGGGGTGAAGAAAGGACAAATCGTCAACATCGAAGAAGCCTCCGAAGCCATCAACGCATCTCTTGATAGTGCTGAGCGGATGGCAGGGCATTCTATCGATAGGGTATTCGTATCAGTATCGGGAGTCAATATCGAGTCGCAAAACTCAAAAGGAGTCGTTGCCGTATCACAACCGGACGGTGAGATTTCCGAATATGATGTTGAGAGGGTTCTTGAGGCTGCAGGGGCTGTTTCACTTCCTTCGACAAGGGAAATTATTCACGTTATTCCAAAGACTTTTACTGTTGACGGCGAGGGAGGGATTAAAGATCCTGTTGGGATGTCGGGGGTGAGGCTTGAAGTAGATACCCATATTATAACGGCCAATTCCGCCGGCGTGAAAAATGTCGAAAAAATTCTTTCTTCCGAGGCCGGAGTAAATGTCCAGAGCCTGGTTTTTGCCGGTCTTGCCTCGTCTCTTTCGGTCCTGTCGGATACGGAGAAAGAGTTAGGCGTGGTTTTGGCTGATATCGGTGCTGGTGTTACAAATATCGCTATTTATGTTGACGGCTCTTTGTCTTATACAAGCGTTGTACCAATAGGTGCCAGGCATATAACGAACGATTTGGCAATTGGGCTGAAGATTTCACTTGAAAGTGCAGAAAAAATCAAACTCTATCTTTCCAAACATTATACTCGTCGCGTAAGACTTCCCGAGCAAGAACCGGGGCAAAGAAGGAACCGGGCCGAAGAGGACGAGTTGGACCTTAACGAATTGCATCTTCCCGAGGATGTTAAAAAAGTTTCTTCAAAAACTTTGGTTGAGGGCATCATAAGGCCGCGGCTCAACGAATTGTTCACAATGATTGCTCTTGAGATTAAAAAAAGCGGATTTGCAACCCAAACTCCTGCCGGGCTGGTCATAACCGGTGGCGGTGCAAAGACGGTAGGTGCTGAAGAATCGGCAAAAAGAATGCTGTCAATGACTGTGAGGGTTGGTATTCCCCAAAATATCGCCGGACTTATCGATGACGTTGAGTCTCCGACTTTTGCAACAGCCGTGGGGTTGCTTGAATATTCCCGCAACTTCAGAAGCGAGGGAGCCTCCGGAGTCGGATTTTCCAATATGCTTCCCGGTATAAAACTAAATTTTAAAGGACTCTCGTCTCTTACAAAACTTCTTCAAAAATTCCTCCCCAAAAAGTAAAAAAGCAATTATACTTTCGTTGAAAATTCAATAACCGTGTGTTACTATTGGGTAACTTTTAAGCTTTTTTGCTCAGAAATGTTCTACGAACGAACAATTATTTAAAGCATTTAAGCTTTTCTAAGTTCATTATGTTAATTAAGCCTCAAACAGCAAGCTTCGCAAAAATCAGGGTTATGGGTATCGG
>CAZMSF010000035.1:0-10338 GCA_964568885.1 uncultured Gammaproteobacteria bacterium
CACGGGATGCTGTAAATGAAGCAGTAGACAAAGCCCAAAAGAAATCCGCCCAGAAGATGCAACAGATGGGTGGAGGACTTCAAGAGCTATTAAGCGGCCTTGGTCAATAGATGATTTTTTTTGGAGACGACCAGAACAAGACATTATCTGAAGGCTTAGCGGCCGCTCTCTCATCACCACTTCATTTCCCCGAGATTACCGTTTTTCCCGATGGAGAACGGAGAATTCGACTTTCTGAAAGCGTGGTTGAAAAAGACGTAGTTTTTTTAAAGACCACCTCTGTTACTCCCAATGTTGATTCCTTTATTGTCGAGACTGCGTTTCTTATCGATGCTATCAAGAGGAGCGGAGCCGACAGCGTTACGGGCATCATTCCGTATATTCCCTATTCCCGAGCCGACCATGTGTTCCGCGACGGCGAGGCCGTTCCTTTGGAAGTAGTTATTCATATGTTTGAGAATGCAGGACTCTCGAAAATTGTTTTTGTTGACCCTCATACTATCAAGATGCAGGACATGTTTTCGGTTGAAGTCGTGAATTTATCTGCTCTTTCATTGTTTGCAGAAAAAATAAAAACACTTACTTATGACCGTGATAATGCGGTTATTGTCAGCCCCGATATGGGAGGGTTAAGACGCATGGAGCAATTGTCGCAAATGTTAGACAATATGCCGTTTGCTTCAATTGAGAAAGATAGGAATTATGACGACGGGTCGATAAAAGCAAACGGAGTGCATGGGGAAATTAAAAAAACCTGTTTTGTTGTCGATGATATTATCTCATCAGGTAGAACCATAGTGCAGGCTGTCGAAAAACTGAAGGATAAAGGGGCAGAGGACGTTTATGTTTTTGCGACCCACCCGGTGTTATCTGAAGATGCATCCAAGATATTGGAAAAATGTGACGCAAAAAAAATATTTATCACTGATGCACTTCCGGTGGCGCAAGAAAAACGGTTTGAGATGCTTGAAGTTCTAAGCCTTGCTCCTCTACTGGGAAAGACTCTGCAGCAGACGCAATAATTTCTCCCCGTTCAGATATTACCTCTCCCAATTGTTCGACCAGATCTTTCTGACGGGAAACAGCGCCGCCCAGTATCGACAGCTCATATTCCCTCCGCTTTCTTAAGTGGGGTTGAATGAGATTCAGTCCCGCGACTCCCTCAAGGGTAGCTCCTGTTGCTGCGGCATTCATCGCCTCGGGAAAGTCCCCCTGAACCGTTTGGACGGCCCCGTCGCCCATCGCAAGTATTCCAAGCGTTGCAGCAGCACCTGCGATAATTGTCCGCTTTTTAGAGGGGAAAAGTCTTCGTGCCACTTCTGCTTTTTCACGGCTCCAATTTTTGACATCTTGCCATGTTTCTTTGGGCTTTGGCCCATCATTAAGGATAAGATGGCTTCCGGCAAAACCAATTCCTGCAGCAAAAAGACTTCCTGCTACCGCTCGTGCTACGTGTCCATTCTGAATGTCAGAAACAGCCTGAGGAGAATCGACGAGTATGCTTAAAAGAGGGAGAGATTTTATAGCAAGGCGTTCTTTTGGAGAGCGACTCTGTCCAGCCTGTCCTTCGGGCGAACGTTCCATAGCGCAAGCATACTGCGCGGACAATTCAATGTCAATATGGCCGTTTGTGAGGCTGCTGTGAGGTTTCTGAAAGGCATATATCAAGTTTATGTGCATTTTGAGCAGTAAACTGCGTATATATGAAACAGAACAATGCAGAAATAATGAAAAACACCAACAGTGAAAGCTTGGATCTGAAACAAATGGTCGAAGAGTCAAAGATGAAAGTTGCAACCGAACAGAGAGAGGCACACGAATCGGAAGAGCAGGCACGAAGTTTGGAGTTGGAATTAAGAGAGGCGCAGGCTGCGCATGAACGGAGAGAGCAGGCCGAGAGGCAGGGCAAAGAAACAAACGAAAAAGTGGCAGAGCTAACAGGATAGATAGCCTAAAAAATATGACATACAAATCATTACAAACAAATTTTGAACGGGAACTTTTGTTCCATCTCATCTTCAATATGAAGCAGGGGAGAACATCATCTGTTCGGGCACAGGAAATCGCTAAGGAATTTTTGGCTGTTTTAAAAAATGAGGAAAGTGCAGGAGGATTTATGGAAGCGCTTTCTAAAAAAGCCGAATTTTATCCGGAAGTTCGGGAGGCATTCTTAACGGTTGCAAGAGAATATGAAAAAGAAATGGTGGACGAAAATCTTTTGAAAGTAAGAAATCTTTTGAAAGGAGGCATCAACTGATATGGAAGATATGGAAATGACGACAATGACAACAGGGGCAGCAGTAACAGTCTCTCAACCTCAGACTGAGAGAGTAATTGAGGCTCCATCTGATGATGACACGGTTACGTCGAAAGAAGTGTTTTCTGACCCTGATTTGGGGGTAGACACACCAAGAGATGAAGCCGAAATGTTATTTAAGTCCGCCAAAGAAGAAGGATTTGAGGAAGCGTTAACGCATTTGGCTGAAGGAGATTTTGAAAAGATTTCCGGCGAGGAATTGGCTCTGGACATTGTAGAACCCGAAAATGAAATTGAGAGAAAAGAACTGCAGGAAGGAGAGGTTGAGGAGATGCCGGAAAAAGAAAAAGAAGAGCTTTTGGAGAAGATTGAAGTACTGGAGGGGAAAGTATCTCACCTTATCGAACAAGATGAGACACTTCAGGAACGGCTCATAAAAAGCGATGAGAGGTCACAAATGTCTCAGGAAATGCTTATTGAGATGTTCAAGTACCTTTACGAAATGGCAAAAAAAGAGGAGGACGAAAAGAAAAAACTGAGCATTTTTGAGATACTTCTTGCTTTCGTAGCTAAATTTATGATAACGGTCGTTGACCCCGATGCGAAAGTCGAAAACGGAAAGAAGGAGGAAAAAACGGCCACATCCACAAAGAAGCCCGCGTCTTTTGAGGACATGATGAAATTTATAAAAGAAAAAGGGGCAAAAGGATTTGGCCCGACCTCTCAAGCCGCGTAAAACACAATTCTCAATTCATGCGCGAGATGGTATACTAACCTCATGCGTTATTCCAAAATTTTTACAAAAACATTAAAGGAAGCTGACCACGACGAAGTTTCAAAAAACGCCCAGCTTTTAACACGAGCAGGGTTTGTTTATAAGGAGATGGCAGGCGTTTATGCTTATCTTCCACTTGGACTGAGAGTTTTAAATAAAATTAACGAAATTATACGTGAGGAGATGAATGCTATTGGGGGAGTTGAAATGTTTTTGACCGTTTTGCAGTCAAAAACTTTGTGGGAACAGTCCAACAGGTGGAGTGACGAAGTGGTTGACGATTGGTTCAAGACGGCACTCAAAAATGGCAGTGAAGTAGGTCTTGGTTTTACTCACGAGGAGCCGCTTACAAAGCTTATGAAGAGCTACATTTCTTCATACCGCGATTTACCTCAGTATCCGTATCAAATCCAAACAAAATTCAGGAATGAACTGAGGGCTAAAAGCGGAATCATGAGGGGAAGAGAATTTCTCATGAAAGATTTATATTCTTTTTCAAAGGACCAAGCGGAACACGATACTTTCTATGAGAAGTGTAAAGAGGCTTATTTACGGATTTTTGAACGAGTAGGATTGGGGGACAGAACATTTGTGACATTTGCAAGTGGAGGAAGTTTTAGTAAGTATTCTCATGAGTTTCAGACAGTTACAGAAGCGGGTGAGGATACAATTTATCTGGACCGGGAAAAGAAATTCGGCATTAATAAGGAGGTATATACCGACGAGGTACTGAATGATTTGGGTATTTCCAGGGATTCGCTTGAGGAGGTAAAAACAATTGAAGTAGGAAATATTTTTTCTCTTGGGACGAAGTTTTCAGATGCTTTAGACCTCACTTTCGTAGATGCTGACGGTTCTCAAAAGAAAGTTATCATGGGATGCTATGGAATAGGACCCGGGAGAGTAATGGGAACGGTCGTTGAGGTATTGTCGGACGATAAGGGAATAGTCTGGCCGGAATCTATTGCGCCTTTTCAAGTCTATCTTATCTCTTTTGGTAAAGATGCCGAGACTGAAGCACTATACGAAGACCTTAAAGACAAAGGGATTGAGGTTCTATATGACGATAGAGACAAGACTGCGGGAGAAAAATTTGCCGACTGCGACCTTTTAGGTATTCCTTTGAGAGTTGTTTTGTCACATAAGCTGGAGGAAGGGAAACTTGAACTTAAAAAAAGAGACAAAGATGAAGCAAGGGTGACATCAAAAGAAGAACTGTTTAATAGTTTTTCGTAAGCTTGTTAATGCTTAATAAAGCCTAAGATAATTGCCCAAAAAACACCCCAGACGGCAATAAATACAACACCAATTCCAATAAGAAGTGGAACCGTGAGTTTGATTTTTCCCTTCGGAGCCTTTGCTGCAGCCGCTTGTGGCGCATTCATTATGGCGGATGTGGGGGTATTTCCGCTGAAGGAGAAGGTATTCCCCTCATTGAGGGGTCTTGCCGGAGTACTTGTCAATGCCTCTTCGGCGCTTGCGGGCATCGATGGCATTGAGGGTGCTTCAATTGGCGGCATTGCCGGGGAGGCGGGGGTGGTAGCAGATTGCTGTTGTGGGGCAGCGCCTGTAGGGGGAGTAGCAGCCGCGTTTGGTTGTGGGGGAAGATTGGTTGAAATAGCAGGTTGAACGGGAGGCGGCGGGACGGAGGGTTGAAAAGGTTCTGCTGTTGCTTTCGGCGTTGAGGTTTGAGGAGTTGCGGATGTATTCATGACCCTATCGTAGATTTCTTTCAGCTCGGGGGTGAGATTTGTTTTCTTTGTATCCATGTATTAAGTGTAGCCTCGTTTCAAATTACTTGTCAAGTCGGGGAATGTAGGATATACTACTCAACTTTATCGGTAATTTCCGATATACTAATATTCATGCGTTACATTGTTACACATAAAAGCTGCGACCTTGATGCAATAGCAGGTGTTTGGATTCTCAAACGCTTTATGCCCGGCTGGGAAGATGCTGAGATAAAATTTGTCAATGCAGGTGAGAAGCTTGAGGGTGCCTACGAAAAAGAAGGAGAGGCTATAGAAATAGTCGACGGCATAGAAACTATACATGTAGACACCGGAATGGGAGTGCTTGACCATCATCAGACGTCGGACAACAACGTGTGCGGGACCAGTAGAGCATTCGACTTCGTCCTTACAAACGAGCAATGTAGTCTTCACAAACATGACAATCAAAAAGAAGCTGTGAGACGGATTGTTGAGTTGGTTATTGATGACGACCACTTTCAAGAGGTGTACTATCCTGACGCAAATGCTGATGTGTATGAGGCCGGTATTGTAGCCATAATCCAAGGACATAAAATCCTTCACAAAGGAGATGACATGGCTCTTGTCGATTTTGGCTTTGAGCTTCTTGATGATATTGTTCACAATTTCGAGGCAAAAATTTGGGCTGAAAATGAGATGAAGGAAAAGGGAAGTGAGTTTCAATCGAAATGGGGGAGAGCAATCGCTGTTGAGACAATAAATGATGAGGTGTTAAAAAGAGCACAAATGATGGGATATATTGTTTCGGTAAGGCGTGACCCATCATATGGATATATAAGAATTAAGGCACTTCCTGACAAAAGAGGAGAGGAAAGTCTGAATATCGATTTGACCGAAGCCTACGAGAAATTAAAAGAAATGGATAGTGAAGCGACATGGTTTTTACATGCTTCAAAAAGGATGCTTCTTAACGGTTCTTCAAAAAACCCGACCATGAAAGGAACAACTCTTACGCTTCAGCAGGTTGTTGAGGTATTGAGCTGACATATCTTTTGACCTCTTTCGCTTGCTCTTCCAAAAATGCGCGCATTTCGTGAGCCGTATCCCCCCGCGCTGTTAGGCGCGCTACCTCGTAATTATTGCCTGAAGGGTCAACATCATTCGGATAGAAAAAGTGATATCCCGAAATCTCCTGTACCCCTTTGATTGTTTGTCTTGAAAGATATGAGAGTTCGCTGTCCGGCTCCATGCTGAGAGCTGAAAATAGAGCTGCAAAAAGAAGTTGAGCATTTGAAAGTGCGCGGTAGGTGAGGGGAGTTCGTGCTTCCATGGCTTTTAACTCAACCCTGTATTGCTGGGCGGTTACGTCTCTGCTTTTGAGGGTTGGCACCCCCGATTTTATCTGAGCAAATTGAGTTTGCTTCTGTTTGCGCTGTTCAATGCGAAGAGGCGACGTGTAAGCAATCGCAAGCGCGGTCCCCAGAACCTCAGCCTGCCTTCTAGGGAGACCGCATGTCATGTCAATATCGGAAGGAATGCCGATATTAATATGAAGAGAAACAAGATGCTCATCGAGATGTTGCTGTATGTCCTTCGGGTCTTGAGAAAAAGCAAGATGGGGAATAAATCCTCCCTGAATTAACTCTGATAATATTCGTTGCTGAACGTTTGCGCTAAATGAGGGTTTTGGGGCGAATTCCCAATATTCTACCGCATCCGAGCTAATGTGGTTATCGGAGTTGACCATGTTTCTGGGCATTCCTATCGAGTCAAAGAATGGACGGTAGCTATTTCCGAATATTTCCCTTCTGTTACAAAATGGCTTTAATGGAGTTTCTACCTCAAATCCGACGGTCGGAAAAATGTTGTCCGGGTTTGCGGTATGAAGCTCGGTACGCGCCAGTCCGTCCAATCTGTCGATTAAAGATAATTTGAACATGTCCTTTTGTGCGGTAGGAACGTTATTTTCAAAATTGTAAAGAGAAAGTGCATAAGCCAGTTGAAGCGAGGAAAGGCTTGTTAGTGCGCAGTCGGCATAGGGCGTAGTAAGGCGAAAGGCCTCCTCGGCCGATTGCCGTGCCAAATCCAAATCAAATACGGGAAGTTCAGTTACGGGTTGCGCACAAAATTGTTCTGTTTTCACAATTGGGAATTATAAGAGGATTGTCCGTTGCAATCAATGTTTAAGTTATTCTACCGATTGCTCTTTCGTTTCTTCCGAAGGAGAGTTTTCTTCCGCTTTCTTTAGGTCCGTAAGCATTTCGTCAATTTCTCCGTCCATAAAAGTGGGCAAATTATGATACGATTTTCCGATTCTGTGGTCGGTGACTCGGTCTTGGGGAAAATTGTAGGTTCTTATTTTCTCATTTCTCATCCCTCTTCCAACCTGTGTTGATTTTAATTCAGCGATTTCCTGATGTTGTTTTTCAACTTCCTGCTCCCACAATTTTGCCCGGAGAAGTGACATTGCGTTTTCTCTATTTTGTATCTGTGAGCGCTCTGTTTGAGCGGTAACGACTATTCCTGAAGGGATATGTTTGAGCCGTACTGCAGTTGAAACTTTATTGACGTTTTGTCCTCCATGACCTCCTGAGCGGTAGGCCTCAAATTCAACGTCGTCGGGTCCGATATGAAGGTCTACGTCTTTAAGTTCCGGAAGAATGGAAACAACAGCGGTTGAAGTATGCACGCGGCCTCTTTTTTCAGTGAGGGGAACGCGCTGCACCCGGTGAACTCCCGATTCGTATTTGAATATACCGAACGCATTCTTGCTCATGACTTTGATGCTATCCTCATCAATCATTTCTTTTGCGATATTATGCCGTTCGCAATAGCGTATATACATTCGAAGCAATTCTCTGGCAAAAATACTGGCTTCATCTCCGCCGGCAGCTCCTTTGACCTCAATTATTGCGTTCCTTGTATCAAGAGAAGAGCCAGATTCGGCCTTTTCTTCATAAGTAACTTCGAATTGGGACGTATCGACGTGTTTTTCCAATTCTTCCCTCTGTTGCTTAAGAGTATTAATCTCTTCGTGTGCCAAAACCGACATTTCAGGATCTGACAAGAGCTTTTCAGCTTCGGATATTTTAAAATCCAGTTCGTAAATTTGTGCTAAAAGTTCGTCTTTGTTCATATGGATATTGTAACAGTTGCAAAAAGTGCAAAAACAATGAAGGAGGGCTTATTTTTTGAGTGCTTCAAGCATCTCGCGGAGAGTTTTTGGTGTGTTATCTTTTTCGTCTTCTTTTTGTACCTTTTTAACGACAGGTCGTGCTGCTTCCATCTTCTTCTGGAATTTCTCGATTCTTGAAGCGGTGTCAACGAATTTTTGCTGTCCTGTGTAGAAAGGATGGCAATTGTAGCAAAGCTCGACAGTAATTCTTTCTGAAGTAGAGCCCACAGTAAAGGCATTCCCGCATGAGCAGGTAACCTGTGCTTCATAATATTTTGGATGTATCTGTGCTTTCATATCCGAACTATTATACAAGATTAAGCTTCAAAATACAAGGGAATAACCTATTCATTTCTTCAAAAAAAGATGGAACGGATGGTAGTGGAGTCTCCCTTCGGCTAAAAGAATTCCAAGGATAACAAGAACTGAGCCCACAACAAATGTCGTATCGGGGAATTCTCCCAAAAGCGGTGCTGCTACGAGAATAGTTATGACCGGGTCGATATACGTAAAAACGCCGACGTCGGCTGCTGTAAGATATTTTAGAGCAAATGTCTGTAGAAAATAGGCTATAAGAGATGAAAAGAAAATTCCGAATGTAAGGCCTACGATGCCATGCAGGTTTATATTTGGTAGAAATCCGTATTTCCCGACTTCCTGAATAAAAAAGGGCACAAACCCGATGGAGCCTGTAATGAAAGTCCAAAAAGTTATCGCGTAAGGGCTATTGCGCTTCATCATCTTCCGCATGATTATGACCGCGGCAGCACTTCCAAGCATTGCAAAAAGGTAGTAGAGATTCCCGACAGCGGCAATTTTCCCATCAAGAACAAGGGGAGCTCCGAGTACAACTGTAACCCCAATGAGTCCGACCAATGAGCCAGTCACGAGTTTTCTATTAGGTCTTTCTTTCTTATTGAGGAAGACAAGAGAGTAGAGGATAAGAAAAATAGGTGCAGATGATGCAATAAGGGCCGCGTTAATACTCGGGGCTTTAAGGAGTCCGTGAAAGAAAAATGCTATATTGACTGTAATCCCTAAAAATCCCGCAACGAACACATTGAGATAATCTTTCTTGTTGACATTCAAATGCCCTTTCATAAAGGGTAGCATCAGAAGAGGTGGGACAATAAAGCGAAGGAATGCAAGCGTATAAGGATGGATATCGGACAACGCCCATTTGAAGACGGGGGGAGCAGCGCCCCAAATCATATTGGCCAGGACAAGCGCGAGAATAGCGGATTGGGATTTAGATAATTTCATTTGGCAGGGCGTCCACGGAAACAATTTTTTTGACGATTTCCCCTGCCTGGTTCTTCGTCCGTAACTCAACTTCGGTCTCACTTATTGGTACAACAACATAGGGAATCTCTTTTTTTTCAGCGTATTTGAACTGTTTTTCTGCCGTAGCAGTACTATCAAGATAACATTCGGCACTAATGGCTTTATAGCGTAAAGCAGAGCATATATCAAAAGAAAGTTGAGCCGATTCGGGTGACGCAACCGTAACAAGAACGGATTTATTTTTTACCTTTTCAAACAAATTATTTTCATCCATAGCATCCAAAAGTCTATCGAATCCAAAGGCAAACCCAACAGAAGGAAGTGTTTCCGTTCCAAACATACCGATTAAATTATCATACCTACCTCCGCCGCCGACAGAACCGGCAGTATATCCTTCGATTTCAAGCTCGATGATTGTTGAGGTATAGTAATCCAATCCACGAGCCAGTGTGGGGAGAAACTCAATTTGGTTTTCCAAAACACCCATTCCCATTGACTTTTTCATTACAAGTTGTACCCAGGGGGTAGGGTCTGTGCGCTTTATTGCAAGAATTGCCTCCTGAGCTTTTTCGGATGAATCATACTCACCTCTTGTCACGAGTTCTTCTATGACCATTTCTTCTCCGATTTTCTTAAGTTTGTCTATCGCGCTGACAGTGATTTTTGACACATCTTCAAACACTTTCCTGTCGTTGATAATAAACCTGAATTTTTCAAATCCCAATGCCCTCAATGAGGATGCGGCGCAGGCAATTATTTCGGCATCAGCCTCAGGAGTAGGACTTGCAATGGTATCGATATCACACTGCAAGAATTCCCTGAAACGGCCTTTCTGAGTGTTTTCTGCTCTCCAGACGTTTTGGATTTGGTATCTTTTGAAAGGGAAGGGAAGTTCGTTTTGGTATTCGGCGACTACTCTTGCTAACGGCACCGTTTGGTCGTACCTCATGGCAACCTTCCTTTGCCCGTTGTCTTCAAAACGGTACATGAGTTTGTCTCCCTCTTCACCGTATTTACCCATAAGAATATCCTCGTATTCCAAAGCGGGGGTTTCGAGTGGTTCAAAGCCATAGGACTCGAATACCTTTCTCAGGGTTTCTATAACGTATTGCCGTTTTCGTGCTTCTTTTGGCAA
>CAZMSF010000036.1:0-9888 GCA_964568885.1 uncultured Gammaproteobacteria bacterium
TCCGACTACTGTTTCGTATGTATTCATATTATTCTTCTCTTTGGTTTACCAAACCGCCCATATAGGACGCTGAGTAAATTTCGGCTCCGTTTTCAAGGATTTTTTCTTTGCCTTCAAATCTTTCAAGAGTTCCATGCCAGTGGTTCCGGTAGGCCATTTTTTCCTCTGCAAATTCCTTAGGTCCTCTGAGGGGAAATTCTTCGTCAGTGTTTGCGAGCGAAGCTCTGAGTAGTCCATAAACAGAATTAACGTCAGCAACTGTTGATGCAACAGCTCCGTAATAAACCATAGACCAATAAGGTTTCCCTTTGTACGAAACTGTTTCGCATCCGGAATATGGTTCTCCTCCCCAATAAATATCTACAGTGCTCCAATCACCATTGGAATGCTTGATGGTCATAGAGCCATCGTCGTTTCTCGTTCCGGGATCCTTCGCGTATCCTTCTTTTGCTAACAAAAATAAATATTCTCTTAATGCTTCGTTCATATATTTGGTGTGTGTTTATAAAATCCGGTTTCTTGCTCAAAAGCGTATCCTACCTGGAATAATTTACTTTCTGAAAAATGCGGACCGATGAATTGAATGCCAATTGGAAGTTTGTTGGCTGAGAAACCCGCCGGAACGGCAAGGCCGGGAACTCCTGCCAAATTGATGGTTACGGTTAAAGCATCCGATAGATACATTGCCAATGGGTCATTAGTTTTCTCGCCAAATTTCCACGGAGGGGTAGGAGAGACAGGAGATACAAGAACATCAACTTTTTTAAATGCATTATCAAAGTCATCCTTGATTAAGGTCCTGACCTGCATCGCTCTTTTGTAATACGCGTCGTAATAGCCGGATGAAAGGGTGAAAGTTCCAAGCATAATGCGTCTTTTTGCTTCTTTTCCAAAATGACTTCTCTCATTTCCGTATCTTATTCCGTCATACCGAGCGAGATTTGAACTAACTTCCGAAGGTTGGATAATGTAATAGACTGCTATCCCTTCATCGGTGTGGGGAAGTGATATCTCCACGACCTCTGCTCCAAGTTTTTCAAGAGTCTTAAGAGCATTTTCGAAAACCTCCTTAACGTCACTGGATAGTCCCGTTGAAATATATTCTTTAGGGACTCCAATTGTAAGCCCCTTAATGTCCTTTCCAAGAAGGGCGGAGTAGTTCTCCATTTCTCTTTCTGAAGAAGTAGCGTCGTATCCATCGAAGCCCGCTGTTATGTTCAGAATCTCTGCAGAATCGGAAACGTTTTTTGTGAAGTGTCCCATTGAATCAAGTGATGATGCCATCGAGATGACTCCGTATCGTGGCACGAGTCCATATGTCGGTTTAAGACCGACGGTATTCGTGAAAGATGCGGGAAGCCGTATGGAGCCACCCGTGTCGGTTCCGGTTGCGAATGGAACCATACCAGAGGCAACAGAAGCGCTTGAGCCCGACGATGACCCGCCGGGGACATAATTAGTGTCCCAAGGATTTAATGTATTGCCAAAATCGCTGTTTTCACCGCTTGAGCCGTGTGCCCATGCGTCGTGGTTGAGTTTGCCAAGAGAAATCGCACCGGCAGTTTCAAGCCGGTCTACTACGGTCGCAGAATAGTGGGGAATATAATCTTTTAATACGTTTGATGCCGCTGTAGTTTTAACTCCTTTTGTCAAAAACATATCTTTAATACCAAAAGGAACTCCGTGAAGGGGGCTTGAGGACACTTTATCATCAAGCTCCTTTGCCTTTCTCTTTGCATTTTCCGAGTCTATTGTTATGAATGCATTAAGTTTCGGATTTAATTTTTCTATCCTTGCAACGTATGAATTTACAACTTCGGAAACAGAAAATTTCTTTTCTTTGTACCCATTGATAATGTCATTAATTGTAAGATTTGTTATGTCCATCTAAGTTGTGTCAACCAATTTGTCTACGACAAAAAGTCCGTTGTGGGTTTTTTTGCCTCCCGAAATTGCCTCCTCTTGAGTAAAGCTATCATCTGCAAAACTGTCGTTTCTCAGCCTATTTTTAAGACCGGTCACTTGAGCTGTGGGTTCAACGGATGATGTGTCGACAGCGTTTAGTTTTTCGACATAGCCGACAATGTCATTGAGCTGCTTATCAAATTCATTTTCTTCGTCGGGGGAAAGCGTGAGATTTGCGAGTTTTGCGACTTTTGCAATGTCAATTTTCATGCCTCTAAGTATACCTTCTTGAGGCTGAGCTTACAAGAGTTAATATGTGGTCTTCAATCTTTTTAGCATCTGAAGTCTGGCTTTTTTAGAAAGTACATCATTAAAATCAATTTCTAAATCTATAGCGTATTTCTTTTTGTAAGCTCTTTTAAGAAGATAAACCGCCAGCTCCGGGTTTGAGGGTAGGATGGGTCCGTGAAGGTAGGTTCCAATTGAGTTCTTGTAATGTATTCCTTCCGTCTTATCATCTCCGTTATTTCCGTATCCCACAACAACTTTTGCAAAGGCTTCATCATTATTTTTCAAAAATGTTCTCCCACCGTGATTTTCAAACCCAACGAAATATGTTTTTTCACCCAGCTCTAGAGAGGGTTTGATAACAACATTTCCGATAAGTCTATTTTTTGATTTGTAGCTTTCGGTATGCATATCAAAGACGGAAAGACCTGGGATTTTCGTTCCATACGCATCTTTATAATAGTTGCCTAAGAATTGGAAAGCTCCGCAAATGTAAAGACCCGGGACTCCCCCTTCTATCATTTGTTTGAGAATCTCTCCTTTATTCTCCAGTAAGTCCTTATTTACGATTTCTTGCTGCAGATCCTGCGCACCTCCCATAAAAAGTAGGTCGCATTTCAGAAGTTCCGAGGCATCATCTTCCGCTTCAATTTTCTTTATTTCGATATCAAGCCCGGCATCCCGGCCGATTCTCTCAAGAACAATAATATTTCCTCTGTCACCATAAGTTGACATAAGAAGTGGGTAAAGCCAGCCGATTATAAGTTTTTGCTTCATAGTATTGCCTTTCCCGAAATAAGTTTTCGAACTTCAAGCATAGCCGAGTAGGTGGGCAAAATAGTAAGCGTTTTTCCATGCGGAGTTTGCTTTAAAATCGTCGAATAAGCTTCCTCAAAATTTTCGGATACTTCGTGGGTAATTCCTGCAAAAAGTAATCGGTTGGCCATGTCATACGCTCTGTCCCCGGACACAAAAACCTTTATATTTTTGTTCTTTAAGATTTCAAAATCAACATCCCAAATCCAGGAGATATCGCGCCCGTCAGGTATGCGGTCGTTGAGTAAAATCAAAAGAGTAGAGGAGTTGTTCTCAATTGCGACTTTTAACGATTCATTAAGGCCGGTTGGGTTTTTTGAAAGCAGAACCATGACTTTTCGACCATCGATATCAATTGTTTCCTGTCTTCCAAATGCAGGTTTAAAACTTAAAAGGCTTTTTGCCGAGTCGTATGGGAGTATGTCAAATACTTTGTCTGACAAAAGCATTGCCGAAGTTAAATTATACGCGTTATAGGTTCCTAATAAATTCGATTTGAAAACGTATTGTTTTGCTTTCGGAGTTTGAAAATCGCAGTTACTGCATTTGTAATTTCCAAGATGCGAATAGGAAATCGCTGAATAGATGAGTGGGTTATTGCACTCCGGGCACGTTGTTGAATCGACGGCGTGAGAAAGGGTTTTTGTTTTTTTTAAAACGTTGTCCACCGTATAAAAAACTTTGTTTTTCGCACTCATAGCTATATGTGCCACCTGAGGATCATCGGCATTGGCAACGACTAGAGTTTTGGGAGAAAACTTTTTGAAAGATTCTTTCCATTTCTCGGCCGTCGTATTGATCTCGCCATAGCGGTCTAGCTGGTCGCGGAAAAGATTAAGTAAAATAAGGGCGTCAGGTTCAGGAATCTCTTCAAGAACAAGTGGGAGCGTATTCTCATCGACTTCGAATATGATTGTTTTGTGACGGAGAGTTCCCCCAATTGTTACGTGAGCAACGAGAAGCGATGCAAGTCCGTTGAGCAAATTCGCACCGGCAGTATTCGTAAGCGTGGATATTCCGTTTGATTCCAAAACATGAACTAAGGCTTTTGTTGTCGTTGTTTTTCCATTGGTTCCTGCAATAAGAACAACTTTTACCCCTTTGTTTTTTAGGAGCACTTTTTTTACGAGTCGTGCGTCTGTTTTGAGTGCCAAGTGTCCCGGCCATGTGGAGCCTGCCCGATTTAATAGTTTTGAAAGATGCAAAACACCTTTTCCAACAGCAATCGAATGATACATTTTCTAATTATACCTTAAAAACTACATTGAGCGGAGGATCTTAACCCGTTCTTCAATGGGTGGGTGCGTTGAAAAAAGACCTGCCAAAAATGCCCCTGTTTTCTTTCCGGAGTCAGCTTTAAATGGATTTTCAATATAAAGATGCGCGGTTGCATTGGATGCATGTTTCAAAACATTCTTGTCTGCAGCAATTTTCTCAAGCGCCCTTGCTAGCCCCTCAGGATATCGGGTAAGCAGTGCCCCGTCTGCATCAGCCAAAAATTCACGCCGTCTTGAGATGGCAAGTTGAATGAGGGTTGCGGCAATCGGTGCCAGTATTGCTGCAATAAGCCCTATGATGAGAAACAAACCATTTCCGCTGTTTCCCTCCCTATCCCTACCGCGTCCTCCAAGACCTCCCCACCACAGGCTCCTCATAAAAAAGTCTGCAAGGATTACTATGCTTCCTGCCAGAATCGACACAACCCCCATCAGCCTTGTGTCGAAATTTTTGACATGAGAGAGTTCGTGTCCTATGACCCCCTCAAGCTCGGACTTTGAAAGCTTTTCTAGTATTCCGGTTGTCGCACAAACAGCTGCATGTTTTGGGTCCCGTCCGGTCGCAAAAGCGTTTGGAGCCGGGTCGTTCACGACATACACTTTAGGTTTTGGAAGGCCGGAGGCTATCGAAAGATTTTCGACCGATTCTATGAGGTCGCGGTGTTCATGTTCGTCGGCTGGTCGTGCTCCGGACATAGAAAGAACAATCTTGTCCGAGTAATAATAAGAAACCCAATTCATCAGTCCCGAAATAACCAACATTATTCCGACAAAAGACATCCCATACCCCATAGCCCTTCCTAAAACGTACGATACTCCGAGGAAAAAAATCATAAAAAATAGCATCAGGAACCAAGTCTTTCTTTTATTAGAACCGATAGCGTTGTAGATTGTCATACGATAAATACAAAAGGGATGAGTCTTTCGACTTTCTCTAGAATGAAACTTTTACGGGAGCTTTTTCACTTTCTTCCGTCTCGAAGAACTCTTTTTCGGTAAATCCGAATTGGTGAGCGATAAGAGAGGACGGAAACATCTTAATTTTTGTGTTGTAGGCAAGAACGTTTGAATTATAGAATTGACGGGAGTAGGAGATTTTGTTTTCCGTATCGGACAATTCTTCCTGCAACTCCTTGAAATTGTCGCTTGCCTGAAGTGTCGGATATGCCTCGGCTACTGCAAAAAGGCTTTTCAATGCGCCGGTCAGCATGTCTGACGCTTTTCCTTTTTCCTGTGGGCCTTCTGCTTTCATCATCGCAGAGCGTGCTTTTGTTACATTCTCAAAGACTTCCTTTTCGTGTTTTGCATATCCCTTTACGGTTTCGACAAGGTTTGGAATAAGATCTGTGCGCCTTTTTAGCTGTACATCAATTCCGGAAAGCGCTTCCTTTATCCTTTCGCTGAGTGTGACAAGAGAGTTATAAGAAAGCCAAACGTAGGCTACTATCGCAAGTATTACAAATAATATTATTCCAAGTGTAAAATTCATGTCCAAGATATTATTGCACAGGCTTTGTGAGAAGTCAATTGAGGCTAATCACACAGCGTTTAACCAATCCCAAAATTTTTCGTACGGATAGGTATTAATAACATCGCCCTTTTCAAGCCACCCTCGTCTTGCCACAGCTACCCCGTAGAACAGATTGTCCATATGTCTTATGGCATGGCTATCGGTGTCAATTACAAAGCGTATTCCCATATCTTTTGCGTCTTTTACCAAAGTGTCAGGAAGGTCAAGTCGCTCGGGCCAAGCGTTAATTTCAAGCGCTTTATTGTGTTCTTTACAGAATTCAAACAACTTTTCCCAGTCGAGCTGATAGCCTGTGCGTGAGTTGATGAGTCTTCCTGTTGGATGGGCAAGGATACGGGCTTTCGGATGGGAAAGACCTTTTAAAACCCTTTGCGTCATCTTATCTATCGGTGTATTGAACGAGCTATGCACAGAGACGATAGCCCCATCGATGAGGTTCAGGCACCGATCATCCAAAGCAAGTTCACCGGAAGAAAGGATATCAACTTCAAGTAAATTTATTATACGAACACTTTTTGTGTTCGAGCTCTTTTCTTGCACGTATTTAAGATGTTCAATTTTTTCCCTCCTTTTTTGAAGAATGTCATAAATCTCATCTTTTGAATGATTCATTACACTTGGGTTATGTTCGGAAAATCCCAGATAGGAATATCCAAGTTCTTCTGCCTTTTTCAGCATATCTTCCATCGACGCATTCCCATAGTCGTGGCTTGAGTCAATTGGATAATTCGAATGAATGTGCAAGTCACCTTTCATATCGGAAAGTTCTATAAGTTTTGGCAGTTTGCCGTGAAGTGCCGCTTCAATTTCTCCTTCGTTTTCACGGATTTCGGGAGGAATCCAGTCCATACCCAAAAAACGGTAGAATTTCTCTTCTGTATCGAATTCCTTGAGTTTGTTATTGTCCCCCGTAATTTTTATTCCCCTCTCTGAAAGCGAATAGCCTCTTTTTATGGCGTACTCGCGAAGAGCCACGTTGTGATGCTTGCTGCCTGTAAAATGCTGGAGAAGGGAGCCGAATTGAGCGGGCGGAAGAACAAGAAGATCTATATGTTTTCCTCCCCCTATGAGAAGAGAAGCGGTTGTCGGTCCTTTTTCGATTACGCGTTCTTTTGCCGGGAAAGAAACGAAGTGTTCAATGACGGCTGAAGGATTTTTTGAGGTTACGGCAAAGTCCACGTCTCCTATAGTAGAAACCATTCTTCTGAGACTTCCAAGAGGCATTATTTTATCAATGTCCTTGGATTTTTCCATGTGTCTCATTACTTCCTGCGCGAGTGAAAAAGCGTAAGGAAGCACCATTCTGCCGGTTTTAGTGGTCCCTGTTTTGTACTCCGAAATCGCCTGCAGAATATCTTGCTGGGATTTCTCACCAAACCCGTCAAGCTCGGCAATTCTGCCTTGCGATGCCATCTTCTCAATGTCCGCAATTACCGTTGCAGGGTTTGACAACTTAAAATGCGCGACAAGTCTGAATGCTTTTTTCGGGCCGAAAGAGGGAATATCAAGAAGCGGAAAAACGGCAGGTGAAACGTCTTTCATAATATTCTCGTAATGTTCTACATGCCCTGTCGTAAAGAGCTCGGTCAAACGTTCCTGCATAGTTGCCCCGATTCCGGGGATTTTGTCGAGATTTTGTTGCTTGAAAAGGGTCGAAAGTTCTGTTGAGAGTTTCTCAACTACCTCCGCCGCTTTCTGGTAGGCAATTATTTGGAACTTATATTTCTTCTCGTTTTGTATCGAATAAACAGCGGCAACTTTTCGAAATAGCTTCGCAATTTCAATATTCGTAAACTCTTTCATGAGTCTATGATAGCACAAACGGCAATATGCTTTGCCGTTTTGAGGCCATTGACTGGCGATGCTCTTGTTGGTAGAATAGTTGGACCAAAGATTGAAGATTTTGGGGTGAAGCCAACCATTGCGCTACGCGCTGGGGTGGTATTCAAAGCTCTGAAAGAGCTTTTCATCCACCCCAAAAAAATAAAATTTTTTTGGGGTGGTAGCTCAGTTGATTAGAGCGCTTCCCTGTCACGGAAGAGGTCGCGGGTTTGAGTCCCGTTCACCCCGCAAGCACAGTGGGGTAATGCAACCTGTCACGGAAGAGGTCGCGTTGTTAGCTTCGCCAACCAGCGGGCTGGAATGAGTCCCGTTCACCCCGCAAAAAAATATTTCTGCCCCGAATTCATTTTCTGCCTCAGTAAGTATCTATGGTTAAAAAAATAAAAAACAGTTACGAAAGCATTCTTGATAA
The DNA here is from genome assembly GCA_964568885.1 of uncultured Gammaproteobacteria bacterium. Classification (GTDB taxonomy): domain Bacteria; phylum Patescibacteriota; class Microgenomatia; order Levybacterales; family GWA1-39-11; genus JAUSNA01. The sequence continues at coordinate 8,072 of CAZMSF010000036.1, forward strand.
AAGATATGATTTTGACATCCAAAAGTTAATGGATAATTCCAACTCGTATAAAAGTCTTGTATATGGGATTGTCACCGTTGTAGTGCTCTTTGTTGTTCTGGCGCTTGGTATCAGAACATTGTCTCAGAATAAAGCTCAAATAGATGATGGGGCGGTTATGACGCAAAAATCTACGGAAAATGCAACAAGTAACAGGTACGTTGTTTCGGAAGGAGAGACGTTGTGGAGCATTGCTGAGAAATCATACAACGACGGATTCAAGTGGGGGGAAATTGCAAAAGCTAATAATATTTCCGACCCCACAACTCTAGAAAAAGGAGCACGTTTGGTTATTCCAAAACTTGCAATCGCTCAACAACCCACTCCATCAACTATCGGTGCATCAACGCAGCAGGCACCTGTCGGGCAGCTGCAAGAACAGCAGCCCGGTACAAAAATTACCGGCAACACATACACAACGGTTCATGGTGATTTCCTTTGGGAAATTGCGGTACGCGCGTATGGAGACGGATACAGGTGGGTAGACATCGCGCGTGCCAACAGCATTACAAATCCCGACCTCATTTTCTCAGGTAATGAATTAAAGCTTCCCAGACCTTAGTTTTTTTAAAAAAACATTCTTCCAGTATGTTAAAATTGCAATTAAGCGGGGTTCGTATACCGGTAGTATACTACCTTCCCAAGGTAGGGAAGCCAGTTCGATTCTGGTACCCCGCTCATCTTTTTTGCATTGAAAATCCAATTAAAATAAGCTACTCTTGAATTTGTGAAAAAAGTAATCCTCGAAACACTTCTCGGACTCGTCCTTTCAATAGTCGGGTTTGGGGGAATTTTTTATGGGCTCACTATTTCAACCGGCGGGATGTTGAATCTGGTATTCATAGGTGCAGGTTTTTTTGCCGTATGTATCGGGGTTTTTCTTCTGTATAAAGCAGGTACGAAAGATGTCCAAAAACCCAATTTCTCGATTACTCCAGTTCTCCCAGAGAATGGTGAAAAGAGTATCCTTGAGAAAAATCAAGAGCTCGTTAACGACTACAACAAGACTATGAGGGCAAGGGATAAATTAAAAATTTTGAAAATGTCTGCGACGGTGGATGAAAAATAATTCATCAAAAAGCAAGCATTTCTTCAATTTTTTTTAAGAAAAACTCCCCGTTGACACGTTTTGGCCCATTTGATAATATAAATCGTGCCGCGCAAGAATTTAAACACCAAATTCATTTTCGTGTCCGGAGGAGTAATTTCCGGAATAGGAAAGGGTCTCACAGCATCCTCAATCTCATTTCTTCTCAAGTCGGCAGGCTATAAAGTAGCCCCCATCAAATTCGAAAACTACCTGAATTTAGACGCCGGTACCATAAATCCCATAGAGCATGGGGACCCATTCCTTTGTGAAGACGGAACCGAGGCCGATATGGATATCGGCTCATACGAAAAATTCCTCGATGAGGATATGGGTAAGGAGAATTTCGTTACGATGGGAAGAATTTACCAGACGGTAATTGATAGGGAGAGAAGGTTTGAATACAACGGAGAAGATGTTGAAGCAATTCCTCATATCACCGATGAAATCATCTCGCGGATAAAAAATGTAGCTGCTGTCAGAGACGCAGATATAGTTGTCATCGAGCTAGGTGGAACGGCAGGCGAATACCAGAATATTTTTTATTATGAGGCTTCACGTATTATGACACTGAAAAATCCGGGAGATGTCATCCACATTCATGTCAGCTATGTCCCGACGCCTTCTCATTTGGGAGAGCCGAAAACAAAACCCACACAGCTTTCGGTAAGAACCCTTAATTCGATGGGGA
>CAZMSF010000037.1:0-9306 GCA_964568885.1 uncultured Gammaproteobacteria bacterium
TCGGGTTGTTGGAGCAATCCGCGCCGCAAACAGGTGGTGTTGTAGGTGTTGCGGTCGGTACTGCCTGGCAAACTTTTTGTCCTCCTTGTCCCGACGGATTCACAGCACATACGGGACAGCTTTGCGGACATTCCGCATTAGTATTGCAAGCAGAGCCGCAAACAGGACCCGTCGGTGGTTGAACGGGAGGCTCAAAAGTAGGCGGTTCGTATGGGGGAATTTCTGTGTTGGGAGGAATATCCGCAGGAGGGGGAACGGCCGGTGGAATATCGTATGTTGTTGAATTCCCATTCGTGCATTCCCAAGTGCTTGTACCGTCTCCATTGTCCCACGTTGCAATTTCGTGTGTGTTTCCGTCAGGGTCAGTGTATGTCTGAATCGAAGCGCCGGGTGGGGGGTCTATCGGAAATCCCGGATCTTCTGCGTATACATTCTTAACAAAAAAAGCGAAAAGAAAAACGAAAATGACGATTAAGAATTTTTTCATGCTAAGACTTTAAGAATGCCGAAAAAACAGGGTTATTTTTTATACTCTTAAAATAGCCTGATTTAACGGCATTTTCAATAACTGATTTGTATTTCGGATTGTTCTCTATTGCAAGTTTCATGCTTGAGATCGTTTGTCCTATGTCGCCCAATTGAGCATATGTCTCGGCCAGCTCAAAATACATCTTAGCCTTCATCTTTTGCTTTGCGCTGTCTCCAACAAGAGTATTGTCGTCATTTACGTGGTCAATTCCTTTTTTCTGGTAAACAAGTGCTTGGGTTTTGTACCCAACGCTTCTTAATAGCTGGCCGGCAAGCAAGTAATTTAAAGAAATTCTACTGTTTTGCTCAATTGCTTTTAGAATATACTTACGTCCCTCAGCGTAGTCCTTGGTACTTCTCACAAGTGAAAAACCGTAAATACCAAGGCCGGGTGAGTAGGTTTCATCTATTGTTATTGCCTGCTTCGCAAACTCAGCTGCTTTTGCCCTGTCGTTCTTTTCAAGATAAATTATGGCTGCATCGGTATATGCTTCCGCGCGGATATTTTTTTCAAGCGATGATAGTTTTCCGACGTACGTCAGGATTTTTAATGCTTCTTCGTCTTTTCCTTCATCATGAAGAATTCGTGCTGTGAGAAGGCCAATTTGCGGGTTGTTGGGGTCCAATTTGTTTGCTTTCTGATACGCCGCTTGTGCTTCGGGCTCACGGTTAAGAAAAGATAATGTATGTCCAACATGGAAAAAGGCAGTTGCGGTGGGTTTTATTTGTGCGGCTTTCTGATAGAATCCAAGCGCTTTTTCATAGTCGCCGGCCGCTTCGTACGCGTATCCTGCCGAAAGAAGGGTTTCATATTCGTTGGGATTTATTGAAAGAGCTTTATCTATATAAGGTTTTGCATCCTCAAGTGCTTTTTTTTCCTTGCCGGTAGCATTTCCCTCTGCGGTTTTTGAGTCGATAACTTTTCTGAGAAGATATGTGTCGTTTGGAAATTCCTGGAGGCCTTTTTTTGCAGCCGATTCGGCTTCTTTATAATTTCCTGCATTGTAATTCTTATTGGCTTCGGATTGGTATTGGGTCTTTTTTGATGTAGCGATAAAGAGAGAGATGGTTACTCCAAAAAATAGGACAATGAAAACCGCAACAATAATAAGAAGTAATTTTTTTGAGGGGTTCTTCTTTTCAAGCTTTTGAGGGGCGTGTGGAGGTGACTCCGGTACGGGATTTAGTGGGGGCTGATTGTCATCCATACTTTAATCGTAGTTTTGAAGTTGGAGGTTGTCAAGCTGGCCCTTGATTAGAACGCAATCAATCGGTTGCACGGCAACCTCTTGATTGTAAGAAGCGTGGTGTGTATTATGTATGCATCCTGTAAGTAAGAGTAATCCTCGGGTAATAGTATGGTAAAAATCAGATCTTTCGAATTCAAAAATTTTATATTGCACTATGGAATGTTCAACCTTTCCGTCTCTCACAAAAGGCATACAACGCATCTTATAATGTCGCTTCATACCGATATAGTAAATACAAAATTTTTGCCGGATACAAGCCGCATCCTAAAAAAGCACGTACCTTCTGTTTTTTATTCCAAGTGCTTCAATTACGATAACGCCCCTTTCTTCGTGGAGTCAAAAAGGACTGAAATAGGACACCTTTTTGAGCATATATTACTTGAATACGTGTGTCTTTTAAAAAGCAATTTGGGTGTAAAAAATCCGGTGCATAATGGAGTCACAAGCTGGAATTGGATGAAGGATAAAAAAGGGACATTCAGAATAACAATTGACGTGGGGGATAGTGATCGCGAGATATTTTTTGCAGCACTGAAGCAGAGTATCGATGTTACGAATCGCATTTTGACTTCCAGAAGATATCCTCTCAAATTTGGAACTTCACAAAAAGAGAGCAGTTACAGCTCTCTTTTTGCCTAGGTAATACTACCTATTGTTCCGTCCGCGGTTTCCGGTTCTGTTGCCGGATGACTGACTGCCTGCCATCGCGTGGCCTTCCGAGTCTCCGTGCCATCCGCGCCCCGGTCCTTTACTGCTTTGTCCACCTTTTCTTCCTCTTTGATTTTGTGGCATTTATTTTCACCTCCTGACTTTTTTCCTGAATTATAAATTCGTATAGGGATTACTCCCTATACAATGCTTCTTATCTGTCCTGACTTTCATCTCTTTCGTTTTCATCATCCTGCATGTCGCTCGATTGTCCTCCTTTCTCGCCAGTATCATTCAAATCCTCATTCGTAAGTCCTTCCATGTCATCGGTTGTATTGTTGTTGTAATCGTTATTTGCCATATTGTTCACCTCCTTTCATATTTTTTAGTTCGATAATTTCCGTATAAACGGGAGGAGTGTTTTTATACTGTCTCCCATTTATACTTCGTGAAGAAGCTATTGACTTCCTCCCTTTTTGCCGGCTTCGCTTGCTTTCTCGCGGTCATTTTTGAAATTACCACCGCTTGCCTGTCCGCCTTTACTTGCAATTTCGCGTTGCTTTTCCTCATCCATTGAGGCAAAGCCTCTATTGCTCTTTCCTTGATTGTTATCTGCCATATTTTTTTCACCTCCGTTTCCCTTAGTCATAAATTCAATTCAAACACTTGCTTGTAAGTTTTTAATAAAAAGAATGTAGGGTTTGGACTAGCAAAGAATTTTCTTGACAAGCCGATGTGCTTTTTACTACACTGGGCAAAGATGAGAGGCACTTATTCTCGGTTTATTCTTTTCTTTTTGCTGTTTGTCTTAAGTATTCTTACGTTATTCGTATTTACCAATTCGGTTTCGGCACAAAAAATCCCCACGCTTAAGCCTCTTCGGCCTCATGCAAACCGCTTTTTCAGAAATGCGTGTTCGCTTCCTATAAACGGATTTGCGCATTGTCATGCAAAGCTTCTGACTGAAAATGATGCTGTTTCTCCTTTTGCAGGAAACACTCCTGCCGCAACGAGCATGGGCCCCGCGCAACTCCACGGGGCATATCAACTTCCCTGTGCTCCGGGCGGAACGGTTTCTTCGAATTGTCCGACACCTCAAACATTCGGACCTCAGACAATAGCCATTATCGATGCCTATCATTATCCAACGGTCGAAAATGACCTCATCGCATACAGCAATCAGTTCGGCATTCCTCAATGTACAAAAGCAAATGGATGCCTCAGGGTCCTCAATCAAAGTGGTGGAACAACACTTCCGGCCACGGTTAATGCGGGGTGGGCTTTGGAGTCTGCATTGGATGTTCAGGCGGCACACGCAACGTGCCAAACGTGTAAGATAATACTTTTTGAGGCAAATTCGGCAACATACAACGACCTGACAAAAGCGGTTAATACGGCTGCTGCAATGGGAGTAACGGCAATCTCAAATAGCTATGGTTCAAGCGAGTGGAGCGGACAGACATTTTATGACGCTTTTTATAACCATCCCGGAGTAGCAGTCACTGTTTCTTCGGGCGATTCGGGTTTTGCAGCGGGAGCTCAGTATCCTGCTTCGAGTCCATATGTCGTTGCAGTCGGTGGAACAGCGCTTCAAGTATACTCCGATAACACCTACGCTTCGGAAACAGTTTGGAATGGAGCAGGAAGTGGCTGTAGCAGCTATGAGTCAGCGTTGCCCTTCCAGACCGCCTTGTCAAATTGGGGAAGTGTGGGATGCAGTAGGCGGGCTGTAGCCGATGTTTCAGCCGTTGCAGATCCCAACACCGGAGCCGCTGTGTATACTACCACCCCTTACAGCGGACAGACAGGGTGGTTCCAGGTGGGGGGAACAAGCCTTTCCTCCCCAATAATAGCGGGAGTATATGCGCTTACGGGTTCATTATCTCCTGTTCAGGCAAATACTATCCCGTACAATAATTATTCGCTCCTTGCGTTTCATGATGTTGTAGCGGGTTCCAATGGAAATTGTGTAACTGCATTATGCAATGGAGGAGTAGGATTTGACGGTCCGACCGGACTTGGTTCTCCAAATGGTCTTGCGGGTTTTGGCGGATTGGTTTTGTCACCAACCCCAACTGCAACACCGACTCCTACTATCACACTTACACCATCACCAACCTCAACTCCAACCGCAACACCTACCCCGACAGATATTCCGACCCCAACGCCTACAGCGACTTTGACCCCGACTCCTACTCAAGCACCGGGAGACACTCAACCACCGAGTGTGACAATTACCAGCCCATCAAATGGAAGTTCCGTTTTCCGTAACTTCACGTATACCATCCGCGCAACAGCTACAGATAACGTAAAGGTTGCAAAGGTGGAATTTTATATCAATAACGTTCTTCGTACGTCTGACACTGCGAGTCCATACACGTCTTCCTGGAGAGTCCCGAATGTCCGAAATGCAACATACACAATAACAGCAAAAGCCTTCGACACATCGGGAAATACAGCAACTTCAACAATAACTGTCAAAGCGATGTAGCTATCTATCAAGAGGATTTATAAATTTCTGTGCAATTCCCTCAAGGGCGTCAATTCCGATTCCTCCCACAGTTCCGTCCTCAATCAAAGGATCCATATTTCCCATAGTATAAAACGTTAAATGGGTACGAAGAAGGGAAGGGCGCCTGAGAGGGTCGATTCGTCTACTTATTCTTCTTGTCCCTACATTTACTATCTCTTCTCCCATCTCCTCGATTCGGCCATAGAGCTCTTCGGTTGTGAAGGGAAACTCAAGCATCCCTCTTTTTGAAAATCCTCGAGGAAGAAGAGGATGCGTCACAAAATCGGTCAGTGCACCAAATGCGATATATACTCGGGAGAAAGTTTCCGTTTCTTCGTCGCCCGGGGAATCTTCCGAATACTGTTTGTTATAGCGCAACAATTCATCAAGGGTATCAGGTGTTATCCTTCCTAAGTTTCTCAACAAGTCCATATTGTTCAGAAAGCCTTTTCTGGCCATGTATACCAAAGATAGCGCTTGATTAAGCAGCCAGCTTCTGTCTGCATCCGTAATTTGACCCGCATAGAATTTATCCAAAATAGCGTCTGCCCTGCGGGCAACTGCAACAGGTGTATTGTTGGGGTCCTGGTATTCAATAGATGGTTGAAACGGTCTGTCCTCGTGAGGCGAAAACTCAAGCTCCAAGTGCGGCATATGAAAGAGATTGTAGTAAAACTACACGAAATTTCAAGAGAGAAAATGTATAATGTGAGTTATGGAACCAGCAGGACCCGAACAAAATCACCCAGGCCAAGAGTCTCCTCAACGCAACTCTGTACATTTTACGGTAAGACCTGCGATGGTTTCATATCTTGCCGATTCATTGGAGCCGGTTTACACAAGAGAACTCAATGCGCTTCGGGAAGATGGTTCGTACCAACGGATTATGGATTTTACAAAAAGCCCTTTTGCGACCATCATGGGTCAGATATTAGACAAAAAAGAGGCACAAAGCAGAATGGAATTGCCGAAAGTATCTTTGGACATGACTGATGAGGAGATGAAAGCCATCCGGGAAAGGATGGAAAAACCAATTGGAATGGAGCTTATGTCATACACAAAAATGATGGGAGAGCTGAGTGAGCAATACGGGTCGGCAAAGTTTGCAAAAAGAGTAAATGACCTTGCAAAACGCATCAAGTCACCATTCAAAAAGAAATAACCTACAGCGTCCTTACGTCAACATTCTTTTTTGTCTGTATCAATTCATAGAGTGCATTTGTTGCTGGACTTGGTAGGTATTTTTTTGCTTTTTTGGCCGACACAAGTGCTTCTTCCTGCTTCTTTTGGTCATACTGTGCCTGCGCAAGAAATGCCCACAAAATACCATTTGCCGGATATCTGCCGGTTGCCTCTTTAAGGATTTGCTCTGCCACCTTCGGATTTCCATTGAATAAATAAATCCCAGAAAGCCTGAGATATGCACGGGAAATTGCAGCATCGTTTCTGGTTGGCATATTGTAAAGGGATATAGCCTTTCGGTAATTCATTTCGGCATTATTGTTATCTTTGAGTTGTTCGTAAATAAAGCCTAAGTTCGTGAGGTTTTTGTCATACACATACAATTCAACCGACCGTTTTGCATGTACTAATGATTCGGGGAATCGCCTTTGATACAGCAAAAATGAAGCAAGGTTGTTCTCCAACTCATAATTACTATGCACCTGTATGTCATGCAGCAAAAGCGTTGTGTCATCATGCCAATTTGCATTTCGTACGATGCTGCGGCATGACAGTAAAATGAGAATAATTACAGTAACAGTCAGTAGAATTCTTTTTCTTAAAATCTTTTTTGGAAGAATAGTAAGTGCAATCCCCAAAAGTCCTAGGAGTCCGACGTAAGGAAAATAAAACCACCGGTCTGCAACGGTCATGTCTAAAGGCAAAAGCTGCAGGTGAATTGAGATGCCTGCAACAAACCATAAGAGGAAGAAGACGTAAAGTGCCATATATTTTTTTCGTTTGAAAAGGACAGTTCCAAGCCAGGCAATTGCCAGAAGAAAAACAATGTCTGCAAGAAGCGGAAAGTAAAAGTTTTGGTAATCTATGGCTTTTACAACCCACACTTGGTCAATTGCAAGACTCACAGGGAAAAACAACGTTTTTAAATAATAGAAGAAAACAGCCGGTATATTTAGAACCCGTTCAATAAAGGGTAAGTGAATTATTGGAGTAACTGCTCTGACATTCTTCTCCGTCAGCCCTACGCCTCCAATAAAAAAACGGATAAAAATATACAAAAGGGTAGTAGCAAAAGTGGTTGATAAAATTTTCCAAAAGAATTTTCTTTCAAATAGATAAACAAAACCGGCTGTTCCCACAACAAATCCTGCACCTGTCTCTTTTGTTAGGAGACAGAGCAGAAGCAAAAGGAAAACCAAACCGTAGGAATAAGCCTTTCCGAGAAGTTTTTTAGACGAAACAATAAGAAGAGTCGTTATTCCAAAAAAGAAAAAGAGGGGGCTGACGGTCGCGCCGATAAATGACACACTTTCGACCTGGATAGGATGAATGAGAAAGAGAATAGAAAGTACAAATGAGATGTTTTTCTTAAAAAATTTCTGCAGAAAAACAAAAAGAAGCACGGTATTAGTTATGTGAAGCGTCAGCTGCGCGAAATGGTAAAAAAATGCTTTATCGGTAAATACACTGTGAAGCAGTGCAAAATAAATTGCCGAAAATGCCCTGTACTGAGTGCCGTGATTGAAAAAGCTCGGACGGAAAAGTGAAAGGATATCAAGGGTGTGAATTTCAGGGTTGTAGAGAATGTATGAAAGGTCGTCCCACGCGAATGAGTTTATCAGCATATTGGCAAAAACAAGAAAACCAATTATTGCGATGAAAACTACCGCCTTTTTTGTTGTGAAGGGAACGAAGTAGCGTTTGAAAAAATAGTCTTCCTCTTGCTGCATTTTTCAATAATAGCATGTCCTTGGAGAGTTATAATATAAAAAAATTTCAAATGGACGATGAACTTTTAAAGGTTACAAAAGATTGTGATCAAAAGACCTTGGCGATATGGGCAGCGGATGTTGCGCAAAGGATCCTGCCCATTTTTGAAAAACAGTTTCCCGGTGAAGATGGGCCAAGAAAAGCATTAGAATACCTAAGGGAATGGGTGAAAACAGGAGTTACAAAGATGAAAGAAGTGAGAAGTGCTTCTCTCAATGCCCATGCTGCTGCCAGAATGGCTCCGGACAAAAGCGCTGCACGTTTTGCGGCAAGAGCATGTGGCCAGGCAGCGGCAACAGCTCACGTTAAAACCCACGCAATGGGTGCATCGTGGTATGCGATAAAAGCAATACGGGCAGCAACGGAGAGCGAAGAAGAAGTTGCCAAAGAACTTAAGTGGGAGAAAACCCATCTTCTAAAACTTATTAAATCCAAAGATTTGCAAAACTTTTGATATAATTCTGACGTATGAATTTATCTGTCGGAATTGTCGGGCTTCCGAATGTCGGAAAATCCACGTTGTTTAACGCGCTTTTGAAAAAGCAGGCGGCTTTGGCTGCAAATTATCCATTTGCGACAATTGAGCCGAATGTCGGAGTCGTTCCTGTGCCTGACGGGCGCCTTAATGTTCTGGCAAACATCACAAAAGAAGAAGAGGGGATGCCGGACTTGCCACCGATAAAGCCTGCAATGATTGAATTTGTAGATATTGCAGGACTTGTGAAAGGTGCGTCGGAAGGGGAAGGGTTAGGGAATAAATTCCTTTCCCACATCAGGGAAGTGAAAGTTATTGCTCATGTTGTCCGGGCGTTCGAAGATAAAGACGTTATTAGGGAAGGGTCCGTCGGAATAAAGGAGGATTACGAAACCATTATGACCGAGCTTGTCCTTGCCGATCTTGATACGCTTTCAAAAGTAAACGAAAAATCACTCCGAATGGATGCAAATTTCAACACCGCCGTCACAAAACTCAAAAACCACATGAATACGGGACTTCCGGCAAGAAGCGCGTTGTTATCAGACAAAGAAACAGAAGCAATCAGGCAATTGTCACTTCTGACATCAAAGCCTGAGATTATTGTTTTGAATGTCGGAGAAGAGGATTACGTTGAGGAAAAATTTGAAGGTATTATTTCTGAGTATGCAAAGGCATTTGGTATGGAGGAGAAAAATTTTGTTGTGGTTTCGGCAAAAATCGAGTCCGAACTTGCTGCTTTGGGAGACGAGGACGCTGCCGAATATCTTAAGGAGTTGGGTGTTTCAAAATCGGGTCTTGAGAGGTTGATACAAACCGCATATATAAAGCTTGGTCTTATGTCATTTTTGACATGTGGCGTGAAAGAAGTGAGAGCGTGGACAGTCAAAATCGGGGCAACTGCAGTCGAGGCGGCCGGAGAAATCCATACGGATTTCATG
>CAZMSF010000038.1:0-9258 GCA_964568885.1 uncultured Gammaproteobacteria bacterium
TCTTGAAAACCGCCAGGTGAAAGCCTCGAGGGTTCGAATCCCTCCCTCTCCGCACCATATAACAAGAGGGATGAGAAGTAAGGCAAAAGCGAAGCTTTTGACAATCCCCGGAAGGGGAAATCCCTCCCTCTCCGCAGAGCAAAAATGGAGTTTCCACCAATCCCTTGGAAGGACACCTTCCTCTCCACATCTTGAGTTTTTGTTATTTTTCTTCTAGAGTTAATGTATGAGGATAAAACTTACAAGGACCGAGTTTCCGCTTCTAATATTTTCAATTCTCCTTCCCCAACTCGTCGGGACTGTCGGCGCACTCTTTACGTTTCCATCAATTGCGAGTTGGTATATGCTTTTGGAAAAACCAAGCTTTACCCCTCCCGACTGGCTATTTGGGCCCGTTTGGTCAACGCTATATGTTCTTATGGGAATATCTCTTTTCCTTGTTGTAAGGCATGCCATTAAAGGCAGCTCGATAAGAGCCGTCCAGCTTTTTTTTCTGCAGTTATTTCTAAATCTTCTTTGGTCCATAGTTTTCTTTGGTTCCCATTCTATCGGCGGAGGACTCGTTGTCATAATTACCATGTGGTTTTTAATTGTCTTGACCATACTAAAATTCGCAAAAATTTCCCAAACGGCATCGTTTCTTCTTCTTCCCTATCTTGCATGGGTGACTTTTGCGACATACCTTAATTTTGCCATCTTCATGCTGAACTCTTAGGGTTGAATTTTTCTAAAAAAAAGTCTATCCTAGACCTCCTCATGACTTTTGATAATCTTGCCATTTTGGATGTTGAAACAACCGGCGCAACTGCGCCATACGACCGCATTATCGAAATAGGACTTATCAGAGTTGAAAAAAACAAGGTGGTTAAAAGGCTTAACACTCTTCTCAATCCTGAAGTTACCATTTCGCCATTTATTGAAAATCTCACGGGGATAAAGGGTTCTGATTTGGAAAGCGCTCCGCTTTTCTCGGATATCAAAAACGATGTCGTCGAAATGCTTGAAGGGTGTGTGTTTGTTGCTCATAACGCACGGTTTGATTATTCTTTTGTAAGACAAGAGCTGCGCCGCATTGGAATTCCCTATTCGGCAAAACAACTCTGTACGGTAAAGTTGTCACGGCTTTTGTTCCCAAATTTTTCCCATCACAATTTGGACAGTATTATTGAGCGCTTCGAAATTGAGTGCAAAAGAAGACACAGGGCATTTGACGACGCGTGGGTCTTGTGGGAATTTTTGCAGAAATTGCAAAGTGGTGTGGGGGACGAAAAACTCGAAAAAGCGTTTAAGACTATTCTTAAAAAACCCTCTCTTCCCCCACATCTTAAAAATAAAGATATTGACGAGTTGCCGGAGCAGGCGGGGGTGTATATGTTTTTTGGAAAAAGTGAAATCCCCTTATATATAGGAAAGAGTATCAATATTAAAGAGAGGGTTCTCTCACATTTTATTAACGACACCGATTCCTCAACAGAACTTGAGATAAGTCAGCAAGTGGAAAGGATTGAAACGACCGTTACAGCCGGCGAATTATCCGCCTTGCTTTTAGAGTCACAACTCATCAAAAAATTACAACCCATATATAATAGGAAGCTACGTTATGCAAGAAAGCTCACCTATCTTAAAAAGCACATTACACCCGACGGATATTTTTCAGTAGACTTGAGACACGGAGAAGAAATTTCCTCGGACGAATTGGAGGAAGTGTTGGGGATTTTTAAAAGCAAAAAATCTGCAAAAGAACATCTGGCACATTTAGTAAAAGAGCATTCCCTCTGCGAGAACCTTTTGGGACTGCAAAAAACAATAAAGCCCTGTTTTTCGTATAGGCTTGGGTGGTGTAAGGGGGCGTGTGCAAAAAAAGAAAAAGCAGCGCTTTATAACGCGAGGTTTATTCTGGCATTCGGCAAAACAAAACTTCGTGCCTGGCCGTTTAACGGGCCAATTGTAATTAAAGAAAAAAGTGAAGACGTTGAGGAAGGGTTAGTTTTTGACAAATGGTGTTACTTGGGAAAATACTCGGAGTTTATGTATGAGGACTCAAGAGATTCGATTGCCGTTTCGGATTTTGATGTCTATAAAATTTTAAATTTCTTTCTGAAAGACAAATACAATCACAAAAAAATAACGACACTAAAAACAGGGTCATTAATGGAGAACCAGATATTTTAGAAGAAGCGTTCCTTGCTCATTCATTTTTTCGGAGGAAATAAGCTTTAACACAATATTAACTTCCTCTTCTCCGACAAGCCAATTTCCAATTCCCAAAATTTTTGGCTCGAGTGTTTGCCACACTTCCGTTACTAAATTTTGTTTGAAAAATTCGGTGTTGGTGTGAGCCCCTCCGACAAGAAACCCTTCAGCAAATCCTTCTGATTCAAGACGCTTTATGAGTTCTGATGGGTCTTCGTTTGAGAATTCCAGTTGTCCCGGAATTTTTTCTCCATCATATTTTGATGGGTCACGGGTAATGATGACCCGGAGTTTTCCTTCGACGTGATGCATGCTGGGTCGGGCCGCTTCATAGGTTGTGGAACCCATGATAAGAAGCTTTGCATTCTCAATGACAGTTTGAAAATGTTTTTGGTCTTCGGGAGATGTCCAGTAATGGATATCACTTCCATGTCCCTTCTGTGTCGACCGCCCATCAAGGGAAGTTACCATGACAAGTACCAATTTCATTACACCATTTTACCAGAACCACAACATTTGTGGGTAGGTTTTTGACATCCACAAACACCACAAATTAGCTTCAGACAACCACAATTTTGTGGACACCACAACTTTGTGGAAGCGGAACAGTAAATGAGGGTATTTATACCCCCAAGAAGCAGTCTAGTTGCGGCTATCATGGGATTGTTTCTGAGCAACAATGATATAATTCGACTCTCCCAAGAGCTTCAATGAAATATCATCGAGAAAAGTCGCGAAGTCTGATCCAAAATGGTTAATTATTCTAACGAGGTATCCAGCGTAGGGGTTTACAAAAAGAAAATTACGAAGTATTCCTTCGGTTTTTTCAATCTCTTCTATTCTAAAATTGTTAGTAAGTAGGATTTTTTTTAGCTCTAACAACGAATACCTTCTTAGATGTCCAACGCGTTTATCAAACTCATCTGTTAATCCCAATTTGTGCAGTGGTGCATTTATTGAGGGCGTAGACAATACTAATAATCCATTAGGTTTTAAGAGCCTAGATATTTCTTTTATCGCCAAATAATCATCCTCTATATGCTCAATAACTTCTGTTAGAATGACAATATCGTATTTTCTGTTTTTTAGTTTTTCTCTTGGGAAATCAAGTCTAATGAATTCTGCAGCATTAATGCCTAATTGTTTCGCACTTCTCCGACATTCGTTAACTGCTTTCTGGGATATATCAATTCCTGTTATATCATGACCTCTGCTTGCAAGATAAAAACAGATAGTACCGGCTCCGCATCCAATATCTAGAATCTTTAGTTTTCTAGAACTAATTTTTCTTTTTAAAACATCCAAAAGTAAGCGGTAGGTAAAATTCTTATCATTGATAACTTTATTTTGTGACTTTGTTTCCTTGTGGTAAGCTTCATGAATTTTTCGTCTTGACATAAATAATTTGACTCATTATATAATAAGTGTAGGTTTTATTCTTGCCCAAATGAAAAAAGTCTTCATTTTTCTATTCATTCTGATACTCTTTTCTATACCAAAATCTTCTTACGCATCTACTATTTTTGAAGACAATTTTAATCAATATAGTGATGGTGTATTTCCTACCAAATGGAGACTTTTTCATCCTTCTTTTGAAGCACCACAGTGTGTTAATGCTAGTGCAAAAGTCGAAAATGGAGTATTAAAACTTAAAGTAAATCAAAGTGGCTGCACATATAATCTCATTCCTACTACGGTTGAATGGCCATTAATGAAGGATAGTTACATATTTGAGTCCGACATAACTCTTGTTAGTGGGACAGATAGGCATTTTTCTTATAGATTCTCGCCAATTGCTCCTGAACTTATTAGAACAATACATTTCTTTTCATCAGGCGATTTTTCTGTTGAAACTGATAATCCTTATTACAATACTTATGTGCAGAAAATTTTGTTATTTAACCATACATACCATTTTAAAATGGAAGTAAAAAATGATGGAATAAAAGTATTTGTTGGAGAACCAGGAGACGAACCCCAGTTGGTAAGAGATACTCAATTTATAACACCTATCTGGGCTGGAACTATAGGGCTTGGAGAGAGTCCAGGAAGTGGTAATAATACTGAGACGTGGTTTGACAATGTAAAAGTGACAACTTTAGATGACCAAAGCAGCAATGATTTGGCAGTTCCATTGTTAAAGCAGACAGACCCTCTGTGGGCAAATGATATTTATGATTCAGCGCCAAGTTGGCAATCTCCAGGGGGTGGTATTACAATCGGTAGGATTGGCTGTGCTCTTACATCGGCGGCTATGGTAATGCAGTATTACGGATTGTCAAAGATGCCGGACGGCGTTACAAATCTTAATCCTCAATCTCTCAACAACTGGATGAATTCTTTAAACGATAGTAATTTTAGAAATGGTAGTACGAACTGGGCTGCTTTGGCAGGGCACCTAACTCCATTATTGGCGTCAATAAATAATACAAACTTCGATAGATTCGAGGTAAAAATGGAGAACTTTGATACACAAAAATTAAATGACTACTTAAATAACAAAAATCCTGTTATTTTATATGTGCCTGGTCATTTCGTTGTCGCGAAAGGAATCGATACCATAAATAATTCCTACTCAATTAATGATCCATATTACGATAGAAGTTCACTGAATAATTATGGTGATACTTATTCTAGGTCAATAACGTTTGTTCCCGCTCATTCGGATTCCTCTTATCTTGTTTTCATTGTTGATCCTAATGTTCAAATTAAATTAAAAGATGTCCAGGGAAATATTGTGGGAGAAACCTTTATTGAAGACTCAGTTCAAGATGAACTGCAGGTATCAACAAATTTAGTGGGTCCTTTGAAAGCGCTTTATTTTGCCAAGCCACCAACCGCTAATTATATAGTCGAAGTTACTTCTTCAAATGCTACCTCTTATTTTCTTCAAGGATATTTATATGATGTCAATGGTAATGTAAAGATGTTCGAGCGAAAAGATGTTTTGGCACAGAATAATACTGATACTTACCAAATAAACTTTAACAAAAATAACAGTACAAATATAAACATTGGGCAAAACGTAACGTTGGCAACGCTTAAAAACGACGTTGTTGCTTTGTATTCACTAGGACATATTAAAAAAGAATTTTATAAAGAGCTGTTGGAGAAGATTAAAGAAGTGGAAAAAAATCAAAACAAAAAAGGTAATGAAATGTACCATAAATTGAAGGAACTGAACAAGGAAATTGGGAAGAAGAAAGGGATTGATGCATATGCGACTGACATACTTTCACATGATATTCAAGTGTTGATTAGTTCAGTGCCTCCTTCCAGTCACGACGAGGACTAACCTTTGGCATTTACACACCACTCCACTTTTTGCCATAATGGTATGTATGCAAGAGATGTTTGTGGTCAAAAAGTCGGGGGAGAGGGAGGCGTATGACAAGCAAAAAGTCATTCGTTCCATGAACCGGGTGGGGGTGCCTGACAACCTGCAGCCGGAGGTACTGGAGCATATACAGACCAAATTCCACGGAGGGGAGATTTCAACTGACGAGATATTCAAGCATGTTTTGGAGTACCTTGAGCCGAGAGATAGAAAATCATCACTGAGGTTTAATTTGCGTGAGGCGATATTTGAATTGGGTCCGACCGGATTTCCCTTCGAACAATACCTGGCAAAAATTTTCCGCACTATGGATTATAGGGTCACCACAGACAACATAATGAATGGGGATTGTGTCAGGCATGAGATAGATTTACTTTTGGAAAAAAATAAGCACCGAGAGATAGTGGAGGTGAAGTTTCATAACCATCACGTTGTCAAAACCGATGTTCAAGTAGCGCTTTACACCTATGCAAGGTTTTTGGATGTGAAGGAAAAAAACAATATCGACAACGTGTGGTTAGTCACCAACACCAAATTGACTGCTGATGCCATCTCGTATGCCAATTGTAAAGGGATGCCGGTTATTGCATGGAATTATCCGGAGAAAGGCAATCTGCAGGATTTGGTCGAAGACCCGCAGATGTATCCGATAACACTACTCTCCTCACTTTCGGAACAGGAAAAAAGGAGACTTATCGAAAAAGACATCGTTTTTTGCCGCGATCTTCTTACCAAAAGCGATGGGGAACTTGCAGACCCTCTTATCCGAAATAACAGTTTACAAAAGGCAAAAGATGATGCACAATTGGTGTGTCCACTGCCCGAGAGACACTAAGTATGGCGACGATAACCCTTCCCGGACTGATAGACGTCCACACGCATATGCGTACCCCGGGGCAGACGCATAAAGAAGATTTCTACACCGGAACGCTTGCAGCACTTAATGGAGGATTTACGACCGTTATTGATATGCCTAATAACGCGACTCCTATTACGACAAAAAAACTTTTGAATGAAAAAATAAAAATTGCGCGTCAGCAGGCAGTTTGTGATATCGGGTTTCACTTCGGGAGTTTAGGCGAAAATTTGGAAGAATTCAAAAAGGTATACAAAAAAGTTTTCGGTTTGAAGTTGTATTTAAATCAAACGACGGGAGGATTTATCATCGGGAAAAAGGAGCTGACTGATATCTACCATTCTTGGGAGGGTCAACAGCCAATCCTTCTTCATGCGGAGGAGGATGTTTTGGATATAGTGTTTGAGATAGTAAAACGGACCAAGAAGGCAACCCACATTTGCCATGTTTCATCGGCAACTGAGCTTGCAAAAATAGCGCATGCAAAAGAAAAAGGTTTAAAAGTAACGTGTGGAGTAACCCCCCATCATCTTTTCTTAACGCATGATGATGAAAAAAAGTTGGGGCCATACGGAAAAATGAAACCGTACCTTAAAAGCAAAAAAGATGTGAAATTTTTGTGGGATAACTTTGAATATATCGACATTATCGAATCGGACCATGCACCGCACACGCAAAAAGAAAAGGAGACTGAAGCTCCATTTGGAGTTCCCGGACTTGACACTACCCTCCCCCTTCTTTTGACAAAAGTTGAAGAAGGGGTTATGACAACCGATGAAATAAGGCAATTGTGTTTTGAAAATCCGGCCAAAATATTCCATATTCCGACATCAAAAAATACAAAAATAGAAATTGATATGAAAGAATATATTTTTTCAAAAAAAGATCTGAAAACAAAATGCGGGTGGTCTCCATTCGAAGGAAAACGGGTTGTCGGAAAAGTGAGAAGTGTTGCTATTCGTGGGAATAAAGTATTTGAAAATGGAAAGCTGATTCTTAAAAAAGGAAGCGGAAAAGTAATAACCCCTCTTGTTTGAAGTTTTAAAACATGAGGGATATAATCCCCATATGACCCCCGAAACACTGGAAGAAGAAAATCCTTATGAAAGGATGAGTCCTTCAGAGCGGCAACAAGAACTCGCGCGGCTATTGCACGTATTGCCACACCAACTTATCGAAGGAGAAGCACAGATTGTAGAAAACGTTCGGTTGTTAAACGACTTGGCAAATCTTTTGAAATTTTCAAAAGGAACTCCCGAATTTATTTCTCACCAGCTCTGGGAAGCAGCACACGCAACAGAATTTGGCGTTGAAGCACTGAAAGAAAAACCCGAAGCGGTAGTTCCGGAGACTGCGATGTTTCCCGGAAGTGTTTTGGTTGATGTAGGGGTGGCCGGACAATTCAATGATGCGACTGTTCAGATACCGGAACAGCGGGAATTATTGAGACTTGGAAGAAGGCGAGCGGCCCAGCGGGTTTCTCATGACCATCTACTTTTTGTCGGGTGGTCCACGTCGTACGAAAATAAATATCATCAAGCACCCATAGACACGCTTTTTTTAGAACGGGACCTGCCTAGGTAGTTGTTTTTCCGTGCCAACTCTCGATTATATTAAGAGCAGCACTTTCGCTTTCTTTAATTTCTTGCGCGAGGTATGGATTCCACATAGCACCCGTTGCAGACACGACGCTATCAGCACCGGAAGACATGTATTCAAAATAATCTTCAGATTTCATCACTCCACCAACTCCTTCTATCGCAAATGAATACGCATTCTTATTTTTGATATCTTTTAGTTTCCGAACAGTTTCAAGTCCTGCCCATTTAATGGTTGCGCCGCAAACTCCGCTTCTGCTACGGTTATTGCCGGGGAGCGCTTGATTTCCGTTTTTGTCTATAATTTCGGTTTGCAGTGTGTTAATCCCCGAAATGCCATCGGCATATTTATTGGCAATTTCAGCAAGGCTTGCAAGCTGCATGTCGTCTTTGTAATATCCTATTTTTATAATAAGAGGGGTATTTCCGATAACATTTCGGATTGCATCACATACCCGCTCGGTAACGTCCAAATTGTAACAAACGAGCCCCTCATTTCCGATATTCGGACAGGAAAGGTTTGTCTCCAAAATTTTAGCGCCGGTTTCTAATGATAGTTTTGCCGCAAGAGCATAATCTTTTATGAATTCCTCCTGTGTCTGATGTTCTCTCACTGTTCCCATAAAACTCAGAACCAATGCTTGGCCATGTCCCGCATATCCAAGTGCTTTTTTGACATCCGTTTGCCACTCTTCAGGTTTTTTTGATGGGACTCCAAAAGAGTTTGTAATTGATAACGGCTCTTGATAATTAGTGTCGGCAACCAGTCTTTCCTGAGTCTTCTCCATTGTTAAATCGCCATCGATATTTACCGATAACACGTTGGGGAATGGATGGCACGGAAAGAAATCGGAGCGAACGGTTTTATACACCACTATATCAAACCCCTTTTCAAAAGCGGCTTTTGCAAAATTACTGTTAATGATTGGACCGGCAGGAATACCGAATGGAAGAAATATTTTTTGTCCAAAAAAATCATATGCCGGGGTTCCCTGTTGGGCATATTTTTTGCCATCGGCAAAATCACCGAATGGGCCGTTCTCATAATTCTCTTCATAACTTTTTGTCGGATCGTAAAAGGGTGTGTGTAGCATGAGGGTAGAGTATCAAAAGGTTTTTCATTAGTCAAATGTGAAGGCAGCGTGAGTAAATAACATTAATTTGGTAACAAAAAGAAATTTCAATTGACGAACCAACAGTTGTTGATATATAGTAATAAGGTCCATGAGATTTTTGAAACGACTACTCGGAATCTTACCTCTTCGATTTGCATC
>CAZMSF010000039.1:0-8780 GCA_964568885.1 uncultured Gammaproteobacteria bacterium
AAAGAAACCGGTCAAGCGGTTGAGGTCTTATTGTACGCGGTGACAAAAGGAGAGATTGCGATGGGGCAGGGTAGTTTTACCGTTGAGCGGAAAGTGGAAAAGTTAACAACGACGGTACAATTTGATAAAAACCGCTATAAACCGGGCGAAAACGTAAAAGTGAAGATCACCACAAAAGATAAGTCCGGAAAAGGAGTATCGGCTGATAACTCGCTCTCGATAATTGATGCCGCTCTTTTACAGCTTGGCAAACTAAGAACTGGGATTGCGGAGCATTTCAATACGATAGATACGTATATAGCAATAAGTCATTATGATTCGCTCACCGGTATATATGCCGACGGACCCGGAGGGGGCGGTGGGTGTTTTCTTGAGGGAACACAAATTCTGATGGGGGACGGGACGACGAAGAAGATTGAGGACGTAAGAAAGGGAGACAGTATTCTTACAAGAAAATCCGACACATCGAAGGAAATGGTGAAAAATACCGTTGATATGACTTTTGCCCATACCGTCACCGAATATCTTCTCATCAACAACAGAGTGAAGGTAACTCCTGTTCACCGGTTATTCCTCAACGGAAAATGGGCTGAAGCATCGAGTGCAAAAATAGGAGATACGCTTCTTGATGCGTCAGGTTATTCTGTGGAAATCACCTCAATAATAAAACACATTGGTAATTTCAGGGTTTATAACTTGACTACAAATCCTTCTCATACGTTCTTTGCGGATGGGATATATGTTCATAACGAAAAGGGTCTTGATGCCCGGCAGAATTTTGTCGACACATTATATTGGAACCCTCATATAAGAACTGACGGAAATGGGGAGGCAACTGTCAGTTTTAAGCTTGCCGATAATGTGACGACTTTTACAGCTCAAGCATTCTCCAATACGAAAGATTCTCTTTTTGGAGAAGGAGCTGCGAGTATCGTGAGTTATAAAGACCTAACCATCATCCCGTCACTTGCCGCTTTCTACTATGAACATGACAAGCCTGTTATTTCTATGGTGACTCAGAATTCCACAGGAAATGATATGGATTTGACGATTGTGAGCGGAATAAAGGAACTGTCCGGTGAGAACAAGCAGGACATTCATGTAAAAGGAAATGATTTAGAGGTGGTGCAGGTTCCCTTTGATCTAGAGAATCTGAAAAAAAATGCGACTTTTATAGTGGAGGCTCGAGATAGAGGCGGAAAAGTTGTTGATAGTGTTCTTGTAAAAAAGCCGGTATTGCCGCAAGGGAATATTATTGCTTCTTGGGAGTCTTTTGAGAATTCGTATGACCACGTATTTCAACCCGAATTCCCGACGCTTGATGCAAACCGAATGGCAATTTCAGTTGTGCCCGATGCTGCAGCTGCATTCTTCCAGCCGTACCATTATTTTTCAGCATCTCTTTCTAATAATTCAGGCAAGGAGCTGTATGCTTACGCATATATTCTCGCCCGAACAAGAGATGGTTTCATTGACCCTTCGTCATATGGGTATGCAAAAGACAAGAATGATTTCAGACAGACAATACAGACCTTGATAGATGCAAGAGGCGATATGGTGTGGAACCAGCCTCCCAACGGATACGGAAAAGATTCATTTGAGGCGTCAAATCTGTGGGTCGCCATGGGATTTGAGCAGGCAGCGAAATATCACATGATTGACGAGATAACAAATGCACTTACAATGGCCAACGAGACCAAAGAATTCTTTAAGGGGAATCGTGAACCACAGAAGCCGTCCTTTCCCCCATTCGATAAAAGCCAGTTTCCTCAAGGATTTCCGCCACCCGGTCCTATTGAGCCGCAATCACCGACACCTACAATGTATCCGACACCTTTTGAGTCGTTAACTCCGACGCCTTCAACGACGTCTTCCGGCATTATCGTCCCACCGCCTTTTCAGCCCACGGTGACTCCGCCTCCTTACTCCCAGCCGGTTCCTTTTCCTAATTCATGGTTTTACACAGATGATGAAAAATTGGCGCGTTCTTTAGTGTATGGTGATTCGTATCATAATGACGGTAGCGGTTTTGAGGAAACACCGGAGGGTATAGCCGCTCAAATCCTTACTGGAAACAGTAAAGATGTTCAAAAGCTCATTAATGGTGCCGTTCCAACAGCTTCCGATAGGTACATTTGGGACGGGTATTCCGTAGATTCTCCCGGTATGCCTGTTTTGGCTTTGGTTGAAAAAGGAAGTCTTGAGGAGGCAAAAAAGGCAATAAGAGGCATTTCGTTTACAGGCAATAGGACTGACCCCCTTGTTCTCTATGCGGCCTTGAGATATGCAGAAAAGAGCAACATAAAGGTCGCCAAAGTTGTTTATAAAGTCATTGTTAATGGAGAAAAAGTATTCGAGTTCCCGGAGAAAAACAATGTATCCGGTAACGGGTATCCTACGTTCTCACAAGTATTTTCAACAAGAAACAGTAAAGACGGAAAACTACACCTCGAATTTAAGTCTGAAGGAGATATGCCTATATATGGAACGGTTAGTGAATTCCTATATGGTTCATCAGAAAGTACAAGAAAGAAAGGGAATTACAAGAATATCGACCTTCATCTTGCAAGAAGTTACAGAGACAATGAGACCGGTCAGAGTGTCGGTGCAATTGAGACAGGGAAAACCGGCGTCGTTGTTTTAAGTGCCGATGCAACCCGTCTTATGAGAGGGAACCAGGCGACCGGAGCGTATTCTTTCCTGGCTGAGGATGCTTTGTCTCCCAATGTCATGTATCTGGAGCAGTATGATGAGTATTATAACCCTCAATTTCAGAGTGTTTTAAAGAAGCTATTTCCCTCAAGTGGGTATCAAGATTCATATAGTTTGCCTGAAAATTACTCCGATCAGGCGGTTTTCTATAGCGGCAGCGGAAACATCGGTAATAAGGGGAACATCTTACCCTATGTCGTCTTTAACGCTTCGGATGGAACCTATTTCAGGCCAAAGACGAGTATTATTTACCCTGTTCTCGGAATTATAACCGATGAAAAGTAGGAGTTTTCAAAGTCGTATTTTACCTGTATAATACGTCATATGGCAAAAAGACCAACGGGAGTAGGAAAGCGGGGACGCGTCCACTCACCAAAGACAAAAAAAAGACTTGCGGCAAAACGCGAAATGCTCGCAGCGCTTGCAAAAAAAAGAAAAAAATAATCCACTCTTTTTTTCTTTATATTTCCTTACCTATTTCTCACGACGGCAGACTATATTGAGAGTGTGGGAAGCCGATTTGAAGTCTGCAATATTGTAGAAGAAAAATGGGTTTTAATGGCAGAAACACCACCCGGATCGGTTGGAACATTCGTTCAAAATCTTCCTTCGGGAGAAAGGCAGGCCTATCACTTCGTTTGTCGAGATGACAATAGCGCGACCGATGTATATAAGAACCCGAATGGGAATACTGTTGACATGAATGTTTCAGGGCTTTTTGTTAAAGAAGATGTGGAAAGGTATGAGAAGATTGTCGAATTGAGAAGTGACGAGGCGTATTTGGTCTCCCTCCATCCCGACAATGTACCTGCCAGAATGGTTGTGCGTATTTCGCATTTTGAGTAAGTGTGTTTTGCATCATACACACTACGCATGGAAAGGAGTATCATAATGAGTACTACTCTCTATGTCTATCGCAACGCAAAACGCATTTGCTACAAGTGAGCCTCACACGCAAAGCACCGTCGCAAAATTGAATTGGCTGAGAGCTTCCGTGCTGGGTGCCAATGACGGCATCGTTTCGATAGCCGGGCTGGTGTTGGGGGTTGCCGGGGCGACAAGCTCTTCAACGGTAATTTTAACAGCGGGAGTAGCAGGAATTATAGCAGGTGCGATTTCTATGGCTGCCGGTGAATACGTTTCCGTGAGTTCTTCCCGAGACACCGAGCATGCGCTACTTAAAAAAAGAGCGCGATGAATTGAAAAACTTCCCCGATGCCGAGCTTTTGGAACTCGTTTCATTATATGAAAGAAAGGGGCTGAGTAAGAAAACTGCAACAGCAGTTGCCGAGGAACTCACAAAAAAAGATGCATTTGCAGCCCATGCCGATATAGAGCTTGGCATAGACCCCGATAACCTTACAAACCCCTGGCATGCAGCATTTGCATCGGCAGCGGCTTTTCTTGCAGGAGCATTCATACCGCTTGTTGCGATTATTATTCCTCCCCCTGAGATGAAAGTCCCTTTTGCTTTTGCTGCTGTTGTGGTGGCACTTGCCGCAACTGGATTTGTCAGTGCAAAAATTGGCGGCGCCAATACTCTCAAGGCTATGACACGCGTGGTTTTGGGAGGAGTACTTGCAATGATAGTTACCTATTCTATCGGAAGACTTTTCCACATCAGTGGAGTGTAGCTTTTCGAATTCTTACCTTGTCCATTTTCCCATCTTACTCATACGATTTACATTAAGAACTGAAAGGAGGTGAGTTGTATGCCTGATAAAAACTTTGCAGAAAATATGCTGGAATCGATAGGAATTGGTGATGATGACAAAAAGCCAATGAAGAAGCGTGGGCGAAAAGGAGGAAGGTCAAGCAGTCGGAGAAAAAAGTAGAGATGGGTGTATAATAACCCTGTGAAGAAAAACAAAAAATCACTCGGTGAAGCAGTTGCAGTTGGCTCAGCTCTTGCGGGTGCTGCATTGGGAGCTGCCGCCGTTCTCCTTTCCGACAAAAAAAATCAAGAAAAAATAAAAAAGACTATTGATGAATTCTCGCGTGATGCCTCAAAGCTTGGAAAAACGGTAAAGAAAAAAGTTGAAGAATTTAAAAAAACAACAAAGAACGAAAGAAAAGCTGTCAAAAAAATAAAGGTTGTCAAAAAGACGGCGCCAAAATCCTCGGGCAAAATTTATACTCCTCTTGATAAGAAATAAACGCTTCAGTTAAAAAACACGCTCGCAAAGTATATTTTCCGGTGCTACAATATCACCCAATGGTATCACGTGTCGAATTTTTAGGAGAAGACGGCTGGGAGCACGGGTTTGATATTGTCCCCGGGGAAGATGCTGCAATCCTGGACCAAGGGATTAAAGGGGACGAGGAATTATATCTTATTAAATGTGAGAGCGACAATTCGCGTACGTGGGTGTACCGGCTGATAGAAGGGCAGTACCGGTGGGTCACACCGGCGAAATTTGAGGTTTGTGAAGTTGTAGAGCCCTCAGCGATGCTGCAATGCGATAGCACACCGTATGAATCTACTATTTTTGAAGAGGAAGGTAAACATAGGCGTGCTATACAGATAACTCATCTAGCAGGCCCTACTTTTTGATATGGTATCACGAATAGAAAGCGATAGCGGGTGTCTTAACTGGCATTTGGAGCAGACCGTCATGCCGGGACGGGAAGTTTGGTTTGTTGACAGAAACCAGGACGGTCCATGCGAAGTCTATTCGGTTTTGTGTCAAGCTGACGATTCTTTTACACGAGTATCTCAGGTTGAGGATGAGAATTTTTTGGATGGGTTGGGCAGAAGTGATGATGCGCACTACACAACCCTTGCGGTTCTTAAAACGGGAGACTCGTCATTTATCACTGAAAGCTATTCACCTGCAATAGACAAGAGGGTGAAAGTGAGAGTTACCCACGATTCCACCTCTTAGGTCTTGCAAATTAAATCCCTGTTTGTTTTAATAAATATTGCATCAAGAGAGCTTCAAGAAATTGAAGCCGGCAACCGTCAATTTTACGGTGCCAGTGCGAGAGCAGATGCGCCCTGAGCTTGTCGAAAGGAAAAATGTCTTAAAGACCTCTCGCATGTTACGGGGGGTTTTTTTATGACGAAAAAAAGTTTATTCACCTCTGAATCGGTGTGTTCCGGCCATCCTGATAAAATCTGCGACAGGATAAGTGATGCGATAGTAGATGCTGCACTTGCCGTTGACTCGCATTCGCGAACCGGCATTGAAACAGTAGCCGGAGCCAATCAGGTTTGTCTTTTCGGAGAGATAAGAACCAGGGCGAAAATTGATTACGAAGAGGTGGTGAGAAACACCATCGAAGAATTGGGGTACACTGAGCCGTCGTGGGGATTTTCGACGGAGTCGGCTTTTTCAAATGATATCCATGAACAGTCGCCCGAGATAGCAATGGGAGTTGATAATGACGGGGCGGGAGATCAGGGGATGATGTTCGGGTATGCCTGCACAGAAACTCCCGAGTTGATGCCGCTTCCGATACGAATGGCTCATGCCCTCACCGAGCAGATTGATACCGTGCGGAGACAAAAAATTTTACAGTGGTTGCGACCGGACGGGAAAGCGCAGGTGACTGTGGAGTATGAGAACGGAACACCTGTTGCCGTCAAAAAATTGGTTGCGGCGGTTGCTCATGATGAGAAGACGTCTGGAGAAGTAGTTCGAGATTCCGTTATAAAACACATATTCCAACCTATTTTAAGACGCTATGGATTTGAACTTCCAAAAGAGGGTGATATCACGGTCAATGGAACGGGGCTTTGGCATATTCCCGGTCCCGAGTCCGATGCGGGGTTAACAGGTAGAAAAATTGTCGTTGATACATACGGCGGTTATGCGAGGGTTGGAGGAGGAGCATTTTCGGGGAAAGACCCCTCAAAGGTTGACAGGAGCGGCGCATATGCGGCGAGGTTTATTGCAAAAAACATCGTAGCGCAGGGATTGGCTACTAAATGCGAGGTAGGACTCGCATACGTTATCGGTAAAGCCCGACCACTTATGCAAACCATTGAAACATTCGGCACATCAACCGTTTCTGATAAATCTTTGCATGATTTTAAGGACAAATTAATCGACACTTCGGTTCGTTCGATAATTGAGACGCTCAACCTTTCACGCCCCATATATAGCAAGACCTCCTCTTATGGGCATTTTGGTAGGGACGAATTTCCTTGGGAAAAAGTGGTTGGATGATAAGGTTTAAAAATTGGGGGATATATAGTTAATCAAAATTCCTCCCGCAATTCAATAAGTTAAATCACAGTTTTTTGCTTGTTTGACATGCTAAATTGAATTTTGATGGGGGAGCGGGGAGAACGATTCAGATATCTTAAATGGAAAGAGGGCGTTGAGCCTTTACCTACGACCCCCGGCCAAGAGCTGCTTCACAGAATGTCTTTCTTTTATCCTGCCGAGGCTTCAGTTGTTCCTGAAGATCTGCACCCGACCGGCCAATTACGGGAATTATTCAGGGGAAAATCGGGAACACTCACGTAAATCTATCCGTTTGAATTTCGGGCAAGTTGAGACTTGAAAAAGGGACATTGAGTAAGACGGGCAGACAATAACTGTTCCGAAATTCTGCTTTCCTGGATTCCGGCTTCCGCTTCAAATGTAGCAACAACTTCTTCACGGGTCGGTGCTGCAATAGTTGGGAAACGCACTTCGATACCAAGAGCGAGTTGGCAGCCTGTCACATCGCAGAAAACATCTGCCGTGTTGGCTCTAAATTTTTCCGGGCCGAAATTTTTACTGTCGTTGATGCGTAATCGTGCATTGTTGTAATCAAGGCCGCAACGGCCTGCTTCGAGGTTTTCTGGCATATCGCTTCACATTGTAGCAAATCGGGAAAAGATTTCAAATCTCAATTTTTTGTGACTTTATAGACTTTGACACCATTGTCAAAAAGTACGGTCACGCAATCGCCTATTTTGTACGAGTCTTTATCAGGCAAATCTTTGAACCAGAACCCGGGCATCCAAAGACCCGGTCCTTTTTCTCCGCCTCCATATGACAATTGCCATGAACCCTCATCAAGCTTCGTAATACGGCCCGATACTTGGGCGATGTGACCCGACGAGCTTTTTATATCATCCGGCGGAAGGTACAGTATTGAGCCAACGGTCATTTTTGAGATATTGTCATTAAGAGTCAAGATTTCGGTGTTGCGGGTCGTATCCCCCAATTCATTTTTCGCTATAGAATTTACAGTATCTCCTTCTTTCAGGATGTAGCTTTTGAGATAATCTTTTTTCTCGGATGCTCCTGTTTTCTCGCATGCTTTTGTAAGGTCGGGGGGCGGTTCGGTCGGGATTTGTGTCGGAAGAGAATTGTCTGCAAGAACGTTTTTCTGCGGCTCGTCGGTTATTGCGGCAGGAGGGTTGGAGTTCCTACCCACGAAAAAACAGATAACGCCCGTTATAAGAATAGCTAAAAGCCACAACGAAGTTGAGGCAACACTTGAATTTGTTTCCTGCCCGTCCATATCCCTCCTAGTATTCAAAATGATTGGAATTTTGTCAAGCGAGGCGGTTATGCTGCTTTTGCCAATACCGGTACAGGTTCCGGAATAGTAGTTGCTTGAAGGGTGCCTTCTTTGGGTCCAATAAGCGAAAGTTCAATTCCCGGGAAAAGGATTTCGGGGTCTGCTGCAAAATGCGAATAAGAAAGTGTGGAAGCAAACTCCCGGGAATAAAATTCCGTCAATTCCCTTTCTTCATGGGTTTCATTTGCCCACGAACGGGAAATGCGTCCGCCAAGAAGCGAAAGGGGGTAGTCTCCTTTGTAGCTTCTCACATACGTTCTGACCTTTATTTTTTCGTTTCCGTCGGGAAAAAGAACGACGCTGTCAGCAACTCTCCCGACAACCTCGCGGGTAACTGGACGGGAAGTGGAGCCGATATTCGCCCAGCCCACTACCGTATTTTCCGGCCTAAATCCATCATTGGTGTACCAAACGTTTTTCTCAATAATTTCTTCTTGCACCGGGCAAATTTCGTGCATAGACTGATAATATTAGACCTATATTAAGGTTTTCACAGTGATTATAATCACATTTTTCACGGAGTACTTGACATTATTTGGACATTT
>CAZMSF010000040.1:0-1712 GCA_964568885.1 uncultured Gammaproteobacteria bacterium
ATTCTTAGCGTGTATTTTTGACCCTTTTTTACGGCTTTGAGTCATTGCCGGCTTGCAGTTTTTAAAGTACGATTCCTGTCGATTCAATTCATCCCCGTGTCGAAATCTCATCTTATTTTACCAAAACATCCTATAGAAATCAAGTTTAAAAGAGATTTTTGAGCTCGCGCTCCCGATCTCTTTCAACTGCTTTCTGTTTTGTGTCTTTTCTTCTTTCGTAATCCTTTTTTCCCTTCGCAAGGCCAATTTCCAATTTAAAACGTCCATGTTTTTCATAAAGAGAGAGTGGGGCAAGCGTATATTTTCCGGTTTCAAGCTTGTTTTTGAGGCTCAGAAGTTCCTTTTTATGAAGCAAAAGGCGGCGGGTTCTGTCTTCCTGGTAGTTTTCAACACGGGAAAATTTATAAGGGAAAATCTTTGTGTTTATGAGGTAGGCTTGACCGGACATGAGCTTGACATATGAGCCTGAGAGGTCGGCGTGGCCAAGCCGTATGGCTTTTACCTCAGACCCCAAAAGTTCGATTCCTGCCTCGAATTTTTCTTCAATTTTAAATTTTTGCGGTGCAGTTTTGTTGAAAATTTTCATATTGTAATTATATCAGCAATAAATGTTTTTTATGAAGCATAAGGAAAGGAGGAGAGTGCGGTAAAATTGTTGAAATTAGCCTCAAATGATATAGTTAGATATAGTTGTGCGTGAAAAGTAGTGTGGATAACTTTTCACAGCCCTATAGTATAATTATATATCGGTATGGGTGTCTTTTGAGGCTAAATGGAAGAAAAACGAAAAATAATCGAAAGTCTTTCGTGACTGCTAAGGCGCTATTGACGTTTTCTTATAAATCAAAACTATAAATCGTGCCGTTTGATAACACATATCCTTTTTTATTTTTTTCATCCATTACAAATGATGTTGCATCTTTTATGAAACTTCCTTCGTATTGGGTTTGATACTCGCCTTTTTCATTAAGGGCCACTACCCTTTGATTTTTCACGTCAATAATATACACGCTGTTGTTGTCCGGGTCTGCATATATCTTTGCGCCATCGGCAATAGGCCCCGCAAGCCCACTAAGCGCAATATCGTCATTTTTGCCCTTAGTGAAGCGCTCGACATTCCCATTGGCCTCAAGAACCCAGATAGGACCCGAAATACTAATGTCTACCGGGGTACTTTTGAAACTCGGCTTGTCGGTAAAGTAGGATGCTGCTTCATAGGAAGGTGCTTTGTATTTAAGAATGTCGTTGTCATTAAGCGTATAAATATTGCTCCCAAAAATATCAAAAGAACTCCCTTTAATGCTTTTTATAATTACCTGGGTGTTCCCATTGCCTCTATCAATACTTGTCACTCCCCCACCCATGGCGTAAATAAATTTATCGTCAGAACTAAGATATGAGGCGCCTTCGGAAATCTCATATGTCTTTTTTACCTTACCATCCAGAGTGATAGTTGCTACCTGTTTGCCGCTTTTATCAAGCACCAAAAGAGTGCCTCCTTTTCCCGTGATAGCAGTTATGCTTTTTAACTCTCCCCCCGTCTTTAGGAACTCTTTTACATTTTTCGCACTACTCCCTCCCCCATCGCCGGAAATTTTTCCTTCCACTTTTTGCTTGAATTCGGTGAGCTTTTGATATTCGGCAGAGCCTTTGGAGTATTTTGAAAGCGAGTCATCAATCATTTTTGAAACAGCGGTGAAATCTTCAAGTGC
>CAZMSF010000040.1:1812-8429 GCA_964568885.1 uncultured Gammaproteobacteria bacterium
CTTCTTTCTCTTCGGGCTCCTCTTCTTCCAGAACAAAATCGTTATGGTGCTGTGAGTGTCCGATGCCGCTTAAATCTTTATATTGAAGAATGATAGCCCCTTCCGTTCCTTTTGAATTCTCATGTACAAGGGGAGTAATGTTTTCGGCGATTTGCGAAACATCGGGGCTTGAAAGATATTCCGAAATATTTTCGAGCGGAATTTTTTTGGTAAAATCTCCTGTTTCAAAAACAACGATATCGTCATGCTGCAATTTTCCGGAAAACCCATGCAGCTCATTTTCAATTCCGGTTGCGATAACTCCTATTTTGCCTTGCCTTTTTATGACAACCTGACCAAGAGAAGCGATAACGATATAAAGGACATCGTTAACAATTGCACCGACGAGAATTGAATATGAATATCCTTCTTCAATGTTTTCGGAGACGTTGCCGACTGCCTTTTTAATATTTTCAAGTGATTTGTCATCCAATGCAAAAAATTCCCGCTGCAATTTTTCGAGAAGTTCCTTGCCGTATGGGGTAACGCTTCCTTTTCCTCCCTCCTTTTCTATGCTGAGTGTTATATACACATTGAGTGTTGTGTAGGCCTGAGTCCAGGTCGACTCTGTTGCGTTTGGAACAATTTTTGCGAGCAAAATATCTTGATTCATACTTCTATAAAGAAAGAACAACCAGTATTAATAGTATAAACGATAATATGGCATGAAGGATAGCGATAAACCGAAAAACAGGAGCGAAGGTCACTTGCACCATAAGCCTGTTAAATGAAAAAATCTGAAACGCAAGAACAAGTGCAAAAAGACTATAAATTATGAGAACCACTATCAAAAGAATTTTGGCAAATGAGTCCACGGAATTAAAAAAGTGAAAGAAATTAAATAGTATATTCATTGTGCTTCTGTAATGTCGTTTATTATTTCGGCGACCTTAGCCGGCCGCGGTACCCTGTCGTATTCGATGTTTTCCTCTTCTCCTGCGGTCTGGACATGTACGTCACCGTAGTTAAAAAGAGATCTGATAAATCCCGATTGCTTGTAGGTCACATCTTCAATCTTCTCCATTTTTGCCTGCGATATTTGCCGATATAAAATTCCCGATAAGTCGATATCGATGACATGAAGATTTGTAACAAGACCGACATTAAAATACCACAAGGTAAAATTGATGAGGATAAATCCGAATACAACTAAGTAATAGAAAGCTATATAGAGGGAAATTGCTTGCGGTGTGGGAAGAGGAAAAGGAAAAAAATTAATAAAAAAGGGAAATGTTAAGGGAAGTAAAATGAGAAGAAATGAAGCAAATATCCAGGGGAGGTTGGTTGCAAAATGGCGCCTTACAAGAAGAATGATATCTTCGTTTTCCTCCTGCTCTTCAAAAGAAACCCCTTCGGGAAAATGGGTGAATGACGAATAGAAGTGGGGGGAAACTTTTGTATTGGTCGCTTTTTTTGGAGTTGGGGCAATGTTGTCCTCGCTGAGCTTCTCGTCACTTTGGTCATCGGTATTTAAAATAAATTCTCCGTTGAGCTCGTTATCCATATACAGATGGTGTTAATTCTTTTGGCAGGAAATATACGGTACGTTCATTATACCTCAAACCTAAATTGAGCGCACTATTTCTTCTCAATGTTGTACAGTGGGCCGACGATTTGAATATTTGCCGGGGCTCTTAGGTTAAAGTAATTTTTAAAATCAGTTGCGTTAAAGCTTTTTGAGCCGGCATCACCATTAATTGTAACTTGAGTGGTACGGCCTGAGCCCGTATCCCAGGAAACAGACACATCCGAGACAGAGCTAAATGCACTTATCCCTCGGCTCGAAAGCTCTTGTCTGACCTTCCCTGCGTCCCACGTATCGGTGCCGTCGGGATTGGGTTTGTCGGGTTGAGAAAGATGGGTTTGGGTGCCCGAGTCCGCTTTTGCAAGAAGGAGGACATTGGTAATATCGGCAATTTCTTCAGATCTTAGCCAGGCAGTCCCTGCGTATTGGCTGCGGGACCCCCAGTCGCAGTAGAACCATGGAGAAGCTTTGTCATACGCGTTGTTTTGAAGGTCGGAAAAACTACTGATACTGTCCGTTGAAGTATCTTTCGCACTCTTTGTGAAGGAGGTTCCGCTCCATCCGATATCACTTGAGGAGAACACATATCCCCCGTGGGTTGATGAAAACCAGGCTTTAATCGGGTTTCCTCCCGATACCATGACCCAACCCCGCGTAGCATCAACCGCTTGTTGCCACGCGTCGGAATTTATTTCTTGTTTAACTACCTGGCACTGTTGGCTCGGACAAATATTTCCGCCACCGTTGTTGGTGTAGGCAAGAGCATAGGAGCGGGCGGCAATTGCCTGCGCCTTTAAAGACTCATTTGGCCAATTTGTCGGGATTTCATAGACGTGTTTTACGTATGTTTCGATGTCCCAATTGGTGTCAAAGCTTTGTCCATATTCATTGCTTCCCGACACATGGATATTGATTCCCGTATCATAATCTTTTTTTAAGTCATAATTTTGGTAGTATGCAGATAAAATTTGCTCCGCACTCTGCCCTGCTTCAGCTCTTCCCTTGGCTCCATATTGGTTGAGCCCTACCCTATTGGGAACGCCGTATGTGAAAAATCCAAAACGGGGAGAGAACCCCGGGTCTTTTCCGTTGGTAAGGTCTGAAGAGCAGCCTCCGCCGATGCCCGCATAGGCAGACTGCGGGATATGGAGGCTTCCCAACTTCTGCGCAAGAAGTTCTTGTTGGCGGGCCGAAAGCGCTGCAATTTGTCCGGTCAATGTATTTTGGTACGCAACGGCCCCATCAACTACTTTTTGGACATCTGCCCGTTCTTTGTCTAAAGAGACTTTCGCTACCGCAAGTTTGTTTTGCTCGTCTTCCAGTTCTACCTTCTTGTGTTCCAAATCAACCAGCTGAAGCGCGATATTTGTTATGATATTTTTATCTTGCTCGGTGTTTCTTTTTTGGTAAGTAAGCATGCTGGTGATATCTGAGATATTGTTACCGGAAAGAAAAATAAGAAGAGGTGAGAAGGTATAAGTTTTGATATAAGATTTTTTGACGGTTGCATCAAATAGTTTTTGTTTTGTTGAAAGATTTTTATAACCTTCATCAATAATTTTTTTCTTCGCTATCAAATCAGCTTCGATTTGAGCAACCTGATTGTCAATTGAAACAAGCTGGGACTTAAGGCTTGTCAATTGGGTTTGGAGAGGTTTTGTTGCGCTTTGCGATTGCGAAAGCGCGTCTTTAAGGTCTGCAATTTTTTTTGTCAAGTCATCGTATTCATCGGAATACGCAACGTTATGGAGGAGAAATCCGGAAAGAAGAACGATAAGTCCGACAAGAAGGGCAGTTGTCAACATATGTAAGTGCCTGTTATTGAAAAATTTCATAATGGAAAAATAAGTTCAAAAATATCCGCTCAAATGATATAATGAGACCCAAAGCTGATTTGAGCGCTATCTTAGAAAATTTGGGCACATAGCTCAGCCGTGGGTCAAAAGATTATTTTAAAATAGCCAAAAATGTTTGGGCACATAGCTCAGCTGGTTAGAGCACGAATCTTATAAGTTCGGGGTCCTTGGTTCGAACCCAAGTGTGCCCACCAAACATTTTATCTTTTGTCCCACAAATCAACGAGCTTATAAGTTCGGGGTCGAAGGTATCGAACCCAAGTGTGCCCACAAATTTTCGCCTTGAGCATCAAGTCTCCAGACTGATAAACTCGCTCTACAAATTTCCCCCGACGCCTCCGTCTTTTCCCGGTAATTTTTCCTGAGGATTGTCATCCAACACTTCAAACAACCGGGACCTCTTTGCAATTTCCTGATCTATTAAATTCCTATCGCGTCCGAATTTAAGGCGTGATAATTCACGGATAAGCTCGGCAACCCTCGGGTTTTCTTTTTTCTTTTCCTCTTCAATATTCCGTGTCAGGTCTATGGAGAAAGGTAATGTGGGGTCGCCGTTCACAAGAGTTTTTACGTATGCATGATACCTCTCGACATTAATCAAGTCACCTTCATTAAATGTCGGTTGGAATTCGTGCTGCAGGTAACCGGCATCAGTAACACCGACACGGAATGCACACTGGGTTCCGACATTGCCAAAGATGGCGTTTTTAATATCCTCATCAATCTGTCCTATGAACTGATTGGCAACAGTGAGATTTAACTTAAATTTTCTCGCCTCGGATAAGATGACGGCAAAGTCGGGAGTTGCAAAATTCTGGAACTCGTCAACGTACAGGAAAAAATCTTTGCGGTCTTTTTGGGGAGTATCTTGACGACTCATCGCTGCAACCAAAATTTTTGGAATAAGTATGAGACCCAAAAAATTACAGTTCTCTTCTCCTATTCTCCCCTTGTTAAGCGAGATGAGAAGTATTTTTTGGTTGTCCATTACCTGGCGGAAATTAAATCCACTCTCGCTTTGCCCGATGATGTTTCTCATCATTTTATTGGTGACGAAGCGTCCGAATTTACTGACGATATAGTCAAGCGTTTCTGACTTATGAAAGTCTGAAGTCTGTGCGATTTGGTCCGTCCAGTAGCGCCGCACCATCGGGTCGTCGACTTTTGGCAACAATTCCTGCACGAACGACATGTCGGTCAATGCCCTTACTACTTCAACAAATGTATTTCCCTTTTCTGCCATGACCGTAAGCATGGCGTTTCTGACCGAGTGCTCGAAGCGCGGTCCGATGATGCCTGTTTTTTGAGGATCATAGAGCTTATACATCATATTGATAATTGATGATGTGACAAAATGCTTTTGATCTTCGTTGTCCGCTTCCAGTAGATTAAGTCCGATTGGCCTTTCGACATCTGAGGGGTCAAAAAGGATTACGTCTTCTGCCCGCTGCGGTGGGATAAGTGCCAAAATATCATCTACCAAGTCTCCGTGAGGATCAACGACGGCAACTCCTTTACCGGCCCGGATGTCCTGCATAATCATGTCTTTTAAAAATTCGGATTTTCCCACACCCGTTTTTCCGATAATGTACATGTGCCGTCTTCTATCATCGTCACCAATGAAGACCGGTTTTTCCTGTCCGCGGAACAAACTCTTTCCTATATATAGTCCCTCAGTCGGAATGTTGGCGGGGGCCGGAGCGGTGCGTGCCGCAAGCCAATTGATGTACGGACTTTCAACGCTCTTATTCGGGAAATGAAAAACGGTTGCCAACTCTTCCGTTGTCAGGACCGTTCCCTTGTCAAAAAGCGGAAGATGGCGATATATAAAGTCGACCATCAACATACTCTTGAAAAATTTCGGCTCTACCTTTGTAAATGAATTGTAGGGAGAGGTAAATTGTGTGAATGCACCTTCAATATTAGACAAATGAGCATCGGCCGCTTCTTTTGATGAGGAGGTGACGACCACTCTTATGAAAGTCAAAAACCCCGGTTTTGTTATTTTTTGCTCAATCGCTTCGAGCTCTTTCGGGTCGGTTGAGTACTTGGCGGTTTCGGGGTTTGATTCTTGCTTCTTCTTGTCGGTTACGTGCGTTCGCCCTTCTTTTTTCCATGTGTCTCCCGCGTTTGCTATCACAAATTGAACGGCCGCCGCTTCTCCTTCCTGCATCTTTCCTAAAGTTGCGGTGATTGTTGAGAGTGGGTCGAGGGCAAAATCTTTATAAGTTTTTATAGGTTTGAACGCCTCTTTTTTAAGTGCAAAACCGGCAAATGCAACTTTTCCTTCATTCTCAAAAATGTTGTAGTCTTCAACCTCTTTTATTTGGGCATCAGGGTAAGCCCCATTGATTTGTTTTTCGACCATGTCCTGAAGCTTTCGCGGAACTCCGACATAAAACCTGATGTCTTGCGGTTTTGCGACAATCTCAAAAGTGATACTGTCTCCGACTTTTGCAAAAGAGAATATTCCTTTGGGAGCCTTGAGGGATGCGAAACTTGAAAATAATTGTTCCGCGGCATCGATTTTTATTTCGTTGTCGCGGGGCAAGGATATCTCAAGAAGCGTTGAATCGAGAGATTTTTTGTGGCGTTCTTTGGCCCTTCTCCAAATACCGTAAAAATAAACGGCGCCAAAGCTTCCGGCAGCAAGAATGCTGATAATAAGAATACCCGCCATCAACATGAAAAGCATACTTAAAACGGTTTGTGCATTTAAGATATTCATATTAGTAAGTTTCAAATTGACTTTCCTCTAGCGTCTTTCCATTCTCGTGCCGCGCCAACTCTCCGACTGCCTGTCCTTGAACACTGCCTGCAATCTCGCCGAGTATTTTTTGATCCAGGGCTTCATGATGTGACGTTATTTCAGAAATGGCATGCTCAGGAATAACAGCATCTGAAGCGTATGCCACAATTTCATTTAGCGTGTTTGGAAGCGCATTCATACATATTTATAATACCACAGTGGGGGTCTGCCCACAATTTCATGCACCCCACAAGCACCTTTCAATAGGCTTCCTTTTGAACTTAATTTTGATATAATGATACACCAAGGTAACGGTTGAGTAGGGGTTTGGTATGAAGGAGGAGTCGCATGAAATCTCTTTGAGATGTTCTACGACTCAGCGATGA
Organism: uncultured Gammaproteobacteria bacterium; assembly: GCA_964568885.1. GTDB lineage: Bacteria > Patescibacteriota > Microgenomatia > Levybacterales > GWA1-39-11 > JAUSNA01. Next base: position 8,368 of record CAZMSF010000040.1, read on the forward strand.
TAAAACCGAGGAGGAGTCGCATAGTTGGCCCATTGCGGGGGGTTGCTAACCCCCTGAGCTCT
>CAZMSF010000041.1:0-2503 GCA_964568885.1 uncultured Gammaproteobacteria bacterium
TTCTGGGCGGATTTCTTTTGGGCTTTGTCTACTGCTTCATTTACAGCATCCCGTGCGTCTCTCATTTCCTCACCATTAATTTCTAAGGATTTGACTTTCATATCCCCGGTCATAAGTATTTTTACTCTTCCCTTCTCAACTTCAACCTCAATTTGTGCGAGTTCGTCTTGGATTCTTTTTGCTTGATCGCGGAGTTTTTTAATCTCTGCTGCTTGTTTGAACGGATTAATCATAAAAAAGTAACACCTCCTTTATCTGTGGTACAAGAGTACCAATTTTTTTAATAATTGGCAAGCATTATTGCCTGCCAAAGAACATATCTGTCTCAGGTGACGTATCCATTGTGACAAGATGACTCATAGTGTATGCAAGACCATATTCAACATCGGGTTCCATTTGTCGTGCCGCTTCATACATAGAAGGGTAATACGGCTCAAGATAGAGACTTCGAAAGTCAACATTGTTGGGACGTCTTTTGTTTATCTCCAAAACCCTCTCCATAACGGGTACCGTAAACGGCCTGACATTTGACGAGGACAACAAGGTTTTGACACCAATCCAACGAAGATCGGAAAATTCAGAAGGATGCTGCGGTTCAAAAGGCATTGTATCGCTATTGCCATCATACTTCAAAAGCAGTGTCGCAACCCAAACGTCCGGCATGACTTCGAGCTGGTCTATTACTCCTGCAGAATACATACGCCCTCTCAAATTCGGCATTACCCTATCTGTCGTAATCTCCGTCAAAAGCGCGCTCACAAACCCGCCTTCCTGTTCCAATTCGTTGGGTTTTAATGTCTCAAACGGAATTGAGGTTTGCCCTTTCAACTTAATAGTTGCAGGCTTGGTAACCTGCTCTGTCCCCACTAAAAGCCTTCCGTCTTTTGAGACGACCACTCCTGCAACTGCTTTTATTTTGTCTTTTTTGAGTTCACTTTCAGGGACGAGTCCGTAAGAGTAATACCCTTCTTTTCGTAAATTCATTTCACTATTGTCACAAATCTTGAGTTCTTCCCTTTTAAGGTCTGATAGAGCTCATTTTTTCTGGTCCCGTTAAGGATAATTGTAGGAATACCCAATTTGCCAAGCTTTACCGCTTCTTCGACTTTGTGCATCATGCTGCCTGTCACGTCGGTTGTTTTTGAGGGGAATAGATGTTTCTTGACCATTGCGAAAGTAAGTGGGGAAATTTGCCGGATAGTCTTACCCAACTCATCATAGACACCATCCGTTATACCCACCTGAATTATTTCCTTGATGTTTAATTTTTGTCTTGCAAGAAACAGAACCAAATGCCTGGTTGAAACCTCGCCAGAAAAAATTGTCGTTTGCCACGAAGTATCCATAATAACGTCCCCATAAAGCACCGGAACAAGCCCCTGAGAGAGCGCTTCAAAAACCGGTTCGAGGTTGCTTTTTTTCAAAGCTCCGTTTTGGGAAAGAAACATACTGTTTGGCCTGAATGACACAGCAGGAATTTTTGCATTCAAAAGTTCTTGCATAACCACCCTATTCATCTCCGTCGCGTCAAAAAAAACTCTAGCAATTCCGATAGTGTTTTTGTAGCCTTTTTTTCCTCCGTATTTTTTTGCGCTCGTATGCGCATAACTCCCCTGTCCATGCACTATCACAACGGGAACGTTTGCTTTTTTTATCTCCAAAACAAGCCTTTTTAATGCGGTGAGATTTGGGGTGTATGGGCGCGTTTTATCGGTTATAATAGAACCGCCAAGTTTTAAGATAATCAATTGTTTTTTCATGCTTTTTGTCCCGAGTGTGTATTATAGTTGATACAACAAAACAACACAAATGAGCTCAATCACAAAAAATACAAGCCCTTATTACAAACAAAAACAGATTATAGCCCGTGTCGATAGACAAGGGAATATAATCGGTGAAATCGAAAAATGGGAGGCGCACAAAAAAGGCATTTTACACAGGGCAATCTCTGTGGCGCTTTTGTATAAAAACCAGTACGTCATCCAGCACAGAAAGCATATCGCATTCGACGGAATGTTCGATATCACTGTCTCTTCCCACCAATTGATGATTGGCGGTCAAATGGAAGATACGGTTGAGTGTACCCTAAGAGCATTGAAACGTGAATTTAATGTCGACATAAATGGGCTGAAAAAACGCCCGACAATTGAAGGGTTCGTGTACTACAAAGCGAAAGACAAATTCAGTGAATTTACTGAGCATGAGATAGATGACATTCTCATTGCAGAACTAAAGGCATTACCAAACCCTAATTATGAATTCGCTTACGGCTACTCACTCGTCACAAAAGATGAGCTGAAAAGAGAAAAATCCCGCCTCTACCAAAACCTCGCTCCGTGGGTGAAAGTTATGCTGAAAGAAAATATGCTATAGGTTGGTATTCACCTTCAGAAGTGTTATAATTTCCATGAATTTTGAATCGAAAAAGGGCGAATGCTGCCTTTTGGAGATTTTTATTCATTTGCACTTTGAAATGTGTTGTTGAATTTATAGTAGTTACCGC
>CAZMSF010000041.1:2603-7909 GCA_964568885.1 uncultured Gammaproteobacteria bacterium
GATTTTTATTCATTTGCACTTTGAAATGTGTTGTTGAATTTATAGTAGTTACCGCGAATTTTGAATCGAAAAAGGGCGAATGCTGCCTTTTGGAGATTTTTATTCATTTGCACTTTGAAATGTGTTGTTGAATTTATAGTAGTTACCGCCCTTCGTATAACCTAGTACGCGGAGCGGTAACTATTAGCATCCTGCCCGGAGGAGAAAATGGCAGTAAGTCCTATCGAGGCCCAGATTTTTCTGGGCGAACACACCTGTATCGACTGTCACACGACAGTCGAAACAGTCAAAGACGCTCAGAGCGGCAAACTCGTGGAACTCAACCACAAACCACCCTGCTTTCCATACATGACAGCTTCCGCCCGCGCTCGAACAATTGAGCACAGGGATGGAAGTACAACGCCCAACCCCGAATATCGGGGCGCTTAACCTTTATGATCGGCAGAAAAGAGAACACCGTTGAGTAGCCCTGCAATCACCGTCATCAACGAACGCGCCTCCGGTAAAGGAGGCGCACGACGCATCATCCACGAGCTTTCAAACGGTTGGTGGATAAACGACTTGGGATTGCGCGGACAGCGCCATCACCGATATTCACTCTACAAGCCGGGTGTAGGCGGCCCAGGCCGCCAGACATTCATCAAGGGCGATGACAATTTCAGCCGCCTTCTTGAGTACGCAAATACTCATGCTGGCGACAGCACTGAGCAAAAGACAAAGTCTTCACCCGAATTGCCTGCCCGAAAGGAGAAACACAGAAGATGAGAAGCATAGCGACCAGGGACGCTCTACTGGCAACGCTGCCGCAGCACGACGAGTTCGTCGAACGACTGGCAAAGTTCGACGACAACGACGACGTGAGGGCGTTCATCTATGAGCCTTTGGCTCAACATCACGCGGGCGAAGAAGTCCGCGTCATGAACCTGATGAGCTCGTTCTTCTCGATTCTCATGAAGAACCAATGGCGGTTCACTGGCCCTCGCTACACCACTCTCCTCATCGATGGCATGCACCGATGGGTCGAGCTTCTGGTCGACGACCGGGAGTTCGTGGGCGCCTACCAAGAGCAGCTCGCAATCGTTGATTAGCGCAACCACACATTTCGAAGTCGGGCCGCCCCTTGTGGGCGGCCCTTCTCGTATCTGAAGGGCTAATTCTTATCTGAAGAAACTCTCACAATAACGTCCATATTTCCTTCAACCATTCCTGCAACTACCTTTTGGATATCCTTAAAAACATTTTCAGACATAAGCCTCTCTGCATGAATTGGGAATGGAGTTATTATCACAAATTCATTATCCAAAACTTCTGCTCGTTTGGCCGACCTTAAAAGTGCCGCACCCGGTTTGTTAATAGCATTGAGTCGCGCGGTCAACTCGGCAAGCACATCTTTTGTTGCACTCTTTGTATTCTCTTTTGTGACTTTCTTTGGTTCGTTCTCAACGACAGGAACATTTTCGGTCTCGGATTTTTCTTCAACTTTTTTTTGAGAAACATCGATAATACAAAATTTTACACTCATAAGTTCCAAAGGAAGCTGCGGGATTACCGATACTTTCAGCTCTCCATATGCCTCATTGGAAAGTTTCAATAGGTCTTTTACATGGGAGATATTCAATCCTGCAACGTCTTTTTCCTCACTTTCTATACCGTTTCGAAGCATCAGAAGTCCCCTCAGATGGTCAACAAGCCTTTCTACTACAACTTTAAAATCGGCCCCCAAATCGGAAAGCTTTGCAATCACAAGGAGTGCTTTTTTCGCGTCCCGCGAAGCGTAAGCGGTAAGCAGTTCAAAAACCTCAGCAGAAATTCCCGTTGTTTTAAAAGTTGTACCTAAAAGTTCTTGCGTGAGCGTTCCACCATCTGATGAAAGAACCAATTCTTCAAGCAATTTCGCCCCGTCCCGGAAGCTCCCTTCAGCCATTTCGTAAATTTTTGACAACACTCCTTTCTCAACTTTTATCCCTTCCCCTTTTACTATACGGTTAAGTGAATGGACGAGCTCTTCCTCTGTCGGCTTTTCAAATTGTACCTGGAAAGTTCTTGAGACTACCGTTGCGGGGAGTTTGTGAAGCTCGGTTGTTGCAAGGACAAAAACGGCATGACCTGGAGGCTCCTCAAGAGTTTTTAGAAGAGCGTTGAATGCGCCGGTCGATAGCATATGCACCTCATCTATGATGTACACCTTTTTTTTGAGAGTTGATGGAGAGAATTTCACGCGCTCCCGAAGGATTCGCATCTCCTCCACTCCTCCGTTTGAGGCAGCGTCTATCTCCAAAACGTCGATATTCGAACCATCGGTTATCGATACACACGCCATGCACTTATTACAAGGCTCTATGCCTTTTGGTGCGGTGCAATTGATGGCCTTTGCCAAAATACGCGCTGAAGAAGTCTTCCCAAGACCCTTACCTCCGGTAAAAAGAAATGCGTGAGGAAGGTTTTTTGATGAAAGAATCGCGGTTAATTTTTCGCGGACGGACGCAAGGTCAAGTTCTGAAATTGTTTGTGGTCTATATTTCCGGTAGAAAACCATGGATTGAGCGTGATGCGTATAACGTCAAGCGTTTAGTTTATACAATACTTCTTACTTCAAATCAAACTATTCCCTTTACGCTTAACACTGACTCATCTATGGTGAAATCCAAGAAGATGCATGAGGGAATGCTCAACAAGCTCATTAACCCGGTCATCAATAAGACTGTTCTCACGCGCGCATTCATCAACAACTATTGGATAACAAAGGACGATGTCTCCAAGATACAACTTGTCGGGCGGCTGCATAACGGCTTCGCCTTCAGTCTGTGAAAAGGAAAGGACATTGGTTGGCTTATCAATATCCCGGTATTTTTTGTTAAGCGCATGCATTTTGCGTGAGCCAATAACTGCAACCGAAACTTCAACCGGGCTGTTTATTTGCTGCTTTAGAAGCGTCTTTATAACGGTCTCTTTGATTTTTTTCCGGTTGATTTTATACCGGCTTTCCACGTAAATAGGGATAGAAATACTATTCATGCTATTGGAACGTTTTCAAATCCAGTTTTTTTAATACTGGTTGTGTTTATTCATTTTCCGGGCAAGCTCTTTTTTAAATTTTTTAGCCAAAGACGGCTTCAAATGAAATTCTCTTTTCTTCATTTCATGAATAATGCCCTCGCTCATTACTTTACGAGAAAATTTTCTTATCATTGCATCGGGTGAATCCCCCGGTTGTTTTTTTACAAAAACCATAAATTAGAACACCTCCTTAAAAATTCCCATAATATGGGATACGACTATTTTACATCAAAATTCTGAAAAATGAAACGACATATCAACTCTTTATGCTGCATGAAACTCAACCCGGGAAAACGCATCATCGGCGATGGCCGCCACTGCTTCTACGGTCAGATGCTGATCGCGGTCAAAAATCGAGTCCTTAAAAGTGTCGATTCCGACGATTTTAGTACCTGTTTGGTCATGAAAATCACTTGCTGCCCCGAACATCTCATTATTCATCCGAATTGAAAGATTGTGCACAATTTGTGATACAAAATCATCGTCCAAGGGTATATGATATTTCTCATTTCCGACATCCTGCGAAGTTATAGACGGTGCCTTCCCAAAATCGGGGGCAGACATGATGACGATGTGCTTTATTTTTGAACCCTGTGTCTCATGCAACGTTGTAAGCAACGCATGGAAATCGCGCCGAAATACGGTTAAATTATCCAGAAGCCTTGGGGTATATTTCAAGAGAAAATCGGGATGTCTCCACGGATCCTGACCCAATCTGCGTACCTCTGAGAACTCATCTGGAGTATTTGCTACGCTTGAAAAATCGTTCCCCCCTACATTTATCCATACATCACAGAAGTCACCTTTTGAGAATGCCTCCTTAGCCTGCTGTGATTGCAGCTGATTTTGGATAACAAGCTTCGTGGTGTCCCCACTATGAGCTATGTTGTAATCTTCCCAATTCGTTATCCCCCATTTATCTTTTACCTTTCTTTTGAAAAGACTGACCGGCGAATTCGCCCTGTCCTTGCCTTCTGCCCCCACCATATTACTATCCCCAAATGCGATTATTACGTTGTGGGCGGACTTTGGATACTCCAATGAATTTCCAAAAAATGGGCTGTTTCTATAAGACTCGTCAGGTTCCTGTATTAGCTTCCACGTTTCCCATGCGGCTTGAGGGTCAGAAACTACAGCAGTTACAAACCCCGGACCGTATTCATATCCAGCTTTAAGACCGTTAATAATGTCAGGGATTTGAGAAATATTTACATTACCAACAGATGCCGCAGCACCCAAGGCAAATCCCCATCGAAAAAGTCTCCGGCGGGACAATGGGATGTCAAGAAAAGTCGGTTCCTGAGGCATTTCCTGTCTTTCGTGATTCACAGGTTGATTGTAATAAACACGTTAAAATCACGCAAGAGATTTTGCTGTTTTCATACAATTCTTTCCCCATTGAAACTTCAATTTTCCGGTACTATAATGACGTTCTGAGCGCAAATTTTTTCATGCGTTCTGGTCTTTGAAATTATTATTGCATGTTCCGCGGGAAGAGGAGACCCTCCTCATCAAACTCCCCTTTCTGCGTTACAGGAAAAAGGATACGGAGGACAGGATGTCTTATCACGCCCTCGGTTGTCCCTACGTGGGACGGCCACCGCCCTAATTCCCCCATGACGGGAGAGGAAGGTCCGCAAGGACACCGCCTCTTGCATGATGGGGAACGGCCCCATAACAACGGGGCGAGCCCTACGGTCCCGACCCGACCAGCGGGAACCGGCGGCTTATTGCCGGCATCAGTTGGCGGCCGGGAAACCGGCTGCTGTTGCTTCCGACAGTCACTTAGGTCGTACAACGCGACGACACATCCATAACCAGACCTATCGAACCACCCTTTGGGGTGAACCAACCAGGCTCTCTCCCTGACGACAGGCGGCGCTGGCGGGGCTCGACCCCCGCCACGCCGTCTCGCAACGGCATTTCCCGTTGAGGCATTCGTGCCTCACGTGACTCAGAAGCTTCGTCCGGTCTGCCACCCGGCGATGTCCGGAGAAGGTGGGAGAACGTGTTCTCTCACGCCCATACCTTCTCCCCCAAGCGGGAGGCGGAGAGTTTCTTGGGGGGCAAGAACTCCGCCTGTCCCGTCTTGGGGCACATGCAATAGTCCCGGGGGTACTCGGGTTCGCTATCGTGCCAATGCGCGCACGATGAGCGGCGAACAGCGTTTTAGCCGTGCCCAAGAGGCACGCACCCCGTCTCGCCCCCGCTCGGTTCTACGAAAGTAGGCCGGGCGGGGGATTATCCAA
>CAZMSF010000042.1:0-7664 GCA_964568885.1 uncultured Gammaproteobacteria bacterium
TAGTTTCGACCAATCAAGGAATTATGTCCAATAGAAAAGCAACAAAATTAGGAATTGGAGGAGAATTGCTCGCAAGAGTAAGTTAGTAATATATGGCATCAAATATCGGAAAACAACCAATAACTTTAGCAGCAGGAGTAACTGTCACAAAAGACGGCAGAAGTGTTAGTGTGGCCGGAACAAAAGGTACATTATCCTGGACCGTTCCGACAGGTATTGACGTTGAAATAGTTGATAATACTGTTATCGTGAAAAAAGAGCATGAGAGCCGGTATCTTGAAAAATTTTATGGACTAACAAGAGCTCTTATCGCAAATATGGTAACCGGTGTCTCAAAAGGTTTTGACAGGAAATTAGAGCTATCGGGAGTAGGATACAGGGCAAGAGTCGATGGACGGGATTTGGTATTAAACCTTGGATTTTCTCATCCTGTTAAGATTTCCGCTCCTGAGAATGTTACTTTCAATGTTGAGGAGAACATTATTACTATCAGCGGAATTGACAAGCAAATAGTTGGAGATACGGCAAGTAAAATAAGAAAAGTTCGTCCGCCGGATCCTTATAAAGCTAAGGGAATTAAATATGAAGGTGAAAAGATAAGGAGAAAGGCAGGAAAAGCTGCAAAAGCAGCATAGGTTATATGAATAAAAATCAAGACAGAAAAACAAGAAGGGTAAAGCGAATCAGAAGAAAAATTGCTTTTGTATCGGATAGACCGAGGCTTACGGTGTTCCGTTCGAATGCAAATATTTATGCTCAAATAATTGACGACAGTAAGGCAAAAACCCTTATTGCCGCGTCTTCCAAAGAAACAAAAGAGACGAAAAAAATGGAGCAGGCCCAAGCTGTTGGAAAATTGATAGCTGAAAAAGCAAAAACAGCGAAAATTAAGACAGTCGTTTTTGACAAAGGAGCATATAAATTCCACGGAAGAGTAAAAGCTTTGGCGGAGGCGGCGCGCGAAGGAGGACTCGTTTTCTAGACGGCGTTAAGAAATATGGATAATCAATACGACGAAAAAATAGTACAAATAAATAGGGTTTCTAAGAAAACCAAAGGTGGAAATAAGATGAGATTTTCTGCCCTGGCTGTTGTTGGCGACAGAAAGGGGAAAGTAGGGGTCGGACTTGGAAAATCGGCGGATGTTTCATCGGCTATTCAAAAAGCAATAGCATATGCGAAAAAACATTTTATCGATGTGCCGATTGTTAACGACACTATTCCACGGGAAATAAGAGTAAAAGAAGGAGCAGCGGAAGTCATGCTAAAACCCGCTCCTCAGGGGTCGGGTATTATTGCCGGCGGTGCCGTTAGAAGTGTTGTCGAAGCAGCGGGAATTCATAATATTTCTTCAAAAATTTTAGGCACAGCGAATAAAGGAAGCAACGTCCATGCAACCTTCTTGGCTTTGAAGGAATTGGGAAGAAAGACTGTTTAACATGAACAATTTGCCAAAAATAACAACCAAAAGGATGAAAAGACTCGGTCAGGGTCATGGGTCGGGTCGTGGTAAAACCTCCGGGCGCGGAACAAAAGGACAGAATGCGCGAAGCAATAGAGCTCTCTCTTTTGAAGGAGGCGCACTTCCCCTCATAAAAAGACTCCCATTTAGACGCGGAAAGGGTCGTAATGTTTCCTTAAAACCCACTCCAATAGTAGTCAATATAAAGGTGCTTAACCTGCTTCCCGCAAAGTCGGTTGTTGATATTGAGACACTTATCAAACATAATATAGTGACGTCTTCCGATGCGAAAAAACTTGGCGTGAAGATTTTGGGTGATGGCGAACTGAAGCATGCTCTTACCGTAAAGCTTCCCATATCAAATTCTGCACGTGCCAAAGTTGAAAAAGCCGGTGGTACGTGTGAGTAGAAAGCTTTATGAGCAAATTTTTTGCAGTCCTTAAAAAGATCTTTAAAGACAGAGATTTAAGGAAAAAAACTCTTATTGTTCTCGCCCTCTTTTTTGCATTCAGATTTTTAGCCCACATCCCTGTCAGCGGAGTAAATCTTAACCAATTAAAAGCCCTTTTCGAACAAAATCAGTTTCTGGGGCTCATCAACCTTTTGGGGGGAGGAACTCTTGCTAACTTCTCGGTCTTGGCTGTCGGAATTGGCCCTTATATCTATGCGTCCATTGTGATGCAGCTTGCTACGCAAATTTATCCAAAACTTGAAGAATTGCAGAAGGAAGGCGAATACGGACGGCAGAAAATCAATCAGTACACCCGTTACATAACTCTTCCCTTGGCGGTGCTTCAGTCCATTGGAATGTATGCACTCCTTCGAAGCCAGGGTCTTATCGCCAACCTCAATCCATTTTTGCTTTTGGTTTTTATCGCAACACTTGTCGCGGGAACAATGATTATCCTTTGGATAGGAGAGCTTATTTCGGAACAAAATATCGGAAACGGTATTTCTCTTATTATCTTTGCCGGCATAGTAGGAAGACTCCCCTCTGCAATTGGCCAAGCGTTCAGCACAATTACTCCCGACCAACTTATCAATTATGCACTAATTGGTGCTGCCGGTTTTATACTTGTTGCGGCAATTGTATATGTCACCGAAGCCGTTAGAAAGGTTCCCGTCATTTATGCACGGCGTATCCGGGGAGGACGCTCCGAAAGCGCCCAGCAGACATTTTTGCCATTACGGCTTAATTCGGCCGGAGTTGTACCTATCATTTTTGCAATTTCTATTGTTCTTCTTCCTTCTCTTCTTGCAAATTACTTCATCGCTTCGAAAAATGCAGCGCTTGCAGGTGTTGGTCATTTCTTGGCTGCGAATTTCTCTTCTACATCAATAGGATACAACTTAGTGTATTTTCTTATGGTTTTTGGATTTACATATTTTTATACAGCCATTGTCATCAATCCCCAGAAAGTATCGGAGGATATTCAGGAGGGTGGAGGTTTTATCCCCGGAATTAGGCCGGGTAAACCAACCGCCAGTTATATCAATTTTATTGTGACAAGAATTACTCTCGTTGGAGGACTGTTTTTGGGAATTGTTGCAATAATCCCAAATATTTTACAGGCAATGACGGGCATCCAAGCTCTTCTTGTAGGGGGAACAAGTATTTTAATCGTTGTGTCTGTGGTTATTGAGACAGTTAAGATTTTCCAGACGCAGCTCGTTACCCGTTCATACGAAAGATTTAATTTATAACATGAAAATAATACTTATCGGCATTCAAGGAAGCGGTAAATCAACTCAGGGGAATTTATTGTCTGAGAAACTCCATATTCCGTATCTTTCATCAGGGCATATTTTCCGCGAACTCGCAAAAGAAAAAACCCCGGTTGGACGGTACATAAAGGAGACGATGAACGCAGGATACCTTATCCCTGATGATAAAACTCTTGAAATTGTTCAGGATTACCTTAGCCGCAACGAATATAAAGCAGGATATATTCTTGACGGTTTCCCTCGAACGGTCCCGCAGGCTGAAAAATTCGAAAACGGCATAAAGGCAGCTATTTACCTTCGCGTTTCTGACAAGGAAGCTTTGTGGAGGCTTGCAGGCAGAAATGACGAAGGCGTACGAGAAGACGACACATTAAAAGCTATCCTTAAAAGGATCGATCTTTTTCATGAAAAAACCGAGCCCGTTATTGAATTCTTCAGAAGTAAAGGAGTTGTTGTTGATATCGACGGTGAGAAAACGATTGAGGAGATACACCACGAAATTTTACAAAAGCTGGGATTAGACAGTTAGACTTCATGAACTCTTCGGCCCCCAATATAATCGGCATAACCGGTCCATTCGGAAGCGGTAAAACAACTGCATCCGCATTCTTTGAGACAAAAGGCTATAAAGTAATTGTGCTGTCATCTTTTTTGGAAGAAGAGGCAAAAAAAAGAAAGCTTACTGTAACACGGAAAGTTTTGCAGGATTTAGGTAATGAGTGGCGCAAGCTGTACGGTCATGGAATTCTGATGGAGAAAGCGTTAAAAGGAGTAGGAAAGGACCAAAAGGCAGTGATTGACGGAATAAGGAATTTGGGTGAGTTACAGGTACTAAAGAAAAAGAAAGGGATACTTTTGGCTATTATTGCTGATAGAAAGGTAAGATACGAACGTTTAAAAAATTTAAAAAGGAGAGAAAAATTGACCCCGTCCCTATTTGAGAAGCTTGACTTGCGAGATATTGGAGTAAATGAGAAAATAACGGGTCTTCAAACTGCATTTTGCATCGCGCTTGCAGACGTATTTATAGATAGTAATACCGGGATGCCGGATTTTAAGAAGAAGCTTGAAACTTTTTTGAAACAATATGGAAAACAATCAACCTAGACCATTACAAATCGCAATTGACGGGCCTGTCGGCTCCGGGAAAGGAACTTTAGCTGTCGCGCTTGCAAAAGAATTGCATGCAATTCACATTTACACCGGTGGGATGTATCGTGCACTTGCTCTTGCAGTGAAACGAAGGGGAGTTGATATAAACGATGAAAATGCCGTCTTCGAGGTATTGCAGCAGAGCGATATTGATTTGAGGATTGAGGGGGATTCCCCTTTAACCAGGGTTTTTTTGAACGGTGAGGATGTTTCCAATGAGATTTTCTTTCCGGAAGTAAGTAATAGTACGCCGGTCGTTGCTGCCTACAAAAGTGTCCGTCATGAAATGGTAAATAGGCAGCAGGCAATCGCACGCGGCAGGCGGGGAATTATTGAAGGAAGAGATATTGCAACCCATGTCATTCCTGATGCCGACCTTAAGGTTTATCTTACTGCAACCGTTGAAGAAAGAGCGAGAAGACGCTTTGAGCAACTCAAGGAAAAACATGTGAACATTTCCTATGACGAAGTAAAAAAAGACGTTGTTGAACGGGATGAGGCGGATTCAAATAGAGAACATGCACCGCTTGCAGTGCAAAATGACGCATTTGTTGTTGACACAACGACAGATACGATAGAAGATACGGTGAGAAAAGTAAAAGAAGAATTGGTAAGAAGAAAGCTTATTTAATATGGATGACAAGACCCGTAAAAAAGTTGAAACAATGAGAAGGGCAGGCAAGATGCTGGGGGAAGTATTGGCTCAGGTGCTTATGGCAGTAAAGCCTGGAGTAACTGAAATTGAGCTTGACAGGCTTGCCGAGAGGTTAATTTTGGAAAAAGGGGGAGAGGTAAGTTTTAAAAAGGTCGACGGATACCAGCACACTATTTGCGTAAGCACTAACAATGTTGTGGTGCATGGAATTCCGAAGGAAAGAGTTCTTAGGGAAGGGGATATTATCGGAATAGATTGCGGGGTCTATCTTGATGGATATCATACCGATATGGCCGAAACCATTACCGTCGGTAATGTTACGGATGAGAAGATTAGACAATTTTTAAGAACGGGCAAAAAGGCGATGTTTGAAGGCGTTAAGCAAGCAAAAATCGGACACAGGGTCGGACATATATCACGTATTATGCAGGAGACGATGGAAGGGGGAGGCTACTCGGTGGTGAGAAGTTTAGTCGGTCATGGAGTGGGAAAAGAGCTCCATGAGGAGCCGGAAGTTCCCGGCTATTTGGAAAAGGAAATGAGAAAAACTCCGCCGCTTACAGAAGGTATGACTATTGCTGTTGAGGCAATCTACAACATGGGAGGCCCGGGGGTTAAATATGACGGCAGCGATGATTGGACAATTGTGAGCGAAGATGGTTCGCCTGCAGGTCTTTTTGAGCGTACAATTGTCATTACGGATAAAGGGCCTGAGCTTTTAACATATTTTCCCGGTGAAACCCTACCTCTCCCTTGAACAGCTTCAAGTTTTCTGTTAGAATAGGTTCATAATTGTTTTAGACTAAGTAACGTAATATTGGCTTGCGCTTTTGAAGCTAATACGCTATAATCGCATACGCTCATATAGCTAAAGTAAATTGCTAAAATGAGGTAATTGCGCTATAATACTTCAGCCTAAAAACAATTTTTTTTATGGCGCATCAAGGGTCAGTTGAAATAGACGGAACGGTTAAAGAGGTTTTGCCAAACACATTGTTTCGAGTAGAAATTGAAGGCGGTAAAGTGATACTTTGCCACCTTTCGGGAAAAATGAGAATCTATTTCATAAAGATAATGCCGGGAGATAAAGTAAGAGTCGAAATGACCCCATACGACACAGAGCGAGGACGTATCACCTACCGATACCGCTAACTCTCAACTTCTCCCAAAAAATACTATGCGTGTAGCAGGAGTCAACATACCGGAACAAAAAAGAATAGATAGGGCTTTGGCCTACATTTATGGCATTGGTCCAAGTAATGTCTATGGTGTTTTGGAAAAAGCAGGAATTGAGGCTCACAGAAGATTGAAGGATTTGTCTGAAGAAGAGGTAATCAAGATTCAGAAAGTCTTGGATACTATTAAGACTGAAGGGGATTTAAGAGCCGAGGTTGTTTCAAATGTGAAGCGTCTGAAAGAGATAGGGGCGTACAGAGGAATCCGTCATGCAAGAAATTTACCATCAAGAGGTCAAAGAACAAGATCTAACGCAAGGACTAAAAGAGGCAAGAGGGTAACAATTGGAGCTATCAAAAAAGAGGTAGCCGAGAAGATGGGTCTTAACAAATAAGCGAAGCTTGCCCTCGCTAAAGCAAGGGTAGTAAAAAATATGGCAAAAAAAGTAGTAACCAAAAAACCAAAAACAATTGTCACAACCGGTAACGGAAAAGTTTTTGTTTCTACAACTTTTAATAATACGATAGTCACTGTCACTAATGAAAAGGGAGATGCTATCGCATGGTCTTCATCAGGTAATGCAGGGTTTAAGGGTACCAGAAAGTCTACTCCGTTTGCCGCAACCTCTGCAGTCGAGGAGGCAATAAAAAAGGCAAAAGAAGTAGGGGTAAATAGTGTTGAAGTATTTATTAAAGGACCCGGAGTTGGACGGGATGCGGCTTTAAGAGCTGTCAGAAATTCCGGTCTTTCAATTTCCATGATTGCAGACGTCACTCCAATCCCACACAATGGACCGCGAGTGAAAAAGAAAAGAAGAGCATAAACAAGTTTGAGACCTTCGGTCTTAAGCAAAGCAGAATAAAAATAATATGGCACGATATACTGGACCAAAACACAAAATTGCACGCCGAGAAGGAGTTAATATCCTCGAGAAGGCTTCAGGTTCGCTTGAGAGAAGACTCAATATACTTCCGGGTATCCAATCAAGACGCGGAGGCAGAAGAAAACCATCAGAATATGGTCTTCAGCTTCGGGAAAAGCAAAAACTCAAAAGATCTTACGGTCTTTTGGAAAAACAATTCAGAAAATATGTAGAAATGGCACAGGCGAGCCGTGAAAATACCGATGAAATGCTTATCCAATTGCTTGAGGGGCGTCTTGATAACGTAGTGTACCGTTTGGGTTTTGCCAACTCAAGAAATCAGGCACGACAATTTGTATCCCATGGACACGTACTGGTCGATGGCAAAAAAGTGACAATACCATCTTATAATGTAAAGATCGGAGAAAAAGTGTCCTTGGATAAAAAGCTTTTGAAAAATGAGGTTTTGAAGCTCCATGTTGAGGAAACAGCAGCGAATGTGCTTCCATACCTTGAAAGAAAAGATATTGTTGGCAAGCTCTCAAGAAAGCCTATGAGAGAAGAAGTGCCAAATCCGGCAGATTATCAATTGGTTATTGAATTTTATTCACGTTAATAGTAAAATATACTCT
>CAZMSF010000043.1:0-7609 GCA_964568885.1 uncultured Gammaproteobacteria bacterium
TTGCGGCTGCCATCTGGGGTGCGCTCCAGGTTGGCGGCGGCAACGACAAGGCGAACGCCGCGGATGGAGACTCCACTCCGACGGCGACCGCCACCACGGACTCGGGCAAGGCACCTACGCCTACGCCCGTGCCCGCCCAGCCGACTCAGGCAGCGCCTACCGCGGCTCCAACCCAGCCGCAGCAGCCGTACGGGCTCAACCCCCAGCCGCAGATCGGACACCCCTCGATGTACATCGAGACCGGGGTACCGTGCAAGAACCAGGCCGGCAACGCGCCTGGCTTCACGTGCACCCAGAACGACGACCACACTCGCCGCTGGAACTTCGACCTTCTCCCCGGCTCTGTCGCCATCATCGGCGGCTTCCGGGTGGACGGTACGCAGGACGGCGTCTACAAGGTGGTCCTGTCGGGTCACGTCGACACGACCGTGACCGACGGCTTCATCAGCGTCATCGAGCAGGTGTGGGGCAATAACGAATTTTGCTTCCGCCTGGACCAGACGATCCTCTTCCGGTGGGCCCACGCCCACGTGACCTACCCTAACGGGTGGAACCCCTGCCCCTTCTTCGAGAAGTGGAAGGGCGGCGGATACGATCCCAACAACCAGTCCGGTGCTCAGCCGAGCGCCACGGCCGCCCCTGGCGGCCAGGACCTGGGCCTCAACGGCAAGCCTCGACGGCAGACGGGACAGGGTGCTACCCTCTCCTTCAGCGCCGGCGAGTCCGTCATTGGGGCCACCGTCATCATCGGCGGTGTTAACAAGGGCGCCTGCTACATCGAAAGCGCGCCCGCGGACGGCACGGTCAACACCGGCGCCATCAACTACAACCAGGCTGACTTGGACTTCTCCAAGCAGTACAACACGCCGCACTGCAACTAGGGGGTAACCCCTTGTGGGCAGCACGTCTCGCCCCCTAAAAAGGGCACCGCCAAGGAGGGGCAGCCGTTCAACTCGGCGGCCCCTCCTCTATCCCAACCGCAAGGAAGGAATATGAGAAACATCAAGTTCTTGGGCGCATTCATCGCCGGGCTCATGCTCGGCGCCGTGACGCTCGTGTCGGCTTCGGGAGTCAACAACTCCATGAGCCCATACTCGCAGCTTCCCGGCGGGGACCTCAGGGTCCTCGAGGACTGGCATCCCCAGTCCGACCCCGAGTACGTAGTCCGCCTCGATAACGGCGGCACCAGGTACCATTCGCTTGGCTCAGCATGTCTGGGTCCTAACGAAACGTTCCTAGTGAACCAGTGGATAGGCGGCGCAGGCGCACAGTACTGGTCACCTGTGCTTGAGACAGACCGATGGGCATTCCGGTACAGCGGCCCGACAGCCGAGTTCCGTGTCCCATTCGGCCGACTCCAGGTGAGCGCGAACGAAGCGCTCACGCAGTCCGACAACCGGACGTGGACGTCTACAGACGTCACCTGGCGTTGCATTAACCAGTACGATACGCGCGTTCCCCTGCAGGCCAAACCGGCTCAGCAGGGCCACGCAAGGGTCGAGACAGGACCCGGCCAAACGCTTCGCTTCGAAGCCCACACCCCGGTCATCGGGGCGCACTTCGAGTTCGATACGGGGAAGACCTGTGACAGCTGCTACTTTGCCGATCCGCCTACGGGTGGAACGGTAACCAGCGGCGTCCTCTGGGTCATTTACCCGGACGAAATCGCCCGCGCCGGCCACAGCTACTGACGTAGCGTGAACGGCAGCAGGCATCCTCCATGGGAGGGTTGACCGTTTGCCCTCGGGCAAACGAGTTCGGGGAAAGCCCGAATCCCTCCCAGTAATGGGCATGAATTTGTTATTTCTTTCTCATTTGCATGAAAGAAGAGCGGCAAGTTCAAAAACCAACATCTGTATACCTTGTCGTTCCTAGCCGGATGTGTGTCCGGCCTGACGAGTCCAAAAGGACGAAAGGACATTATGAAATTGCTACCTACAATCGTAATCGCAGCAGTACTGGTACTTGCTCTTATAGCAGGATATCTTACCGTGCAAAAAATTATCGTTTTTCAGGCCGTTGACAATTGCCTTTCGGTAGGAAAAGCAACATTCAAAAATTCCGGCGGACAACTCGTTACGGTTCCTGACGAATACTGGTTCAAATATTGCATGAAAGAGAAAAAACTAAAGTAATTATGAAAACACAAAAGCAACCATTGGTTTCAGTCATTATGCCGGTATACAATGCTGAGCGATATGTCGAAAAGGCTGTTGAAAGTATCCTTTCACAAACATATAAGAACATCGAGTTAGTCGTAGTTGATGATTTCTCAACGGATAATACCTACCCGCTTCTTATGGCTCTTGCAAAAAAAGACAAGAGAATTAAGCTTTCACGGAATGAAAAAAATCTTGGTGTTTCAAACACGGTAAAAAGGACAATTGACAAGGCGACAGGAGAATTTTTGGCTCGCATGGATGCCGACGATGTGGCTTTTGCCAATAGAATTCACAAACAGGTTGAGTACCTTACTTTACATACGGATGTCGTAGCCGTAGGTGGCCAATGTCAGGTTATTGATGAGAAAGGAAATATTATCGGAACCAAAACTTTCCCGACCGAATTTGAAGCCATATACCGGTATATTTTCGAATTCGTCCCATTACAGCAGCCTACTCTTATGATTGCAGTCAAAAGACTGCCGCATGACTTTATGTTTTACCGGGATGGGATGAATACAGCTGAGGAAATTGAGCTTATTTTCAAGCTCTTCCAATATGGTAAAGTTGAAAACCTTCCCGATACATTACTCAAATATAGAATTCATACTACCAATACCTCCTTCAAAAATGTCAAAAAAACATTCTTTCTGACACTTATTTCAAGAGTAAGAGCGGTTCTTCTCTTTGGCTACAAACCGACCCTCCGGGGGGTTATTGTAACTCTTATGGAGACTCTGCTTGTTTTCATGCTTCCAAAATCTGTTCTTCTCAAACTCTACTCAAGGGTCAGACACCTTTCAAAACGAAAGGCTACGTTGTCAAAGGCCGTTAAGTCAAGAGTAAAATCTCTTGCCTTCCAAACCCTACTCTAATTATGTTCAAATGGCTCAAAAAAAAGACAGTTACCTCTACTCCTTCCCTTCTGAATGTTGGGTTCATTTTTCTGGTAGTTTTCGTAATCGCAATTGTTAGCTACAAACCCGGGACTATTCTGACCGGGTGGGATAACCTCCATCCGGAATTCAATTTCTTCCTTAATATCAAACGCTCACTTTTTGCAGTATGGCAAGAATACCAAAGCCTTGGTCTTTTGGGGGGGATGGGACACGCTGCAGACCTTGTAAGACAAATTTTTCTGCTTATGCTTTCTTCATTCATGCCGCAGCAGGCACTGAGATATGTATGGACCTTTTTGACGCTTTTCATAGGGGGAAGTGGCATGGTTTTTCTGAGCACAAGTATTGTTTCGCATACTTCATTTGGAACCAAGGCACGAAACGTAACGGTAATTCCGCTTCTTGCCTCGCTTTTCTACGTATTCAATCTTGCTACATTACAGACATATTACGTGCCGTTTGAAACGTTCACCGCTCACTTTGCATTTCTTCCTTGGATGCTTTTAACAAGCATTCATTTTTTTAACAATCAGAGTAAGAAAAACGCACTTATCCTTGCGCTTACCCTTTTTATTACAACTCCACAGTCTTATGTGCCTACTCTTTTTGTTGTTTTTTTACTGGGAGCAACGATAATTCTGCTCTCCTCTGCTTATAAACTGGTACGCTTAGGGAGAACTATAAATTTACTCAAAATTGCAATTAAGTACTACTCAATAGTACTTTTATCAAATGCGTTCTGGCTACTACCTTTCTTGCATTTCACATTCACTAACGCTTCAACCAATGTAAATGCAAAGATAAATCAACTGGCGACCCCTCGCATTATTCTGCAAAATAAAGAATTCGGAACTCTTCAAGACGTCATGCTGTTGAAAGGTTTTTGGTTTAACAGTATCGATCCTAACCTTGCAAAAGTATCAACTTATATGCTTGAGCCATGGCGGGACCATCTTGCAAATCCCCTTATTACTCTTATCGGATTTATCATGTTCGGTATCGTTCTTTTTGGGGTTATTGAGGCATTGAGAAGAAAAGAACCGCTTCTTGTTTCATTTGGGGTACTCTTTTTGTTTGTTTTTACTATGTTGGCGAATAATACTCCACCCTTTATGTGGATTGACAGTCTTTTTAGTCATATTCCGCTTTTTTCTCAGGCGTTTCGCTTTCCTTTTACCAAGTTCTCACTCCTTGCCGGTCTTTTATATGGACTTTTCTTTGGAATTGGCATGGGAAGGACGATAGAATTAGCAAATAAATTGCTGCCCAAACTACTCAAGCGGGCCGGTGGAATTGCAACATCGCTACTGGTTGCGGCCGGAATAGTTGGTATTTTTGCTTTTTCATTACCAACTTTTCAAGGTAAATTTATCTATGAAAAAGAGCAGCTGAAAATGCCAAATGACTACCAAAAGGTCTTTAATTTTTTTGATAAAAAAGACGGAGACGCTCGCATTGCAACCCTTCCGATGGCGGGCTTTTGGAGCTGGAATTACTATGAATGGGGATATGGAGGTTCGGGATTTTTGTGGTATGGTCTCAAACAACCCGTTGTTGACAGAGCATTTGACTCGTGGGGGGCAACCTCGGAAAACAGCTACAACGAGCTTTCGTACGCTTTGTATTCAAAAAACCCGGAACAATTCGAAAATGTTCTCAATAAATACAACATCTCCTATCTTATCGTAGACAGGAATATCTATTCGGTAACCTCGCAAAAATCGCTTTTTTATAGCGAAACCGAAGGATTACTTTCGAGCATAAAGGCTACTAAAGAAGCTTCATTCGGAAAGATAGATATCTATCGCGTACAGCTAAAAGAAAAAACACAAAACTTTGTTTACTCCCGCTCACTACCTCAAAGTGTTAACGGTTACACCTGGGGAGACAACGATATCGCTTATAAAAATTTGGGGGATTATATTACGAGCGATAATAGCACTACCTATTATCCTTTGAGAAGTCTTTTTAGCAATAAAATATTGAAGCAAGATTTTGCTGTGGAGCAAACCGAAAGCGAAATTTCACTTGTGACTCGTCTTCCAAAGATAACCGAATCAAGGCTCGTTCTTCCCTCATATGCAAACGAGCAAATAATCCCTGTCGAAATTACCGTTGAGCCCGACAATGCAAATAATAGTGCCCTTATCTCTGTTCTTCCCCTTTTTCCGAAAGTGCAAATTGGGAAAAACGTCCTTACTCAAAACACGTCATACCCGCTTCCGCTTTTTGTGGTACCGAAGCTCGATACGCCTTACTCACTCTTTATTAACGGCGAAAAGATGGTGTCGGTCGATGTGGCAAACCCTCAAAAAATCCGCACATATCTAAAACTTACGCAGGAAAATATATTCTCGCTCTCTCATGCTCAGATGGACGAATTAAGCGTTCAAACAATCCAAAAAGAAACACTCATTTCGCTCCCTCAAATGCAGCAGCAAAGCTTAGTTCTCAAAAATATAGCTGCCGGAGAAGAGTTGACAATAACCATCCCCAAAGCGTTCGACTCTCTCTATTCCTACAAGTACGGCGGGAAGGATTTCAATAACGCGTCCGACTGCAATACCTTCAGGAATGGTAAAACTAGCTTTACTATTTCAGGCTCAAGCATAACGTATAACGCGGCAAATGATTCTCTCTGTTCGTCGGTTTATTCTCAGGGATTGCTGCACGATGAAGGATACCTGCTCACTGTCAACGCCAAAAACGAAAAAGGTACTGCCCTTCACTTTTGGGCACTGAATGATTATGAGGGAATTGCACCTATTGATTTGAATCTATCGAAAAACGGCAATTCAACGTTCTTCCTTCCCCCGATGGAAAAGAACGCCATTTCCTACTCTTTCCATGCCGATACTGTCGCGATAGGAACCGAGGTGTCAAAAAATACACTCAATAGCGTTGAGGCCATGCACGTCCCGTATAACTATTTGGTGAATATTGTGCTTACAAAGCCATTTATTTCATCCTCAAGTTTTGCACGTTTTACCACAACACACCCAAATGAAAGCTTATATGTTTCAACGCCTAAAGAAGTAAAAAGCGCAAAAACGCTTCTTGTTCTTTCTCAAAGTTATGACAAAGGTTGGCAAGCGTACGCAGGCAGAAAAACCTTCTGGTCATCGATTTTTCCTTTCTTTTTAGGAAAAAGGCTTGAACACGTGAAGGTGAATAATTGGGAGAACGGATGGATAACAGACGGTTCATCCCTTCCCAAGGGCACACAAATAACTATCGTTTATCTGCCTCAGTATCTTCAATATTTCGGATTTCTCTCGCTTTCTCTATTCCTTGCAGTTCTTCTACTCAAACCTATATTTGCCGTACTAAAGAGACGCTTGGGAGTCGCAAATGCATTTTTCGAAAAACGGGCTCAATTTTTTAAAGAACTGGTTTCTTCACGGCTCAACAAAAGCTCCCTGTAAATTCTACTCCGGTTGTAAAATGCTCCTAATTCATGAGAACATGAAATGGTGAAACGATATTTTCAATTACTTTTACCTCTCTTTCTCTTCTTTTGCATTGCCTCACTCATATTCATCGACCAAACCTGGAAACCTTCCCCCAAGCAATCAATCGAACTATATGAACATCAGATTAGAAGCGTCGGAGCAAAAAAAGCATACGAGATACTCTCTGATGAGTTAAAAAATGCAAGCTATGGAGAGCAGCACGGCCAAGCTCATAATTTCGGCGATGCCCTCTACCATACAACCAGCCTTAAGGGAATTCATATATGTGATAGCAAATTCGGTTTTGGTTGTTATCACAGTTTTCTTGAGGAAGCAATAACAGACAAGGGACTTTCGGCAATCAACGATTTGGATAACGAGTGCTCCAAGCAATTCTCAAAAGGAGGCAGCTGCCAGCATGGAATTGGCCATGGAATACTCTCTTATCTGGGTGATGATAAACTATCTCAAGCTCTTACCCTTTGTACTACGTTAAAAAGCAAAAAAACTTTCTCCTGTCAGGTAGGAGTATTCATGGAATTCAACGTCAAAACAATGGATTCGGAGGAAAAAGCAATCATACGGCAACTCGATAAAGATCATCCATTTACCCCCTGTGACACTTTGGAGCCCCAGTTTCAAAAAGTGTGTTATTTTACCCAAACCTCCATTTGGCCAGACGTACTTGACTATAAATTCCCATACTATGGAGTGCTGTGCAATCAACTGACCGGCCAAAATAAGCTGGCATGTCTTGTCGGAATTGGTACGAATGCCACTATAATTGCTGATTTTTCATTTACAAAAGCACGGCAGATGTGTGATAGCCTTGCCGATTCATATAGCCGCATCTATTGCAGGGCAGGTGCTTCAATTGCACTTATCAGCAGACAGAATTTTTTCGACACACAACTCTTTATGTGTGGTGGACTCGGTCAAAACGACAAAAAGGACTGTGAAGACTATATAACAAATTACTTCAAGAACAGCTGATGCTACGAACACGACAAAATACGCTACTCCTCTATTTGTGAGTTCAAGAAATTTTCTGAATTCAGGGGCCGGTTAATATCCTCACTATAGTTATACGAAGTAA
>CAZMSF010000044.1:0-2548 GCA_964568885.1 uncultured Gammaproteobacteria bacterium
ATTCCTGTTTCGAGCATCTCAGGCTTAGTGCTTTGTTCGGAAAGAGGAGGAGCTGCAACATGGATGGGTCCGGTTTTTGTTTGTGAAGTGAGAGGTTTTAGTTCGTCAATTGGTTGACCAAGTACGTTGAATATGCGGCCCAATGTTTCTTCCCCTATGGGAACCGAGATTGGGGCACCGGTTGCTATAACTTCCGTTCCCCGCGCCAAACCTTCGGTCGGACCCATTGCAATGGTCCTGACTTCGTTATTGCCCATCTCAAATTCTGTCTCAAGGATGAGGGTTTTGTCTTTTCCAAGTTCGATTTTCAGCGCCTCATAAATTTGAGGAACTTCCTTTTCAAAACGGACGTCTACTATTGGGCCCTGGACTCGTATGATTACCCCTTTATTTGTCATATTTTAGTACTGTTTGCCAAATCTAATATTTCGTTGGTGATTCTTTCTTGGCGTGACTTATTATAAACAAGGGTAAGGTATTCGGCAATATCGGAAGCATTGTTTTTTGCATTCTGCATTGCCACCATTTGAGCCGCCTGTTGAGACGTGAAAGATACTAAAAGCGCGTTATAAAGTTGCACTTCGAGATAGTAGGGGAGAAGCTCTTCAAGTATGTTGTTTCTTCCGGGCTCGAGAAGTGAAGTATCATCCTCCAAAGCCTCAACCGTACCGTCGATTTGTAACGGAAGAAGCTGTTTGATAATTGGCGTCTGGGTAAAAAGAGAAACAAAGTCAGGATACAATATTGAAACAGTTGCTATACTTCCGTTCTTAATTTCTTCATCAATAATGTTTTTCAATTCATACACAAGCGTGTAATCGGGAAGAGCATTTCCCATAGGATAGGTAAGAAGCAACTCAAAGCTCAATTTTGAGGCAAAAAGCGCCGCTTTTTTGCCGACGGTTACAACTTTTGTATTTGAGTCGTCTATTTCTATAAGTTTTTTGTATACATTTGTGTTAAGTGATCCGCACAAACCCCTGTCCGGGCTAATAACAATAAGAAGATCTTTGGTAGCCAGCCGTTTCTCAAGATAAGGGTGGGAGAACGCATTTTTGCTGCCGGTTGCGATGATTTTTTGGGTAAGGTTTGTAATTTCGTCTGCGTAAGGCTTGTTGCTTTGTGTGGCATTTTGCGCTTTCTTAATTTTTGCAGCCGCAATCATTTCCAGAGCTTTTGCAATTTGCGAGATATTTTTTGAAGTTTTTATTCTCCGCTTTAGTAATTGTAGGTTTTGTGCCATGTTTTTTTACAGTGAAGCGTTATTTTATAGTTTTTTTGAAATTTTCAATCGCCGACTTAAGCTCGCTCGTCGTTTTATCGTCCATCTTGTCTCCAGACTTAAGTTTTTGGATAAGCTTTTTGTCTTTGACGGCAATAAAATCAACAACCTTTTCCTCAAACTGTGCAATTTTTTCGATAGGGAAATCATCCAATAGTCCGGTTGCTGCCGCATAAATACTGATGACCTCCTCAAATTCCGCCATTGGTCTGTATTGTGGTTGTTTTAGGATTTCGGTTACTCTTTTTCCTCTTTCAATCCTCTTGAGAGTCTCTTCGTCAAGATCGCTTCCGAATTGCGCAAATGCTGCAAGTTCCCGGTATTGAGCGCTCTCAAGCCTCAATGGCCCTGCTATTTGCTTCATGACTTTGGTTTGTGCTGCTCCTCCAACGCGGGAAACCGACAGTCCCGTGTTGATGGCCGGCCGTATTCCTGAATTGAACAGATCATTTTCAAGGTAAATCTGTCCGTCTGTAATAGAAATTACGTTCGTTGGAATATAGGCAGAGCTGTCTGCAGCCTGCGTTTCAATGATGGGAAGTGCAGTGAGTGAGCCTCCACCCAATGCGTCATTCATGCGAGATGCCCGTTCAAGAATTCTGGAATGTAGGTAAAAGATGTCTCCGGGATATGCTTCGCGTCCGGCAGGTCTTTTAAGAAGCAGTGAGATTTGGCGGTACGCCCATGCATGTTTTGAAAAGTCATCAAAAACTACCAGCACATCTTCTCCCTTATCCATAAAGTATTCACCGATTGCGGTTGCGGCAAAAGGAGCCAGGTACTGCAGCGCTGCGGAATCCGAGGAAGAAGCTGCAACAACTATTGTGTAATCCATAGCCCCTTCTTCGGTAAGTTTGCCGATAATACGGGCGATATTACTCCTTTTCTGGCCAATTGCACAATAAATACAAATGACCCGCTTTAGACCCAGATCGTTTTTCTTTTGGTTTATAATGGTGTCAATTGCAAGGGCGGTTTTTCCGGTATTTCTGTCACCGATGATAAGTTCTCTTTGTCCACGTCCAATAGGAGTCATGCTGTCGATTGCTTTGATACCCGTTTTGAGGGGGGTATCGACCGATTGTCTTTCAACAACGCCGGGGGCAATTTTTTCCAAAGGATACAGAGTCCCTTTTGGCGAAAGTTTTTTCCCATCAAGTGGGGCAAGAAGTGGGTCGACAATTCGCCCAATTAGCTCGTCACTGCCTGTGATGCCCAAAATTCTTCCCGTTGTTTTGACGGTCTGTCCTTCACGGATTTCAAGAG
>CAZMSF010000044.1:2648-7254 GCA_964568885.1 uncultured Gammaproteobacteria bacterium
TTTAATTTTTAAGTTTATCTATTGTTTCATCTATATACTTTTTAAAAGTAAAGTCGATGATAGTGTCGTCTTGTTTGATTTTAATTCCGCCTCCAAGCGTTTCGTCGATCGTTAGCATCAGTTCTTTGTTCTTAAATTCCGGAAATATATTTAAGAAATCACTCTTAGTAATCTCTGTTGAAGTTGATGCATGCACTCTTTTTTTATCAAGCGCACTTTTATAGCTTCCCAAAAAAACTTTCAGTTCTTGTTTGCTAAGCACTTCTAACACATATTTCTCAATATCCTGAGGAATTGTATCATCCTCGGCTGCCAGTTGTGCAAGCTTTTTGATTTTTTGCTTTGTCATCATATCTTTTTAAGCAGATTTTATTTTCTGCGCCCCTTTCTTTATGAGTTCCTGTTGCTCCTTTTTATCAAATAGGCCAATAATAGCGGTCTCAAGTATTTGTCTTGATATTTCAAGGGACATATCTTTTGCTTCAGTCTTAAATTGAGCTCTTTCAAGCTCAATTTGTTCCTTTGTCTGAAGCATCATTTTCTCTATCTCTTTCTTGGTGTCCTCCATTATCTTTTCCCTGCTTTCCTGCGCGTGCTGTTTTGCCTCGACAAGAATGCGCTCTGCCTCTTTGCCAGCCTTCACCATCAGTTCATCGCTTTTATTCTGAGCATTCTCCAGAGCTGCCGCAGCATCTTCAGCATCCTTAAGCCCTTTTTTTATAAGCTTTGTCCTGTTTTGTAGCGTAGTCAAAATCGGTTTATATAAAAACCTCTTAAATATGTACGCAATCACCAAAAAATTAATTATTTGTGCGACAAATAATTTTATGTCAAATCCAAATTGATTTAAGATTTCCATAGTTTTGAATGGAATGGTCCATTCGTCTTATTTGATAAATGCCAAAATAAGCGAATAAATAGCAATAGCTTCAGCAAACGCCATTCCCAAAAGCATTGGAGGAAGTATTTTGCTTGCGGCTTCAGGATTTCTTCCAATTGCTTCCATAGCTTTAAAACCAATTATTCCAATAGCAAGCGCCGGAAAAATTCCACCGATTGCAATAATTGCTCCACCAGTAAGTGCAAACTGCATACTAATGACCACCTCCTTCCGATGACGTTGTAGCAAGTAATGACATAAATACCATTGTTAACATAGAAAAAACTAATGCCTGCACAAGCGCCACGATCGTCTCAAGCATAAGAAAAGGAATTGGTGCAAGAAAAGCAAAAAGACCAGATACCGTCGCCAACACTATTTCTCCTGCAAATATATTCCCGAACAACCGAAAAGCAAGCGAAAATATTTTAACACCCTCAAGCCCAAATTCCAACAGGCCAATAAATAGATTTATCGGATTTGGTGACAAAAATTTCTTAAGATACCCGATAAGGCCATTGTAGCGAAATGCAATAACATGAGTCGCAACTACAGAAACTGTTCCCAGAGCAAAGGTTGCATTAAAATCGCTGGTTACCGCTCTAAAAAGGGGAATAAGTTCTTTGGCTTTTTTCCCATGCTCGCCTACCGTTTCCCAAAACCCGATAGAACCAAAGCCCGGAAGAAGAGCGATAAAGTTCGCAAAAACAATAAAAAAGAAAAAACTTGCAAACCAAGGGAATATCGTTGCTGCTTTATGTCCCGCAATTTGTTCCGTGAGGCTGTAGAAGTATTCAATAGCAGGTTCAAATACAGATTGGATACCTCGAGGCACAAGATGAATGTTTTTGTATGCTATGAAAATTAAGGAGATTATGACTGCGTCAACGAGTAATGTTGAGACAATGGTATTGGTGACGGGAAAGCCACCTGTATGCACAATAATTTCTGGTCTGAGTGAGGCCACGATTTTGTAATTGTACCTGACCTCAAAATTTAAGTCAAGACATAGTAGTCTTGACAAGGGGAGAATTAATTCAGGATTCTGACTCCTTCAACAATAATAACCGGAATCTCTTCCTTAAAATCAAGTTTGCCTTCAATTACTACTATCGCGTCTTTCACAAGATATGATTTTGCTCTTTCAAAAGTCTTAGGAAAAACGACACATTCAATGCTAATCCCTAAATTATCTTCAAGCGTTACAAAAGCCATCTCCTCATTCGAGCGTTTTGTAAATATTTTTTTAACAGTTGATACCAGACCACCGATTTTAACTTTCGTTCCATTTTTCCCTTCGGCAAGTTCGGGTATTTTGTGTGTTGCGAAAGTAAAAAGTGTGTTAAGTTTTTGATTGAGCGGATGATCGGACAGGAAAAATCCTAAAAGCTCTCTCTCAAACATAAGTTTCTCGCTTTCGGTAAAGTCTTCAATATCCAGAATATCATTTTCCGAAAATGTTTTCGGAGCAGCCTGCGGAAGGTCTGCGAAAAGGCTCACCTGATTTACCGCTTTTTTTGGAGCTTTTTTCGTTATGGAGGAAACGATATTTGTAATTGATGAAAGAAGTGCGGCCCTTTTCCCAAAATCATCAAAAGCACCTGCTTTGATAAGGCTTTCCAGCGTTTTTTTATTTACCTTCGAAAGATCTACCCGGGAGCAAAAATCGCTCATGTTTTTAAATTCACCATCATTACGTGCCTCAAGAATGGTAGAAATTGCAGCACTTCCGACATTTTTGACAGCGGATAACCCAAATCTCACTTTATTGTCTTCTATTGAGAAGTCCTGCTCAGATCGGTTTATGTTTGGTCCGAGAACATCTATCTTTAGTCTTCTGCATTCGGCAACCGCAATTGAAATCTTTTCATTTTTCTGAGGACCCGTCGTACCCCTAGACTCGGCGGTCAGAAGGGCGGTCATAAATTCAACGGGGAAATGAGCCTTAAGATAAGCGGTCCTGAAGGCTATTGTTGCATAGCATGAGGCGTGTGCTTTATTGAATCCATATCCGGCAAAGGGCGCAATCAGTTCAAAAATTTCTTCCGCCTTTTTTTGGGAAAGACCATTCTTGACCGCGCCGGCAAGAAAAATTTCTTTCTGCTTCTTCATCTCGGCAGGAATTTTCTTACCCATCGCCTTCCTAAATTTATCGGCATCAAGCCAGGTGTAGCCTGCAAGAGCAATAGTTGTGAGTAAAACGTCGTCCTGATAGGTCAAAATACCATATGAGTTGGCAAGAATTTCTTTCAAGCGTAGATCGGGAAATGAAATTTTTGTCGGGTCGTGTTTTCTTGCGATAAAATCAGGAATATTTTGCATCGGCCCCGGACGATACAGCGCAACCATTGCCATGACGTCAAAAATTGTTGTGGGTTTTAACTCCTTTATATACCTTCTCATGCCGGCAGATTCAAGCTGGAAAATTCCCGTAGTCTCTCCGCTTGCAAGAAGAGTGTATGTTGGTGGGTCGTCATAAGAAATTTTTTGAAAATCGATGTCTTTCCCTTGGTTCTCTTTGATAAAACGTAATGCTTCCTGAATAATCGTCAAATTCCGAAGTCCCAGAAAGTCCATTTTTAAAAGTCCGACACCATCCTCGCCGACAGTATACATGTCGTACTGAGTAACGATTTTGTCCCCGTTCGTCTCTTTCTGAAGCGGAACATATTCGGTCAAATCTTTGTCGGCAATAACGACTCCGGCTGCATGGACCGACGCATGACGTGCAACTCCATTTAATTTTTTCGCCAAATCGAGAAGCCGTTTTGTCTCAGGCTCGGTTGTATAGGCATTTTTCAAATCGGGGCTTTGTGTAAGGGCAAGGTCAATAGTCATATGATGTCCCTGCCACCCGGGCGGAATCATCTTAGAAATTCGGTCCGGCTGCGCATAGGGCATGCCCAAAGCCCGTCCGGCATCTCTGACGCTTCCACGGGCCTCCATAGTTCCAAATGTTATGATTTGGGCGACCTTATCCTTCCCGTATTTTTGTGTAACATACTCGATTACTTCGTCGCGTCTCGTATCGGCAAAATCCAAGTCGATATCGGGAGCGGATGGCCGTTCCGGATTGAGGAATCGTTCGAATGGGAGATTGAAGTAAAAAGGGTCAACGTCCGTTATGCGCAAGATATATGAAACAACCGAGCCTGCGGCAGACCCTCTTCCCGGTCCGACGCTAATGCCATGGTCCTTTGCCCAATTCACAAAGTCGGCAACTGTTAAAAAATACGTCTCGTATCCTTTTTTAAGTATAACGTCTATTTCGTAATCAACCCTTTCGCGAATCTCTTTCGTTATATCGCCATACCGTGACGGAAGCCGCTCGTCGATAATTTTTTTGAAATATTCTGCGGGTGACAGGTCATCTGGCACTGCGTACTGAGGCATTATCCACTTTCCTAACGTCAATTCCAAATTACACATTTGAGAAATCTTTACCGTATTTGAAACAGCTTCAGGAATATCTTTAAAATTTTTCTCCATCTCTTCTCCCGACTTTATGTAGAAGTCAGGAGAGTCAATCATCGATAGTTTTCTTCCTTCATCCAGGATTGTTGTTTGGGTACCGATACATAAAAGAATTTCCTGGGCTTCTGCGTCGTCCTTTTCAATGTAGTGATTGTCATTGGTAGCAACCAGTCCAACCCCGAATTCTTTTGAGAGGACAATAAGTTTTTGGTTTAGCTCTTCTTGTGGAGGGACTTTTATGTGCCGTTGGAT
>CAZMSF010000045.1:0-7022 GCA_964568885.1 uncultured Gammaproteobacteria bacterium
ACCCGGATAACGTGTTCTTCAGACACGCGCCTTGACCAACTTGGCAATCTTGGCAAAGATTTCAATGTAAGTTGGTTTTGTGGGCGATAGAGGATTCGAACCCCTGACATCTTCAGTGTAAATGAAGCGCTCTACCAGCTGAGCTAATCGCCCTGATGTATCGCATGGCTCTTGGCTCCGTTGGCAAGCTTTGCTTACCAGCTGAGCTAATCGCCCTTTCGGGCTCATCACTTTGTGTAATCGCCCTTTCGGGCTCATCTTTCTAAAGAAAGTAATCGCCCAAGAAATGTGGGCTTGAGAGGACTCGAACCTCCACACCTTACGGCACAGCCACCTCAAGACTGCGTGTATACCAATTTCACCACAAGCCCAAATGCGTCCCATTATTGTACCAAAATTAGAATATAAAACAAGCTAAAAGTCTTATCCTTTGCTACAATAGAACGCATGGGATTTCTCACTCCACTATTGACCATAATCGGACTTGCGGTTTTTGAAATCGTTACAAGCATTGATAATGCCATCATCAATGCAAATGTTCTCTCTACAATGAGCCAAAAAGCACGGAAATGGTTCTTGTTTTGGGGCATACTTTTCGCCGTTTTTGTTATAAGAGGAATTTTGCCTTTTCTTATTATTTATCTGACAAACCCTTCCCATTCTTTCTGGGAGGTACTGGGTACTACATTTAACGGATCTTCCGAATCGGCTCATATCATTGAGGAGTCTTCGCGCGTTCTTCTTATTGGTGGGGGAGTATTTTTGGTCTTTTTATTTCTACATTGGGCTTTTCTTGAAACCAAGAGTTTTGCTTTCCGCTTTGAAAAACACTTGGAGTCTCAGGGAGTGTGGTTTTATGCGGTAGTGTCAGTTCTTTTGACCGTTATTGTGTGGGCCAGTGTCGGAATCAATCCGACATTAGCAATTGGCGCGGTTGTAGGCTCAACCGGATTTTTCATCATCCATGGGGTAAGAGAGCAAGCGGAAAAGCAAGAAAGGAATCTAATACGTTCCTCAGGGGCCATGTCCGATGTAAGTAAAATCATCTATCTTGAGATTTTAGATGCAACTTTTTCAATTGACGGGGTAGTCGGAGCCTTCGCATTCACCTTTTCAGTCCTTTTAATCCTTATTGGAAATGGAATTGGCGCTTTTGTTTTGCGTCAACTGACCGTAGGCAATATACACCGCATACAACAATATATATTTCTCAAGAACGGTGCGATGTACTCAATAGCAATCCTTGGAAGTATAATGCTTTTGGACGGATTTGGATACAAAATTCCTAACTGGATTTCTCCCTTGACAACTTTGCTTATAATCTTTTATTTTTTCTACCGTTCAAGAAGCACTAAGCCCACGCTCCGATGACTCCCCCCGCAATAAGTAGAAATACTAAATAGTACCCGTTTTCTATATAGAAAAGATCCCATGCTTTTTTTTCAAAAAGCACCTCGGAAAGCTTGACAGGGACTATAAATCCAAGCCATATCCAAAAAGCAATAATAACTCCGGTAGCAACATCCTTTGTAGCCGCCATTCCAACTGTCATGGCCAAAACATATGAAGTAACAAGCGAGCCCACGAACATCATTCCATAAGTTTTTGGCATGTCCTTTTTTCCCTTTTCCATTTCCTCTTTCGTCATGGAAATCAATTTCATCCATTTCTTTCCAAAAATTGGACCATACCACAATGAGCCGACAACCATACTTAAGACCGCAGACACAATAACAGCTAATAAATTTACTGATGGCATATCATTTCACCTCCTCTCAAATTAGGGTTCTTCTTGAAGATAGCACCGGAAATTAATTGAGTCAATAGAGCCTCGTATGGAGAAATTTTGAGGGTTCTTCGTCGAATTTCCTGAAGTGCTTGTTTCCGATAAGCGATGACAAGATGTGTGACAACAATATATAGAGCATCATCCCTCCGACAAATGAATATACGAACCCAACACTCGTCAAATGAGGGGAGAGAAAGTCTACAAGGCTGGCCATTATTGCCCCGGGTACAAGTGACATGAGAATACTTTTCATTTCGAGAAATCTTATCCCAATAAGGTAAATTCGAAAAAAGAGAAAAATAAGAAGAAAGTAAGAGACTTAAGTGCCCGAGAGAGGAATCGAACCAGCATTCTTGCAAGCAAGAAATGAGGTTCTTGTGCCCGAGAGAGGACTCGAACCTCCACATCACAAGTGATACAGCGTTCTGAACACTGCGTGTATACCATTTCACCACTCGGGCCTATTTTACCTTTCTAATCCCGAGTGTCGATCTCACTCGGGCAAAAAACTTCTTAATTCCAAGTGTTTATCTCACCCGGATGCTTCCTATTTTAGCAAAACTTTCCACTAAATATCAGTTTGTATCATTGAGATTGTTTTTAACATCATTGACACAAATATTTTCACATGATTAAGTAGGGACATGGAACAGACCCCTGGCCTGGAAGAACATAAAGATGATGGCCTCTTACCTCAAAAATCAAAAAAGAACTTCCTGCCCGGTAAAATCTTTCTGATTGGCTCTTACTTTGCGGCGATACCGGTTTTCATAGTATTTCTGGCCCTTTTTTCCTTGTATATCAAATACGAAAGCAATGGATATGTATCGCGGCAAGAGCATAAGCCTCAATTTCAAGCATTACCCAATACGAACAACCAAAGCAGTATTGGGGTTGAATTATCGGACGCAAGGATAAAGAATTTGGACGACTTTTTTGCCAAGTACGATTCCCCTCTTGAGGGACACGCTAAAACCATCGTAAGCGAGGCGGATGCACACAATATTGATTACAGGTTGCTTCCGGCAATTGCCATGCAAGAGAGCACATTATGCAAAAGAGTAATTAAAAATTCTCATAATTGCTGGGGGTATGGCATATATGGAGGGAAAGTAACAAAATTTGCCGATTATGATGAAGCAATAAAGACGGTCACGTCAACACTGGCAAGGAAGTACGTTCAAAAAGGCTTGGTGAACCCGCACGATATAGTCAAGCTCTACACGCCCTCAGACACCGGTAAATGGCCACAGGTTGTGAGTCTTATCATGCAAAAGCTTTCGGATTCTTTATAATTAGCCTCAAACAACTAGCAATAACTTATAGTTTAGTGCTTGACAAACCCATAGTTATTTGCTAGAATACACATTAGATCCTAAGGTAGCCCAAAACTACTTTAGGATTTTTTTTTGGTAAACACCTCATTTTAGGTTTGAATCTCCCTCAAACCTCATATTTAGGCAAGCTCCACAAAGCTTTCCCAAATATGCAAAAAGTAATCACGATTCTGCTCACAATTACAATATTGACCGCTTTTACTGCGGGTAAGACGGATGCTGCCCAAAAGCAGTCCCAATCTATTGTCGTTGCTATGAATGCCTCAGATATGAGAGCGACGGCTTTGGAGAGGGTGTTTGAAAAGTATCATTCACCGCTTGCCGGATATGCTGACTCCTATGTATCCATTGCCGACAAATATGAAATAGACTGGAAACTTTTGCCTGCAATTGCGGGTCTCGAGTCCTCATTCGGTAAAGCTCAACTTGCCGGTTCGTACAACTCCTACGGATGGGGTGGAGGAAGGATTTATTTTAGCTCTGTGGAAGACGGCATAGATACAGTGCTTAATGGACTCAAAACCAGATATATGAGCCGTGGAGCAACAACTGTCGAGACTATTGCACCTATTTATTCTGAAAGCCCTAC
Organism: uncultured Gammaproteobacteria bacterium; assembly: GCA_964568885.1. Lineage (GTDB taxonomy): Bacteria > Patescibacteriota > Microgenomatia > Levybacterales > GWA1-39-11 > JAUSNA01. Next base: position 3,716 of record CAZMSF010000045.1, read on the forward strand.
ATGGGCCCCGAGAGTAAGGAAGTTCATGAATGAAATTGATTCCGAGTACCAGAAATTGGGCATGAACAAGCTTGCCCTCACCATTTAATCGAACCGCTATATAGGGTATAATCTAACGACGCGGGCGTGGTGAAATGGTATACACGTTAGTTTTAGGAACTAATGAGCGTAAGCTCGTGGGGGTTCAAGTCCTCTCGCCCGCACAATATTTACTTTTGAATTCAAATCCTTTATAATTCTCACTTATGGCTGAAGAGGTAAAAAGGGCACAAAAACCCGCTCCAAAAGAGGGAATATTACGAAAAGATGACGGTACCATTGAGATAACTGTCATAATCCCATGGTCTGAGGCCAAAAAGGCACAAGAAGAAATAGAAGAAGAGTTGGTAAAACAGGTAAAAATTGCAGGCTTTCGCCCCGGGCAGGCTCCTAAAAACATTGCAAAAAACAAGCTGAATCCGGAATTGGTAAAAGAGGAGATGCTAAAAAAAATCGTCGGAAAAGCGTATAACGACGCAATTAAGAAGCATAACCTAAATCCACTCATCACCCCGCACATTCATATCGAAGTTTTCACCGAAGGGACAGACGTGGTATTTACTGCAGAAACCTGTGAAGAACCCAGAATTGAGCTCGGTAAATATAAAGAAGCAATACAAAAAGTGACTTCAAAGAGCAAAATATTGGTACCGGGCAAAGAAGAAGAAAAGGCAACTCTTGATGACATACTTGATGCTGCAATGAAGGCTGTTGAGATCAAAGTTCCTAACGTTCTTATTGAGAATGAGGTCTCACGGTTGCTTTCCCAAATGCTTGACGAGCTGAAAAAACTGGGACTGTCGCTTGACCAATACCTTACTTCACGCAAACTTGACCCTGAAAAGCTTCGGGAAGAGTACAAAATGAAAGCGGAACAAGATTTAAAGCTTGAATTTTTCTTGCGTAAAGTCGCCGATGAAGAGAAGATAACGGTTGAAAAGGAAGACATTGAAAAAGCATTGGCAAGCATTGAAAATCCGACCGAAAGAGAAGAGGTTATGAAGAATCCGTACTTAGTCGCATCAATCATCCGACAACAAAAAACCATTTCTTTTCTTTCAACCCTTTAAGGCTTAGTTCTTACAAATTTCATTCGCAACGCCTCTTTTAATTTTCCCCCCACGTGTTACAATTTCATTACTGGATTGATAAATTTGAGCCTAAGTAGTATAATGTTCGTATGAAAGGGCAGGCTAAAACAACAAAATATACAGGAGAAGAAAGAGTTCACTCGGATGGGGGCAGTTTGTTTAAAAAGTTCTTCGAAAGCGCGAAAAAACCTCAATTATTTAACACCGAATCAATAAAGCAAGCAAACAAAGCGGTAGCCAGTGAGGCAAAAACCGAATTCAATGTCGTTCTTAACCAAATCTTCGGTGTAGAGCTTTCCGCCGGAAAATCTGTCTCACTTTCAGAAAAAAAGGCCGCATCCGACGAAAAGAAGCAGGAAAAAGCAGTTGCAACAGTAGAGCATCAACAATATTTTGCGGAATTTAAGAGAAATACTGAAAGTAAAAGGACAAATGAAGACACTGTTGCAATCCGCCAACAGCTTGAAATGATATTGGCAGAACTTCGCAAGCTCAAAGACTCATCTGATGAGCTCGAGACGGTATTTAAAGATGTCGTTATTGATGAGGTGCCGGAAAAGCCCGGAATTTACCACCTTACCTTTTACGAGGGTTTTCTCAAGCTTGTTATGAAAATGCGGGACAAAGTCGAAGACGGAGTCATATACGCAAAGCTATTCAAAAGCCGCAAACAGGAAAGAAGCTATCATGCAATGGCGAAGAAAGGTGGAACCAGCTTTACGATGCATCAAGATAGGGCTGTTGCAACCCAAACAGGCTAACTCAGGCAATGTAAAGCGCAGAATGAATATTGACAAGAACTTCTCCGGCCAATAAAATATACAAAATGAATAGAAATTCTCTTCACATTACTTGCATGCTCCTTCTAGGAGTGTAGTAGTGTGGGGGAATAGTAGATAATTTTTACAAGCCTCCCACAAGACGGGAGGTTTTTTTGTGGCTAAAATATGAATAAAGAGCAGACAGGAGAACAATTGGTGACAACAGTATACAGCAACTATTGGCAGCGTGAGAAGGTGCATGGCCCGGATGAAGCCAGAACCTCGTTAGCCAGAAGAGTGCGTCCTGTGCTTACAGAGCTGGAGGTAACGGATTTCGTTCTTGACCTTGGAGCAGGGAGACAAGCCATGGAAAGGCAAATAATGAGAAACTGGAGAAAGCAAATTGATTGCAATTTTGTAACTTTTGACATTGCCGAACTGAAAGCGTCTCAACTTCTCCGAAGAAGTAGTGTTATACCGGTAAGGGGAAGCGGAGCCCATTTGCCTTTTCGAAATGGAGTATTTTCAGCTGCAATATCCAGTATGGGATTGGAGCTGATGCCTACGGAGGCAATTCCTGAATTAGCGAGGGTGCTTAAACCTGGAGCCAGCGCTCATCTGAATGTTTTGCATCCATCAGTAAGCTCATGGAAAAGAGATGACCTTCTCAAGCCTACTCAACACGCACGCAAGAATGACAAAATGTATGCGGACTTCTGGGGTCATTATGCTCGGGAAAACAATGTTTTTGGAAAAGGAGATGCTGTCATCGAAGATGTTTTGCAGGAGTACGGTTTTGATGTAGATCGCATAGAAACCGCTCGTTCACACAATACTTCTTGGATAGAGATAGATGCTACACGTAATGATATTGCATACGGTGGCGGGATGAGAGAATTCGCTAGTAATATCGCCGGAATAGATGCTTTACAGGTAAATGAACCATTTTTCCTCCTAGGAGAAGCTTTAAATATTGCAGAACGTGAAAATCGCAGACTGGATGGGATTGACAATATGAATGCTTAAAGCTCACGAAAATTTAGGCGTTTTCTCACTTGACGTCTGACGAATCGCTTATTACAATAGTAAACAATGAAGATATTAGCGCACATGTGGTTTAGATACTTTACCTTCGCGTAAGCGAGGTTGTATCCCACTGGGCTAATACTCTTATACAACCTTCGCAGGAACAGAAGTTCCACAAACGCGAAGGTTTTTTGTTGGCATGAATACAGTGAGGATATATATAAAAAAGAAACAGGAGGCATCACTCCTGTAGAAGGAGGTGATTTATATGGAAAAAATACGATACTCATTGGCTGACGTTAGGCAGCCTTCGCTAAAACCAGAGGTTAAATGCCTTGAACCTTTACGTGAGCTTGTTCCTGATGAAGCATATCTCTTAAGGGAACGGCC
>CAZMSF010000046.1:0-6998 GCA_964568885.1 uncultured Gammaproteobacteria bacterium
ATTTTTCTCCTTTTTTAGACTTTCTAATTATTAACGTGTGGTTGAGCAGTCTGTCGTAATCGAAAACATGCGCAGGATGCCCTACTTCCCGCATGATGTAGTTTGTTACGTCAATAACATTGTTAAGACTCCTTATTCCTGTTTTTTCCAATCTTTTCGAAACAATATCCGGTGATGGCCCGAGCTTCACTTCCAAAACCACAGCCAGAATTCTATTAACAAGTGTTTTATCATTGTGAATAACAAGAAGCGGGTCGTTTTGTACCGTCTTTATATCTATAGAAGACTTATGAGGTTTAAAGACAGCTTCAAACCCTTGTTCCGGTAGGACTGCAGATGCCTCCCGTGCGATGCCTTCTATATTCATAAGGTCAGGCCGGTTGGTGGTCACCTCGATGTCATAAACAACATCGTCGTCAACTTTCTCCATTCTCTCGATAGAGACGGATGTCAAGCTCATTGCTCTTGCAAAATCGGTGGGGGTTGCATTTGTCTTTAGATATTCTCTGAGCCAACTGTTTGGAATTAGTATATTCATAATTATTTAATTAGCTTTCTAACAATAAAGCGGTCTACAAGAAATGTGATTCCAATCTCTGCAATAAAAATTGGAAGCAATTTTAGGGCAGAAGCCAGTTGTTCGTCATGTTGCCTTCTTAGGCAGTCAGAGTCTCCCGTCAAACATGGAAGCTTGAGGCTAAACAATTCCATTGTCGTTGAGCCTATATATAGATTTACGATTAAGGCAAGCAAAACGTAAAAAAGCAAGTCTATGGTTATTCTTAATAACATTTTTTTCATATCAAAATTGTTCAAGAAAACTCAAATCGTTTGAATACAGAGTTCGTAAGTCATCAATCTTTAGTCCCGCTTTCATCATAAGTACCCGCTCCACTCCCCACCCAAAAGCAAAGCCCGTATACTTTTTTGGGTCGATTTTTCCTGCTTTTAAGACATTTGGGTGCACCATGCCGCTTCCTCCCATTTCAAGCCAGCCTTCTTTGCAGAGCTTGCAGCCCGTTCCATTACAAACACCGCAGGTAATGTCTATTTCAAACGACGGTTCGGTAAATTGGAAATGATACGGCCGGATTCTAAATTCTCTTTTCTCGCCAAAATAGGACTTAACAAAATATTCAAGTACTCCTTTCAAATGCGAGATATTAATCCCTTCTCCTACAACAAGGCCCTCGAATTGATGAAACATCTGGGTATGTGAGACATCCGATTGTCTTCTGTAGCACTTGGCGATATTGAGCATCTTTATTGGAAGCTTGCCCTTCTCCATTTCTCTGACTTGTCCCGACGATGTGTGTGGCGTTAAGACGATGGGTCCTTTCTTTGTATCATCCGGCAAATCTACAAAAAAAGTTTCCCAATCATCTCTGGCAGGATGGTTTTCCGGAAAATTGAGTGCACCGAATGCATACCAATCGTATTCTACTTCAGGATATCTTACTTTTGTAAAGCCGATTTTTTCAAAAATTGCCGTTATTTCCTCGATTGCCTGAGTTACCAAATGTAATGACCCCAGGGGCGGTTTGTTTCCGGGCATTGTTACGTCAATAGTGTCAAAATGGGAGTACTCGTTGTTTTTGAGAGTTCTTTGTTGTTTTGGGAGGTTTTTTAGTTGCTGGCGTTTGTCATTAATTTGTTCTTCAAGAATATCTTTAATTTCGTTAGCAAGTTTTCCAATTTCTGAACGCTTTTCGGGCGGAAGCTTGGGAAGCTCCCTCATAGCCAAAGTCAGGCGGCCTTTTTTCCCTAAGAACTCTATAAATATTTGCTCAACATCCTCCTTGTCTGCTTCCAGAAGAAGTGACATCGCATCATTTTTAATTTGTATTAATGTTTCTTCCATAATAAAAGGCATTCATTCACCATCGAGTACGTGTCATCGAGTGTTCTTAGTTCTTTTATATTCTCGGGTTCGTACCATTTTGCGTCATTCGTTTCCTCGTCAAGTTCAGTGTTAATTGTACCAGAAATAGCCCGTGCCAAAAATACGTTGAGATGAAAACATACATCCGGATATTCTTGGTTAAATTGAATTGGATTTTCTGAAATTATTTCGACGGTAAGACCTGTCTCTTCTTTTGCTTCGCGGACACACGCTTGTCGAGGCGTTTCGTTTTTTTCTATTCCTCCGCCGGGAACCTGCCAGCGCATGTGAATGTTCTTGTTTTTGGGGTCGAACCGTTGGGTTAAAAGAACTTGCCCTTCCGGATTGACTATCACTGCATTTGCAACATTAATTAGTGTCATAAATACAAAAAAAGCCTCCGTGTGGGAGGCTGGCATGAAAAAAAGTCTTTAAAAACCCTATTTGGTTTCAAAGGCTTTCTTCACAATAGTACTAAACGCATCACGGTTTTCAAGAATAAGGTTTGCCAATATCTTCCTGTCAAGTTCAATGCTTTTTGTCCTCAGTGCATTAATGAACCTGCTGTATGAGTATCCTTCTTCCTTTACGGCTTCACCAATTCTTGTGACCCAAAGTCTTCGAAAATCTCTTTTCTTTCTTTTTCGTCCATGATACGCGTATGCATCGGAGTGAAGAACAGCAGCGGTGGCCGTTCTTATGAGCCGGGAACGAGTTCCACGATACCCTTTTGCAAGTTCAAATATTTTTTTGTGTTTTCTTCGGGATACAATCCCTCTTTTAACTCTCGACATATTATTTTTCTAGAGAGCAAGCTCTGCTTACTCTTGCCATAATTAATAAATTAAGCTTCTCCTAGTAATTGTTTTACTTTTTTTGCAAATTTACCTTGTACTTGCTTGACTTCCTTTTGTGCCCTCAGTGTTCCTTTCGACTTGTGTGAACGTAAATGGCTTCTCATCTGCGAGCCACGCAATACTTTTCCGGTCTTGGTCACCTTAAATCTTCTTTTTACACTTCTTTTTGTCTTCAGTTTTGGCATAGTTATGTGTTCTTATTTGTTCCGTGCTACCATCATTGTCATCTGTCTGCCTTCCATTTTTGCTTCCCGCTCGATTTTGGCGAGCTCTCCCAATTTTTCGATTACAGCGTCAAGTTTTTCTCGCCCTATGTTTTGATGTCCCATTTGGCGTCCGGTAAACCGCACCGAAAATTTCACCTTATTTCCCTCTTCCAAAAACTCTTTTGCCTTCTTCAGTTTTATGTCCAAATCGTGCTCGCCGATAAAAGGCCCAAACCGGATTTGTTTGGTTTCTGAGCCCTTTGCTCCCTTTTTCTCGTCTTGCTTCTTTTTCTTTAGCTGATAGAGGAATTTTGAGAAGTCGATTATCTTTGCAACCGGAGGTTTTGCCTGCGGAGCTACTTCTACCAAATCGACGCCTTCCTCATCTGCTCGCTGGAGCGCTTCTTTAAGAGGCATGATGCCTATTTGCTCTCCATGGTCATTCAGAACTCTTACCTCGGCAGCACGGATCTGGTAATTTTTCCTGTAAAAAACGTTTTGTGTAAATTTAGTGTTTTGTCTCAATTTCTTTTTGAATTTGTGAAATAAATTCGCTTAGCCTTAGTTGCCCAAGGTCTTTTCCTTCCCTTGTTCTTACAGTTACCGTCAGTTCTCCGTCTCTGCTTTTTTCTTCTTCCTGACCGCCTATTATACACATGTAGGGTACTTTTTGTAAAGTAGCCTCACGGATTTTGTTTCCAAGCGTATTATTGGAGTTGTCTATTTCGACCCGTATTGAGCGGGATTTGAGCTCATCAACAACTTTTAAGGCAAAAGTTAGGAATTTATCGGAAACAGGAAGAACGGCAACTTGAGATGGCGCAAGCCACATTGGAAATGCTCCGGCGTAATGTTCTATCAAAAAAGCCATTACACGCTCAATTGCACCAATCGACGAGCGGTGAATGACTACCGGTTGTTCTTCTACTCCCTCTTCGTTAATGAATGCAAGAGAAAATCTTTGTGGCATAACAAAATCATATTGGACGGTAAATGCGGTATCCTCTTTGCCATTCACATTTCTCATTTGAACGTCAATTTTTGGGCCATAAAATGCAGCTTCGCCGGGAGCCTCAACAAAATGAGCATTCCGTTTTTTTAGAACTTTTCTTAATATATCTTCCGCAAAATCCCACGACTCATCTGCCTTAAAATATTTCTTGTCGTCAGCTCTGTCTCCCAGAGAAAGGCGGTAGTGGTAGTCCTTGCCCTGTTTCAGGCTAAAAACGGACGCAATATATTCGATAAGGTCAAGAACTCCGTTGATTTCATCCTCTGCTTTGGATTTTGGTGTGACAATGTGGGCATCGGCAAGGCAAAAAGTCCTTACTCTCTGAAGTCCCATCAGTTCTCCCGACTTCTCAAACCGGTATAGTTTTGCAAGTTCGGCAAACCGCATCGGAAGCTCTTTGTAGCTATGAGGTCTACTAAGGTACAGTTCAAAATGATGTGGGCATGTCATTGGGCGAAGCATAAATTCATCTTCTTCAATTGTTATGGGTGCGTACATTGAATCTTTGTAATAGGGATAATGCCCGGATTTCTTATACAGGTCAATTTTTGCAATATCAGGTGTATATACGTGGAGGTATCCTCTTTTTAGTTCCTCATCAACAATAAAACGTTCAAGTTCCCTGCGGATTGTCGAGCCTTTAGGGGTAAAAAGTGGGAGTCCTTTTCCGACGGTTTCTGAAAAAACGAATAGCCCGAGTTCTTTCCCCAATTTTTTGTGGTCCCTTTTTTCAGCCTCTTCAAGCATCTTCAAATGTTCATCAAGTTCTTCTTGGGTTGGGAAAACTACACCATAAATTCTCGTTAACATTTTATTCTTCTCATTCCCTCGCCAGTATGCCCCAGCAATAGACAATAGCTTAAATGCGCCAATCTCTTTTGCGGGATTCTCAGAGTGCCCTCCGCGGCATAAATCCTCAAAATATCCCGCTTTATAAAGCGTAATTTTCTCGCCCTTTTTAACAATTTCATCAATAAGTTCAAGTTTGTAGGGGTTGCTCCTGTAAATTTCCTTTGCCTCATCCTCCGATACCTCGCGGGAGCTAAAAGAGTCCCAGGCGGGCAGTGTTTTTGCCATCATTTTTTCAATTGCCCTTAAATCTATTTCTCTCTCATTCGGCTTTGAATCGATATCAGACGTCGATTTTTCTTTCGAAAAATTTTCTCGCGATTTCGATTTCCCGAAATCGAAATCGTAGTAAAAACCATTCTCTATTGCGGGTCCTATTGTAGGTTTTGCATCAGGATATAGCCTTAGTACAGCGGCAGCCAATAAATGTGCAGCTGAATGGCGTAAGTTATCAAGATTTTTATCCATGTCTCAATTATATTCGATTTGAGCGTAATTTTGAAGGGCCAACCATCATCAGAAATTGAAAGGGGAATTTACTTTGGCAGCATGGCTCATTACTTTCGCAACAAAATCACCAATAACAGGCACGAAATCAATTTTTGAGAGGAGAAACACAAGCAATGCTATAACGAAGGTTGTCCCAATCCAGACTCCCAATGACCACGAAATGCCGCCTAAAAAATTTTCCAACATCATTTTCTTTCTGCTTCTATATATGTTTTCGCTCTTTTCCATTCCTATAGATTATCATGCCTCAAAGCCCAATGAATTTGCAATAGCCTGCATTGCGGAAAGAACAATCCCAACGTACTCATGTAATGGAAATCCTAATTTTTCCTCGCAAATAACAATTTGAGCTCTGTCGACTCCTTTTGCGAAATTGCTATCTTGCATTTTTTGCATAACCATCTCAATTGTTACCGTATTGAGTCTTTTTTCTTTTTGCGACAGCACACATGAAATTACAAACCCCGTCAGTTCGTCACACGTGAACAATGCCCAATCCATTGCAGTCTGCGGCGCGATACCGGTAAGCCGGTAATTATGCGCTTTTATCGCCTGCATTACGTCCTTTGGAAGTACACTTCCTATCTTTTCTTCAAGATACAGAGTGTGTCTTAGTGGTGTGTTGCGGGTCAGTTCATAGTCTGCGTCATGCAGTAGTCCCGCCAGAGCCCAATTTTCTTCGTTTTCAACCTTCCTGGTTTTTGCCACATAAACCCTGCATATTGCCCTCATCGCGGCTTCAACAGCCAAATGATGCCTGACAAGGCCTGTTGCCTTAGTGTATACCTGCAATGTTTGGAGAGCTTCTTGCCGGGTCATTCAAAAAGTATACAACTTTTTTAGCTCAGGTGAAAAAATGGTGGGCAATACAGGATTCGAACTTGTGACCTTTGCAATGTGAATGCAACGCTCTAACCAGCTGAGCTAATTGCCCACGTAGCCTAAAGAATACAAGTGGACGATACAGAATTCGAATCTGTGACCTTTGCAATGTCAATGCAACGCTCTAACCAGCTGAGCTAATCGTCCAATTCTAGCTATTTTACCAGATTGTTTGTGCGTGAACAAACCCTAAACGGCAGGGCCCTCGGTAGTTACGAGCGGAAGCACTTTTCTCCCAATAAGATGAAAAGTGCTTGGCGGCAATGTGCCTGCACTATCTATTGTAGCGAGCAAAACAAGTGGAGATTCTTCCCCAAGATGCTGTTCCGGAAGCGCGGACACAAGAGCTGCGTCTCCACTGCCATCCAATACTGCCTGAACGGCTTCCGCATCGGTTTCGCGACGAGAATATGAAGCCATATCTCTATGTACCATATTGTTGCGTCCAATTACCTCTTCCACCGTCGTTAAAGATTCCGGTGTTGTGATGCGGGTTTTATGAACTACCTGTTCTTTATCTCCCATCATTACGGTTCTTGGGTGAACATGAACAGACACTTCTTTTCCAGCAACCGTTAATTTCTTCATTTTTGCTCCGATTTTTTTTCCATTTTCCATATTAATCACCTCCTTTCTTGTCACGGTCTAGTATTTTGCGCTAATAAGCAATCCTTCAACAGTCTCTGCGTAATCCAGGTCGACAGAGCGACTCATAACATTGATTTCTCGGGCGTATTCCGAGCCTGGCCGTTCCCTTAAGAGATATGCTTCATCAGGAACAAGCTCACGTAAAGGTTCAA
>CAZMSF010000047.1:0-6435 GCA_964568885.1 uncultured Gammaproteobacteria bacterium
TTCAGTGAGCTGGATGATAGGTATGGTCAGGACTGAATTTTCAAATCTATCAAGTACAGGCAGTTAACCTTTGAATAATCTTCAGACAAGGAGCCCATATCTTGTTGAAAACCACCTCTGCGGTTCCCTCGTCATTAACCGGATATAGCAAACCAGCAATCTCAAATGTATTTTCGTAGAAATTTGAATGCAAATATGCATTCCGATATCCTCTTATTTCGTGTAACACATTTTCTTCCGTTTCATCGATCAAACCACTTTTTCTGGCATTTTTTATTACCGTACATAAGGAATCGTTAATTCCAGAGCCAGTCTTAAATCTCAAAACCTGCTCCAAAAGCATAAACAAGGAGGCAATCGCGGGGTACCATTTTTCCTCTAAACTACACGAATAAATTTGGGACACAATCCATCCTGTGGCGCGGTCCTTTTTTGCTACATCGGCAACTATTTCTTTTATCCTATTTTCAGCCATAAATTGGGTAATTTATACAAGAACAATTTCTCACCCTTGACAAGGATTGTCAAGGAGATTATTCTAATTTCACTGGCGTTACGTATATAACAAGGGTGTAACTTTATTATTATATGAAAATTGATGTAAAAAACCCCTCAAACGAAGAGCATCCGCGTGATCGTTTCAAGCGTTTAGCCACCCTAAGAACCAACAATGTCTTAAAGAGACTTAAGGTGCTTGGAAACTGCTCTAATAGACATATCTATGGATATGAGGAACAGGACGTGGAGAAGATATTTTCCGCTATCGAGAAAGCGGTAAAGGAGACAAAAGCAAAGTTTCACTTTCCAAAGAAAAAAGACTTCAAGCTTTAATCATCACATATGGCACATGATTCAAACAACCTTTCAAGGGGAGAAAAAATACTGCTTTTCCTGTATGAATACGGCAACGGAAGGGCAAAAGTTCGCTATGAAGACATTGTTGTAGGTCTTTTTAAGAAATACCCCCATGATTTCCATCTGAAAGGCTACGTGGAATACCCCGACTCTGGGGATCTTATTCATAAGCCCCTCTACGATTTTAAGAAGAAAGGCTACGTCAACGCAGTGAGCAAAGTTTTTTCACTTACTGAGCGCGGAGTCGAGTTTGCCGAACAACTGGCAAATAAAGAAAAAACCGTAATAAACGACTCCTCGAAAGACCGTCTTTCTCGAAGCTCGACAATAGAAGTAGATCGCATTAAAAACTTAGAGGGATTCGGACTGTTTATCAAGGGCAATCAGACTGGGTTTTCAGATAACGATTTCTACAATTATTTGGGCGTAACAGTACGCACTCAAAAAAACGCTTTCTTAGGAAGAATTGAAACGATGAGTGCGGTTATGGAGGAGTTGGAGAAATATAACAGCGATCCTCTCTACTCAAATATCTTGAAATATCATGATTTTTTAATGAATAAAAATCAATCCATTATCAATTATTTTACGAACAACTGATATGCCAAACCAACCTATACAGATTGATGCTGTTCCGAATAAAATCCATGATAATCTTTTGGACATTATCGGGGCTGAATTTAAATTTGACCACGTGAAAGGCATGGCGGAATTGTTGAAAAACTCTGTCGATGCTTATCGAAGAAACGGTGTGAAACAAGAAGAACAGCACATCGTTTTTCGTTTTACAGACCAAGGAGTGACACGTCCAATCATTGAATGCATCGATTTCAACGGAATGACAGCGACCGATATCGAGAAAGCTCTTAAAATTTGGGGAGACCCTAATGCGGCAAAACGCGGAAAAAAGGACTTGAAAGTTTATGGCGGCCATGGAAACGGAGGGAAGTTTTATATGCGTCAAATGTTTGAGGAATCTCGATTCATCACCTATAAAGACGGCCATCTGAACGTTTTTGGTTTCAATGAGGAGAAGAAATATGGCTTTGCCAAAGGTTTCAATGACAAAAAAATGAAACCTCGTGAAGCGCTTGAATTCGCTGAACTAACAAATATTCCCATGTCGGACGAATTCAAGAAACGCTTTTTGGTCGGTGAGTTCGGCTTTACCGTTGTCCAGGGTCTCGGGCCTTTTGGAATAAAAACAAAAATTAAAGTGGCAAAAGAAACCGAACGATTCAAAGATCACCCGCAATCCAGAAGAATTCTCATGCGGAGTAATGTTTCCGTCATTTATAACGGAAGCTCATGGAACGCGCTACTCCGCCCCGATGAATTGCCACCGCTTGAAAAATTTGAGGAACCTCGGTTTATCACTATTCCACACGAACTAACCCTTTTGACATCTTCCGGAAAAGTTAAGGTTTCAATGGCAAACGAAAAATACCCTGCAGGAAGATTAATTTTGAAAACTTCTTCCGAGGCACTTGCAAGAGGAAGCAAACTTGGAGAGCTAAATCGTATTGATATTCTTGGAGAGATTGGGGTAATCGGATCATATCCTCTTCCTGAAATGAGAGTTACTGGATTTCCTCATGCGGCGTTTATCTACGGCGAATTTGGCCCTGCCAGCGAAGGAGATCTTTCCATTTTGGAAGATCCGCATAACGACTGCGTTTCAAATGATCGTGCAAAACTCGTTGAAAACGATACAACGAGAGCATTACTTGATTGGATTGCTTCGGAAATAGATAAGCTTGCGGCCGAAATCGCAGCATTAGAACGAGAGAAACAGAAAGCGAGCCAGAAAGAAATCACATCCAAGTTCAATGACGTTTTGAACGAGTGGAAAAACAAACACATGCATCAAATCATTTCGGCTATTTTTGGCGCATCTGGCGGCGGAAATGGAAGAGAAGGAGATGGTGGCAGCAAAGGCAGCGAGGTCACTGCTCCACCAAGCGGATTTGATTTCAAATATCCCAAAGCAGAAATAGAAGTGGACACTCCAGAAAAACTGACTCTGAAAGTCACTGTGCCCCAGTATCTTCCAATGGGAGCAGGAATTTTCTTGAGTAGTACGAACGAAAAGATTTCACTCCCTTCAGAAAAAGTCGTAGTCAAATCAGATTATCTGAAATCAACACCAGACGGACAGGATGTGGCTTTCATCGATATCGAAGTCGTAGGAACAGAAATAGGAGCCGAGGGCACTGTAATAGCAAAAGCGGGAAAGCTGACGGCCTCAATCAGAGTCAAGGTGATTGAGAAGAAAGAAAGTAATTCAGGAAAATCGTTTCCTCGGGTTCTTCTTTCAGGACAAGCCGACCCACTGGGTCTTGCGCCAGACGGAATTCTCATACTGGGCGAGCGAGACCCAGTTGTATACCAGAGACCTCAAGATGTTTCTGCCAACATATACTGGATCAATACGCAAAGCCCAATGGCTTCAAAAATTTACGACAAGTTCACATTTGATTCCATTCAGTGGCGCAACTTCCTATTCGAGAGATATATCGATATCTTTGTTAAAGAAGCTGTACACGAACTCTGGAGAAAAGATTTCGAGAACTTCAATGCCGATGCAGTCGACCAAAAAATCTCAGAAGTGGTCAGGCAAGTTCATCAGAGCGCAAAGGATGATCTCGATCAATTTCTCTTCGAGGAGAACTACTCAAGCAGATAAATACCATGATTTCGGCGAAAAGCACAATTGAGCCGGATAACCAAAAAGAACCGAGAGGTACTGGTTATAAAGAAATCAGTGAGCGCGACTCGCAGATTTTTGAATTGTTTCGACAAGGGATGACACTCCAAGAAGTCGGAAATGAATTCAAACTCTCGAGAGAAAGAGTGCGCCAAATTGTTAACTCTACAATTCAGCGGTTAACAAAGAACGAGTCTATCACAAAAGGAATCGAGATCGACAAAGATGTATTTGTCGAAGATATATCAAGAAGGAGAGAAAAGATCAAAGAATCAAAAAAACTCACAGCAAAGCCGTTGGCCAAACCGAAAGAAAAAAGGTGGAGCATGTACTATGCTGCGTGTCGCAAATGCGGGACAACAACTATACCGCACGTAAGAAAAGGTCTCTGTGAAGAATGCCTTGGCATCTTTAGGGATAAGAGAAGGGAAGAAATAATAGGCAAGCATAGTTTCAAATGCGATGCGTGCGGGAAAAGTAGAGCTGACGCCAAATATGAGTTCAAGAGAGATTTATATATTACGAAGCAGAAGGATGTTCTTTGTCGGGGCTGCTATAGAAACAAAATGGGGAAACTACTCGGTGGCCACAGATTGTATGAATGGAGTCGCACCTATCCGAAATGCAAGTCTTGCGGCACTACCACAATTCCCCATGTGAAAAGAGGGCTTTGTGAAAACTGCAGCAGCTTCTTATCCGACCGACAAAGAGAAAAAATCATTGCTGATCATGGAAGCAAATGCGACAGATGTCAGACAGGAAGAGAGGAGGCAAAGAGATATCAAGGCAGAGACCTGTATGTAACAACAAACAACAACGTTTATTGCAAAAATTGTTTTCAGGGGACTGCGCGATCTCGATTCATAAAAAAATAGAGCCGAATGCTCTATTTTTTCTTTGTAGAATTGTTGTTGAGATAAGACTTCAGCGCTCTAGCCATCTCTTTTGCAACAGGAACAGAAACAGCGTTTCCGAATTGTATGTAAGCTTGAGTGGAAGAAACGGGAATTTTAAATGTATCTGGAAAGCCCTGCAAGCGAGCACATTCTCGCTCTGTCAGCTTCCTTACCCCCCATTTATTTATCGAAACCGGTTTATCTTGAATCAGATTTCTTTCTCGCCCCATGTTGCCGCAAACAATGGTATTGGAAACACCTTTCGGATTCAGTATCTCACAACCGAAACCGCTTCCTTTTTCCGCATGACGTTTTTTATGTGCCATAAGGCCGCTGTAATACTTTTGTGATAAATAGTATTTTTCACCAACGTTCCTTTCAAGAATTTCTTTGATACTTTTTTTCCCGGGCAAACGAGATTTTTTCGGAAACTGGAACTCTTTTCTCCGATTCTTTACTCCAACAATATACACGCGTTCTCTGTGCTGCGGGGCTCCAAAATTCTGCGTATCCAAAATCTGTTCGTATACCATGTAACCGTCTCCCGCATTCTCTAGAGCAGACTTGATAATTTTATAAGTTTCTCCTTTGTTGTGCTTCAGTAAGTTTTTTACATTTTCAAGCACAAAAACACGAGGTTTCCGAACATTTAAAATTTTCACGACTTCATTAAAAAGTTGTCCTCTGGAATCTTTGAGTCCGTCTCTTTTGCCTATCATCGAAAAAGGTTGACATGGAAAACCAGCCAAAAGAACGTCGAATTTGGGCAACGTCTTTGGGTCCACTTCCCGGATATCACGCTCATCTATCTCGCCGAAATTAGCCCTGTAGGTCTGGCAGGCATAGGGATCCACATCATTGGAATACACAATATCGAAACCCATTTGCTCAAAGCCGAGCCTCATTCCTCCTATTCCGGCAAAAAGATCAATCGCTTTGAATTTTTTGCTATCTTTTTTAACCATTTTGTTCCGTAATAAAATCATTATATCATTTATTATCCACAAAATTAAGTGATTTTTTGTTTTCAGAACCATATATGGACTTGTTTTCGAAGAAAAAAAGAAGTGAAATCATGTCGAAAGTTCGCGGAAAAGAAACTGCGATTGAGATTAAGGTAAGAAAGTTTATTTGGAAGAAAGGATACAGGTTCAGAAAAAACTGTACATCGTATTTTGGTAAACCCGATATCCTCTTGAAGAAGCACGAGACAGTGATTTTTATTGATTCCTGTTTTTGGCATGGTTGCAGCAAACACTGCCATATGCCCTCAACGAGAAAAAAGTTTTGGGTTCAAAAAATCGAAAGAAACAAAACTCGGGACAAGGAAGTCAATCATCATTACAAGAAAATAAAATGGCACGTGATTCGGATCTGGGAGCATGACTTAAAAAAAGATTTCGAAGGCACTCTGGAAAAGAAACTTTCTACAATCAAAAAAATATGAGCAAACTTACGAAGAGACTTCAAGTAAAGCCCTTTTTCGCTTAGAAGATATTTAAGGCGTATCCGAAAGATCAAATTTCATCCTGAGAGCACATTTTATGTCCCGAGCATAATACTTTTATTCTTTTTGTCACTCTATGCATCTAGGGATGTTTTAGAGCTTCGAGGGACGCAGAGAAGAGGTCTCGAATGAAAAAATTTAAGTAAACACAAAATTTGGCTTTAGATTAAGGTTTTTCTACCATTAAAAACATGAGCAAACACATCGATTGGCTTTAGGTAAAGCCTTTTTGAAAGGAAATATTTTCTAGGCCTGTCTAGCAAGCCCACCAAGTTTATTCCGCACCTTTTTGATCAGTAGATTGGTGATACCGACAAGGCCTAGGCAAAGTAAGATCGTCCCTATTACCAGCTTGGTATCATCAAAATCAAGTATAGGTGTAGCCACCATGTAAAAGTAGGCAAACGCCCTCATCACCCGAAGTGCTATCTCAGAGTAAACGAAGAAGTTCTGCATAGCCCTTTATTTAC
>CAZMSF010000048.1:0-6022 GCA_964568885.1 uncultured Gammaproteobacteria bacterium
GAGTTGGAAAAAACGGGTGATGATAAAGCGGCAAAACTCAATTACAAAAACAGTCTTATGCGGATGATTTGGACTAAAGAAGAGCACGCACTTAAATGCAAAGAAGAACTCCTTATTCTTTGGACGGATTATTTTAAAGAAGAACATCTTGAAAAAGTTCCGAACCTACATGACATGTTTTGGAAGGCCGCTAAGTTATGTTCCCAAAACAAACAACATGTTGATGAAAAATTGGCACAGGAATTGGTGGAGGCAGTCAACGGCATCGCACAAATCTTTGAACAATCAAAAACTTCATAGTGTTTCTCCTTGATAAATTTCCATTGCAGCGTTTCAAAATAAAGAACAACAGTATGTTTCCGACTATCAACGAGCGAGAAGAAGTACTTACGGTAAGCTATCTATTGCAGCGTCCTAAAGTCGGGGATATTATTGTGTTTCGACAAGTTGTGCCTCCTTTCGTTCTTTGTAAAAGAATTAAAAAAATCGTAAAAAACAAAATTTGGGTTGAGGGAGATAATAAAAAAGAAAGTATAGACAGTAGAATGTTTGGTTTTATTGACAGAAAAAACATAATAGGCAAAGTAATTCTGAAAATCTAATGTTTGTCAGCCTTTTTTTCATCGTTTTTTTGCTTGTCCTACTTACGTTCGTATGGCCGCCCGATAGTCCATGGAGTCCGTGGTGGAGGACCGGTAGGAAAGTTGCCAAGGCCGCCTGTCAACTTTCAAGAATATCACCAAAAGATATTGTATATGAATTAGGAAGCGGAGACGGTGAATTTATTTTAGTTTCGGTAAATGAATTTAATGCAAAAAAGGCAATTGGAATAGAGATTGATTACTCTCGCTATTTTATCTCACAAATTAAAAAAGGATTTCGAAATGCTAATCGGGCCGAATTTGTGAGAAGAGATTTTAAGAAGGTAAAGCTCTCGGATGCGACTGTCGTCTATTTTTATTTAGTCCCATCAGTTATCAAAAGAATATTGCCGAAACTTAAAAAAGAATTAAAACCGGGGACAAGAATTGTGAGCTACCGGTACGAAGTTCCATTACCTGTTAAAAGAATAGATAAAAAAAACGGGCTGTTTTTGTATATTATCTAAAGCGCTTTTTTAGTCGCAAAAATATCCACCGAGCTTTGTCCGCTACTTTATAAAAACGATAAAGCGCAGGCTTTATCACCAGATCAAAACTTCCAACAAATTCTGTGTGCGTTGCCCCATATCCTTCTTTGAATTTGTGAAATCCGTACCATGGGTCTTTTGTATCGGGGTCCGGCCCTAAAGCTCCCCACATGTCAAAATACGTAAGTCCCATTTTTTTTCCAAATCGTATCGCTTCCCACATGATAAGATTTGACGCCATGACATTCCGGTATTTGGATGAGGATGCGCCATACGGGTAATACAAAAAGTTTTTAAAAACAAAAAGAATCCATGAAGCAAGCATTTCTTCTTTTTGCCCTTCCGGCTTGTAGGTTGCCGTAAATAAGTGTGCCGATAATCCGCCGGTTTTATTTCCAAGTGTTTCCCACATCTTCGTGTGGTACGAAGGGGTGTGCGCAAAGAACTGTTGTCTGTTGGTTGTCTCCTCGGTAAGACGTAAGTATTTTTTAAATGCCTCGTCGGACGTTTCTTCTTTTACCGTGACGTTATGTTTTTGGGCCACTTTTATGTTATAGCGGGTTTTTGGGTGAAAGCTTTTTAATAATTCCTCTTCATTTTTTGAGATATCCAGAACAAAGGTATATTGTGTGAATAACGGGTGGAAAGAGCGGGAGAGATTTGTGCCCACCATTGAATGGGAGCCATTCACGACATTCGGTTCCAATTGAATAAAAATGCAATTTTGTTCTCGCCCTATCTTGTTAAGCTCGGCAATAACTTCTTTGCTTGGAGCATTCCCTTTTGGAAGGTATCCTATCGTAAATTTTGTTTTTGGGACTTTGTGTATGGTGAGAGTAAAGCCGTCAACCAATTTTCCATTTTTCAGAAAGCCACGACGTACGACTTTTACCCCTGTTTTTTCCCGAAATTCGCCCCATTCAAAAGACTGTAGGGGGTGTGTAACTACGACGTTGTAGTCGTTCCTATTCTCATTTGTTATCTCAATAACATCCATATCACCAGTATTCGTTATTTATAATACTTGTGTCAACATTATTGTGTTCTAATACTTCCTGTGGTAGTTCAAATATGAATCGGGATGGTGTAGCGGTATTCCTTTGACCAAAAATAACCCGCTGCTTTGCATACGTCAGGTAAAGGTGCTCTTTGGCACGAGTCACTCCGACATAACAAAGCCGTCGTTCCTCCTCTATATCTCCGTAGTCGAATAACGCTTGTGCATGAGGGAAAACTCCCTCTTCCATCCCTACAATAAATACCATTTTAAATTCGAGTCCTTTTGCCGCATGCATCGTCATAAGTGTTACCGCATCTTCAGTCTCGGCAATCTTTTGCCCGTCGGGCATATATTCTTGTTCGACAAGGGCAACATTCTCAAGAAATGGAATAAGGTTTGGGAATTCAAGCGCTACAGAACGGAGTTCCTTTATATTCTCAAGCCGGGCTCTGTCTTCTATGTCTTCCGGGTCGTACCTGTCTAGATATGAAGAACGCTTGAGCACTTCATCAATAATTTCAAGTGTCTCTTTTTTTTCAATGTAATTTCCCTCGTTAAATTCTTGACGGTAAAATTCAAAATCTTCAAAGCGTTTCTTTCCCAATTTCTGCAGTCTTTTAAGAGCCGCCGCATCCATTGGATTTGAAAGGTATGATAAAAATGAAAGTACGTCTTTCACCTCTTTTCTATCATAAAATCTCACTCCTCCTACCAATTTATACGGGATGCCATAATGAAGAAACACTTCCTCAATGGTTCGTGACTGAGCATTCATTCTATAGAGAATTGCAACATCGGAAAGAAGAAAATCCGAGTCAAAACTTTTTCTATTATTAATTGCCTTGACGATATATTCCGCCTCTTTGTGTTCGTTGTCTGCCTCATATATACTTATCTCTTCCCCGGCCTTGTTGTCCGTCCACAGTTTTAATACCGGGTGAGACGAGTTATTGGAAATTATGGTAAAAGCAGCGTCTAAAATGGTTTGGGTCGAGCGGTAGTTTTGTGATAGCTTAAATACTTTAGCCTCCGGAAAATCCGTCCTGAATTTTTCCAAATTTTTATAATCGGCTCCTCTAAATGAATAGATGCTTTGGGCAAAATCACCCACGATACAGATATTGTTGTATTTTCCGCAAAGATATTTTGTCAGCCGATACTGACTCATGTTTGTGTCTTGGTATTCATCAACCAGAATATATTTAAATTTTTCTTGGTAGAACTCAAGCGTCGAAGCGGACTGTTTGAATAATTCTATGGTTTTGTTGAGTAAGTCATCAAAGTCAACCGCATTTCTCTCGGCAAGTAGCTGTTGGTAGAGAGGGTAAATTTTTGCTACCCTTTCTTGGATGTATCCTCGAGCATATTTTTGATACTGCATTGGCTCTATCATCTGATTTTTCGCAGCGGATATTGCTTCAAGAGCAGCCTTAGGACGGATGTCTTTTACCGATAACTCAATTTTTTCCAGACAGTCTTTTATGGTATCGAGCTGGTCCGTCATGTCATAAATGACGAAATTATGCGGAATGCCGATAGCAACACCGCTTCTTCTGAGAATTTTTGCGCAAAGCGAATGGAATGTCGCAACTGTCGGTTCTTCGGAAATTTTTTTGGGAAAAAGGTGGAGAATATTTCTGATGCGCTCCTTCATTTCTCCTGCAGCCTTGTTGGAGAACGTAACCATCAAAATGTTTTGCGCGGCAACATTTTTTTCCACCATAAGGTAAAGCACTTTGTGCACAAGTACCCTGGTCTTTCCGCTTCCTGCCCCGGCCAAAATAATGGCCGGACCTTCGGTGTTTATAACGGCCTCTTTTTGTTCGGAATTTAGTTTATTGAGAATGTCTTCCATTTGCTGATATAATTTAACTACGTTGAAATGTAAGTTTTCGTGTGTATAATTATACGCTACTGAAAACCTGAAACCTATTCCTCATGGACACAAAATATTACATCGCCAATTGGAAATCCCACAAAACCAAAGATGAGGCAGTTGCATTTTTTGAACATCTTACGGCCAATATTTCCGAAAGCGACATTAAAAATAAAGAAATTGTCATTGCTCCACCGATGACGTTGCTTGCAAAGTGCAGATATCTTGTTGATAAGAATAATTTGCCCGTTAGTTTGTCCGCCCAAAACGTTTCTTCCTTCCCCGAAGGAGCATATACGGGTGAGGTGAATGCCAAACAGGTGAAGGAATTTGCGAAGTATGTTATCATCGGCCATTCTGAAAGAAGAAAGTATCTCCATGAAAGTGAAGCCGATATAGAAAACAAAGTCCGCGAGGCACACGAAAATGGTCTTACCGTTATTCAGTGTATACAGGATGAAAATGGTGTGGTGCATAACGGCGTTGAAATCGTCGCATACGAGCCACCAAGTGCGATAGGTACCGGAAATCCCGATACTCCCGAGCACATAGCCCAAGTATTTGATGTAATAACGTCTCAAAACCCATCGGTGAAAGTTCTTTACGGTGGAAGCGTGAATACGGATAGCATTAAAAGTTTTTTACAGATTGAAAAACTGGGCGGATTTCTCATTGGCGGCGCGAGTCTTGATGCTGCCACCTTCCTTTCCCTTCTTTCATGGTAAAAGAAACAAAACTCCAGACAAAAAATCTTCTTCTGCTTACGGCGGTTATCGTACTTATTCTTATCGGAATTTTTAGGAATCAAATCAACACACTTTTCAGTATTCTGTACGGCGTAACCATAGATAAGGCAATTCACCTTACGCAACCACAGAAAGAGTCATTCAATTTGCTTTTGATGGGAATTGGAGGAGGAAAGCACGACGGACCGAATTTAACGGACACAATCATTCTTGCAAACATAAACATAAACACAAAAAAAGTGTCAATGTTTTCAATTCCGCGCGACCTGTGGATACCCAATGCTCATGATAAGATTAACGCAATCTATGCATATGCGCAAAAAAGCGACACAGGCCTCACGGCGGCAAAAGACGCTATTCTGAATGTTACAGGGCAGAGCGTTGATTACGTGGTGGTGTTGGATTTTGAAGGATTTATAAAGCTGGTCGATTATTTGGGGGGTATTGATGTTAATGTTGAGCGGACATTCCAAGACTATGAGTATCCGATTTCAGGAGAAGAGGAAAACACATGCGGGAAAAATGAAGACGAGCTAAAGGCGTTGGCTACCGCGTCATCGCAATTGGAGGCATTCCCGTGCCGATATAAAACGATTTCTTTTACAAAAGGGACAACGACCATGAATGGTCAAACCGCACTTGAATATGTAAGAAGCAGACACGGAAACAACGGTGAAGGCAGCGACTTTGCGCGAAGCAAAAGACAGGAAATTGTGATAAGTGCTCTTAAGGACAAAGCCTTTTCTTTAGGAGTAATTTTAAACCCTGTAAAACTTGTCGGAATCTATAATATTTTAAAAGCTAACATCAATACCAACATTAATCCCGATAAAATTGACGACTTCATAAAGCTCGCACAAAAACTAAAGGAAGGCGTGATAAAAAGTTATGTAATCGATCAAGGTAACGAAAGCGAAAAGAGATTCGGTCTTCTTATAAACCCTCCGATAACGGAAGAATACGCATTCAAATGGGTACTGTCTCCACGGGTTGGGAACGGAAATTTTACAGAAATCCGCCAATATGTTTCGTGTAGCATTTTAAGTCAAGATTGTTTCGTTGGAGAAGAGGGGATTATCATTCCTACAGTTTCTCCCAAAGTTTCCCCAAGCAGCACAAAGAATAATTCTACAATGCGCTAAGCTTATATATTGTAGTGTTTCCACTTTTAAAAATTGCTGTTCCGAGAAGTGTGAATTTATTCTCATTGAGGTTTGGATATTTTGAGCGCTCGGAATCGCCAATAATTACATACGAAACATTATACTTTT
>CAZMSF010000049.1:0-5264 GCA_964568885.1 uncultured Gammaproteobacteria bacterium
TCAACATTGTTTGTTGGGCTTCCACCTTTACTCACAAAATAGTTTTGTGCTTCTGCGTGAGTTGCAAAGTCCGAGCAATCTTTGTCGCCACTACTGCTTACTGAATTTTGAACAGGCGCAGTATAGCTTGATGTAGTAGGTGCAATATATTTAGGGGCTGTGTTGCTTCTTATGGCGGTCTTTACTGTTGGTGTTGGCGTGAGTGGACATGAGCCCCATAATCCTAAGTTATGCTGTCTTGCATAGGCTTCCCAAGCATTGAATTTATCCAGAAACTTTGTAGGATATTGGCGATAAGAAAACGCATAGCCTTGCTTTACCATTTCGCCATTTACAAAAGTTTTTACACTATTGGGAAGATACACATAGCGTAAAAGTCTTCCATACTTGTCTCTGTTGCCTTGCGTAGAGTCATCTACAAGTACTACAGATTGTCCACTCACAAAAGACTTCATTTTATCACTCGCTGCTTTCCCAAAACATTGTATGGGCTTTCTAGGGTCTACTGTCTCAGGCGTATCAATACCTAAAAGTCTTACTGTTTCTTTTTTCCCTCGAACATCAACCGTTATAGTATCTCCATCAACGACTTTTGTTACTTTGAAAGTATCCTGTGCGTATACAGGGGAAACAACAAAAAGATAAGCAAGGCTGATTAGAAGTAAGACTCGTTTCATTTATCCTTCAGATAGGCAGAAACTTCATTTGAGAATTCATTTACGAGGCTCATTGAATAGATAACGCCTAAACTTTCATTCTCATCTGAACTTACAAGAGAAGGAACACCCACCATACAACCATTTTTATCAACTGCGAGTCCTCCTGAATTACCATGACTAATTTTCGCAGATGTTACAATTAAGCCATCACCTGGGAAACTACTTACAACACCATCCGTAACAGTTAAAGTATAGCCTCCACTAATTGCTGGATAGCCAAAAATTCTCACAGCTTCACCAAGTTTTATATCTTCGTTTGTGCAACGTGTAGTATCGTTAAATGCTGGGAATTTACGAGGATATGTACCATCATATTCCTGCGTATCAGTATTATAATAAGCTTCGTAAATTGACATGAAAGCGAGGTCGTATTTATCACTCAAGCTTGGAATTACTAAAGGATGAGCCCAGTATATTTCTTTTGGCTGTCCAGTCTTTGAATCTGGTAGAACAACAAGACAACCTTGTTCATCTACGTTAAGACGCGTTTTTGTCTGTGGAATAACATGAGAATTAGTAAGAACCACGCCACTATCTGTAATAATCGTACCTGACCCTCCACTTGCATCCTCACCTGGTACAGTACTTTTGCAAAAAATGTTTACGACTGAGGATACTATTTCGTCTTGATTATAGTCTGACGTAGGAGGATTGGTTGATGAGCTCGCTTGCTTAAAGGTTGTGTCATTGTGTGTATTGTAGGAGGTAGAATCAGTATTGGTATTAGTACCAAATGTACCATATAAAGCCAAGAGTAAAAAAAGGCCACCTGCAACTGTCCAAATCCAATTCCACACTCCAAAACCTGATGGAACGACTCTATCCCCGTATTTCTTCTTCCAATAATCATTTATCGTATTTTGAACAGGAATAAGAGGTAAAACACTTAATAAGCTTATCCACCAATAAGGCTCTGGTAGTTTATAGAGAATAACTAGAATAAAATATGCAATCGCTAAACCTCCTGCTTCCAAACTTCTAGTTTTATCGACGCTTTTTATTGCTTTCTGTACTTCCTGGAAAAAAGAATAGGACATAAGAGTTGCGAATAGAGCACGCGCCCACGGAGTTACTTTTAAGTCTCTTTCTGCTTTGAAAGATTTCCATTGTTTGTAAAACCAATAAATTTCATAAAGACCAAATGTAACGACTGAAAGGACAACCAACTTTTGAATTGAAATAATATAAGGGAACGGAGAGGTTTTAGAAGTTAGGGGTTCTTCTTTTGACTCATGCTCGTGGTGCGTTTGTTCTGCTTTTTCAGCTTTATAGTCATCATATTTAGCCCCGCAATGCTGGCAAAATTTACTGTCTTCTGGATTATGTTTTCCGCACTCTGGACAATACATATTAATACTCCTCTTGCTTCATACCCATTGTCGGGACAAAGCGAGCTACGTTATTGATAAGGTAAAAAGGCGTAATGATGAATGAAATAGTACCCCACCAACCGAGAAATAAGGTAGTAAGTGTTCTTTTCTTAAACTCACGATTAATACATTTCTTGCAAAGCCTCCCTTTCATAGAGGAATACTGACGCGCCAATATCATACCTACGTTTTGGTAGAATTCGACATATTTAGTAGGTGCAAGGCTTCCGCAAACTTGACAACCTCTAGTTTGTTTTGCAAAGTAAGTATCTACTGAACCTCTTTGTTCTTTTAGCTGTTCAGCATGGAGAGTTTCACCGCATTGACGGCAAAATTTTGCATCCGTGCTATTAGTAGTATTACATTTTTTACAATTCATATTATTTTCTGAATGTGTTTTCTATTTTTCCTGCGTGATACCCATTCACAGTCTCAAGCAATAGTGATGTTCTGAGCTGTTCGACTAATGCATTAGGTAAATTCTTTGCTTCAGGTGCTGAATCCATAAATCCCTCTAATCTGAAACTCGAATATCTGGTTATTGCAATTCCCATTTCTTCTGAAAGCTCTTTCATTGCCTTGTCAAAGTCGTATTCTTTCCAGGCTTCTATAAACTTATCTAATGAGAAGGATTTAAATTTGTTAAGTTCTTCCTTATCATCAAGCAATGCCTCAGAAAGCCACAGTCTATATCCTCCAAGAACACACCAAGTATAATATGTTTTTAATGCTTCTAACGTCTTGTAGGGTTGTTTATTGAACTCTTTCTTTATTTCCTCATCTTGAAGAAAACCCTCAAATCCATTGACTGCTAATCTTTCAATTAACTCCCAGATATAAGGAGAGGAAACACTATCAAATTTCTTCCTATCCTCGTCTTTTGCGTCGTAAACCTCTACAAATTTATCCCATAATGTGTCCGTCTTTTTCTCTTCTTGTTTCGTTTCTTCTTCTTTCTTAGATTTTTCTTCGTCGTCTACCTGTTTAACAAGTTTTGTTCCACAGTACTGGCAAAACTTACTATTCTCATGATTATGTTTTCCGCAGTTATTACAATACATGTTACTGGTTCCTGTTCTTTTCAAGGAAAGCATCAAAATCGCTTTGCTTTATCCTAAAGTCTCTTCCTGCTTTAATTGCAACTAGTTTTCCCGCTTTAATATAGCGATATACTGTCATTTTACTCACTTTCAGCATGTCTGCCACTTGTTCCACTGTTAATAACTCATCCATGCGTGAAGTATATCATTTATTTACAATGATTAACAGCTCTTAACTCTAGCATACAACTTACGACAATAAAGTCAATTAGCTTTTGCAAGAACTTTGTATCCCTTGCTTTCTTTTCGGATATATCCCTCATCTTCTAATTGGTCGAGTAGACGCAATGCTCTGGAATATCCGATTGAAAACTTTCTCTGCAAGTGTGGAGCTGATAAGTTGTGAAGATTTAATACGTACTCAGTAACTTCGCTAAATAGTGGGTCTGAAAATTCTTCCTCGTCTATTAGTTCTGTATTTCTTGTGGATTTTAGGTAGTCTATATAGTCAGAAATACTTTTATTTGCCTCATGTTCACCAAAGGTATTTCCAGCTACCCAAAAAAGTAAGGCTACAACAAAAAACAAAATGTAGTTCTCCGTTGTTTTCCATAATCCAGTTGAAACAATCTCGTAAAAAAGAATAACTATCCCTAAAAAAAGGAAAATCCCTGTTTTTAAGTATGCGTTCTTCTCTAGCTTCATAATTTCCCCTTTCTGAATTATAGACATCGACTAAGCGATTATTCAAGTAGAAATATGAGGCTAAATGCTCGCTATTAGCTAGTGGAGTTGCTTGCTCATAGCTATCAAAATTAACTCATGAGTAAATTATATGAGAAATTAGGCAGAAAAATTCAGAAAGCAAGAAAAGAAAAAGGGATAACACAAGAAAGACTTGCAGAGATGGCGGACATTTCGAGAACCTACATGGGACATATTGAACAAGGAAGGCGACAACCACCTCTTGATACCATGCAAAAAATAGCAAAAGCCCTCAAGATGAAAGTAAACGAATTGATACCTTTTTAATTTTCAGATTCTTTCATTTTATCGTCAAAACAAACTAATAACTTTTTGCATATTTTAGCCTCAAAAATTGATAAGAATTGTTAAGATTATTTATTTCAAAAATTGTAAGATTATGTAAGGTTATTCTCCTCTAAAACTTCAACAAAAGAGTGTTTTATGTCTGTTTTTTGGAAATCAAAATTCATAATTTCTTGGAATAGATATATGCAACTGCATATATAGACTTATAGTATATTGACTTTCTGAGGCTACTTTGATAAATTATTTATAGTCTTTGGCAAACTGTAGTCGCTCAACAATTTAACTCGTTTTTAGTTCTGGCAAGTAAACATTTGCCAAAGTGAGCGACACACTTGCTGGAACTAAGAGCGAGTTTTTTTTTGTGACAAAACTCATTAACAATTTGAGGCGAATAGCCGTGTCGAGGGTAGTCAAATGTCCTGATAAGCGACGTGCCAAGTGCTCGCAGGAGCCGTAAAATAAGCAGGGCAGCTTCACTCATCTCTAGTGGCATCTCAGAGTCGCGAAAGCGAATAAGGGACTTGGGCGTGTTTGAAGTCTATAAGTCAAAAGTGCGACGGTAACGATTCCCGTTGAGTCCGTCCCTCCACTTGCTAGCCATACTGGTTGGGATAGAACGATACAAGCGGAAGAATATGAGCTTGTATGAATAGCTGGGTAAGTTTGAGACTTACGAATTAAAGCAGCTTAGCGGATAGTCCGAAAGGATGAACAACGTAACCCTCATTTCTTCTATATAGGGGTAGACTTTCTATTTCCTGAGGGCGTGTCCCTCAACATCAATGTAAAACTATAGCAGTTAAACATTAGATTTAAGCTTAAAGAATCTATCCAATAGGTCTTATTGCGCCCATAAGTATATCAAGGTATATTAGACGAAGAATATGCTTTCAGATTATACCATAAATTAACCACTGAGTCAAGTTGTTATTTAGATGTAGGCATATTGTAGGTTCAGTTCTTGAAAAGTCTGATATACTTTTTCTGCGTACAGTTCTAAGTGTTCCAAATTTAGACCTGACAGCTCACAAAGAAAAACGTCCAGGTTCTCGCTGCAAGTTCCACGGCAGACCGAGTCCCTG
>CAZMSF010000050.1:0-4731 GCA_964568885.1 uncultured Gammaproteobacteria bacterium
TTTCCCCGGATGGGACACACGACATGCTTTCAATAACGGAAGCGGTACCACAAAAAAAAGTCCCTTTTGCATTTGATTTGGGGCGTGAATACCAGCTTGCTTTGGAATATGGTGACAATTACAAGAAATATTTCATAGAAAACGCACATTATTATGCGAAAGAATCGTACGGTAGGGTGCCGGTCAGCGAATACGAGCACACAGTCCTTACAGAGCCGGATGGAGGGATAGTCCTTGCTTTGGGGCCTGACAACCTGTCGGCAAAAGAAAGCTATTTGACTCCTGCAATGGATACCACAAAACCCGGCTGGTACCGTAAGCGCTCTATGGCAGACGTCAGGTGGGTTGAGCAAATACAGGAGCAGCTGCAAAACTCAGAAGAGGGAGATACATTCGTCGATTTTAGTCCGACCGAATTTAACGTTTCGGTTGAGGAGCGGAAGGCATGGGGATACGGGTATCACAGTTTTGTAAGACTTCACAGAGTTGTTGATGAGGGTGGGCAAAAAAAACTTGTTTCCCGCGCAATTAGAAACTATCTGGATGCACCCGAGCAAGAAGAACTGTTTCAAAAACTTACCGGCGAGAAGGTGGGCGTTTCTGAGTTGTTGGGGAGGGTTGAGAAGGTAAATCCGGGAATGTCTCAAGCATATGTGCGGGTGTTGGCAGACAAATTGTATGAGGATACGCCCGGTGAGCGGCGGATAGTGCCGCCAAAAGAATACACCGACAATCTCAAAAGCGAAGAAGAGATGGATAATTCACTGAGAAACATTGATTCCTGGCTTGAGGTTGTGTATGAGATGATGCGAGAAGGTGTATCAAAGGATGAGATTTTGCAAAAATTCCGCGGGTGGGAGAATGCGGTAAAGGATTACGTTGGTGGCAAAAGCACGCTTGATGAATTTAAAAGAATGTCTGTTGAGAGGATGCGCGAGGCAATTCAAGCAAATGATGAGCGTATTAATTTTTATACCCACAGGGTTTATGATGCGGGAACCAATGGGTGCGGTTTGGGGTCGGGGTTCGGGGAGATAGAACGGGATAAGAATGGTATGACGTATGACTCAATGACTACCTCAACTGAAGGCAATTGTCCGGAGATAAAGTGCGGAAAATGTACGTGGAAGGCAAATGAGGAGGAGGCTAGCCAGATAACTCAGGGAAAACTTACCAAATGCCCAAATTGCGGGTGGAAACCGTAATGTCTCTCTTGAAAAAACGTTCACCTCTTGTATACGATTAATCCGTGTTTGATTTTTTTGCCCAACTTTTGTACCCAAAGCGATGCATAAGATGTGGGAAACGCGGAGACTATATCTGTGGAGATTGTTTTGCGGGAATTACCTTTTTGGAGCTTCAGTATTGCGGTGAGTGCCAGAAGGGGTCAATTGATGGAATGACTCACCCAAAATGTCTTACAAAATACGGGATTGACGGGATACTTTCCGCGATCTCCTACAAAGGAATTGTTAAAAAATTGATGTATCAATTTAAATACCCACCGTATCTTTCAGACCTTAAGGGAGTTTTGGGAAGACTATTATATGAGGGGATAACGCAGCAAGAGGCATTCTCACATTTTTTATCGGGGGAAAGAATGTGCGTTATTGTCCCTGTTCCTCTCCACAAAAAGCGTATGCGGGTAAGGGGATATAACCAGTCAGAATTGCTTGCAAGGGAATTATCGGTCCGTTTGGGCTTGCCGCTTACTTCAGACGTTCTAAAAAGAGTTAGTGAAACCAAGCCTCAGTTTGACTTAAAAAAAGACGAGAGGACAAAAAACATATTAGGCGCATTTTCAATTTCGGAAAAGTTTAAGACCAAATTAAAAGGCAAAAATATTGTTTTGGTGGATGACATTACCACCACCGGTTCGACTTTAAAAGAATGTGCAAAGGTTCTAAAAAAGAGTGGAGTAACAAAAGTATTAGGCGTGACACTTGCGCACGAAGGATGAGTTGTTTATTGTAGGGAGGGTGTTTTTAAGACCTGGCCTGTAAATATCGTAACCGGATAATTCTCTCCGCCTTGGTGGATAAGGTCTTTTATTTGCTCGCCTGAAAGTTGGGGATTTTCCTTTCTTGCCGCATCGAGCTTTTCATAGAGTTGGGGATTGCTTGCTTCAAGCTGTCCGCGGTTAAGGTCCAGCATTTGTTCGACATTCTTCCAGTCTTTTGGACTTTCAGGGTCGAAGGAGCCGTTCACTCTTTTGAGAATCTGAGACAAGCCTTCTCCTTCGTTCACGGTTGCGTCAACGGCTGGCTGAGTTTCGTCTGTTTTGGCAATACTCTCCGGGCCTTGTTGTGGACCGATAGCATTATCGGCAGAAATACTGATATCCGGCATTTGGCTGGTCGGTGGCATATCGACTGTTTGCGTGTGTCCCGGTTGCTCATGGGCTTGATCAAGAGAGTAGGCGCCGGAAGTGTGGTCGCTTGCCTTGACTGCTCCAAGAAGAGCTCCTGCAACAAGAGCTGCTGCGACCGCTTTTCTTCCCCAGCCTTTCAATTTGCCAAACCTGCTTTTATCTTTGTTCGCCATTATTTCTTCCTTTTTCAATTCAAAATCAATAATTGCTGCCTTGATAGGTTCGGTGGGAGTTTCTGCCTTTTCATATTTTTGTGGTGACGTTTCCGTAAATGGCGGTTCTTGTGAGGAGAGTGTTTCAATAACGATATCCCGCACTTCCGATGGGAGGTCAGAGCTCATAAGGCTTCCATTTCTTATTCTTTCTATTTCGGCTTTGGCTTGTTCTTGAATTGTTGGAGGCCCTTCAACAGGTCCTCGCGCTTCATCTTCAGCCTTTTTTACCGCTTCAGCTTTGTAAGCATCTCTTTCGCCTGGGTTCATGCGGGCCTGTCGCTGCAGTTCTTCGGTATCGGCTGTTGAAAGACCGGGGATAAAGCCTCCTACGTCTGCCACTTTTTCTTGTGCCTCTTCGATGGGTTTTTTTGTCCGCTCACGGTAATCGGCGAATGTTTCATTCTCAAGAGCGTCGTTCGGACGATTTGCGTTAAAGGCCTCCTCTTCTGCAGCTCGCACCGATGCGGCCTTATATATTTCCCGTTCCCCAGGGGTCATACTTTGTTGTTTTTCCATTTCCTTCATGTCCATATCCGAAAGCCCAGGAACAAAACCGTCATGGTGTTTTGGAGTCTCAGGTTCCTCTTGGGGTTTTGTAAAGTCCGGAATTTTAATTTCCGGCTGAGACACTTGAGAGTCTCGAATAAGGGTGTCCATTTGATGAGACCGAAGTGCAATCGGGTCAATAGAGTAGGTCCGTGCTCTCATGCGTTGGGCGAGCATGTTTTTGAGAAGCGCTTTTGGAGGAGCCTTCTTTCCTTCTTTCGAAAGGTCTCGGGCAAAAACTGCAAGCTCGTCGTCTGTTATGCGTGAAGCAATGTCTTTTACTTCGGCTTTTCTTGTAAAAGCTGCGATTTTTCTTTCTTCGGCCCTTTTTTGCTTGTAAACATTATCAAGAAGAGCAAGTCCTGCATCAACCTGCTTGGTTTGGTCGGAAGTCGTTGCGTCAACAGCAAGGGCCATCTGTTCTTTCGTCGGAGTAATTCCGGCGGCAATAAAGGTTTCTCTTACTCTTTTTACCTCTGTCCTCTGCATTTTTCGCCTTTCGGACCGCAGCTCCCTTTTCACTTCGGCTACGGCCCCCTTTAGGTCATTAAAATTTCCATTTGCCTCCCGGGATATGAGAAGGCTAATGTTCTCAGCAACTACATTGCCTTTATCGGTAAGCGCAATCTTTCCGTCGGGACGAGCGGTAATATCGGAGCCTTCCGAAAATAGGCGGATGTTGTTGTGCAATGATGTTTCAAGACGAACTTGATTGTCAGACTTTTCGGCTTTTTCCTTTTTTCGAGTCGGTTCTACCGTAGTTTCTGCAGGAGCATCGGCCATTGGTTGGGTCTCGGGAGGGGTAGAGGGCTCAGGAGCGTGGGATTGCTGTCTTTCTTGCATGAGTCCGGAAATCCTTTGGAATTTAGGATTTTCTGCAGGAATAAATCCTGATTGCTTTACTTCCGCTTCTTGTGGTTGTGGTTGTTCTCCTCCGTCCATGCTAATTTTTTATCTTATTCAATTCGTCTTTTACCCGTTGAGTAACAAGCTCTTCTAAATTGGGTATATTTTCCCGGGCAAAGGCCATTGCTTGTTCTCCCGTTTCATCGGTATCGATAAGATCAAAGAATCTATCCCTGAGAGAATCACTCTCGAGTTTTTCAATGATGGTATATTCTAAAATTTCCGAAGCAAGATTTTCGATAGAATCGGCAAGCTCATCGTTGTCGGAATAACCCAGTCTTTGCAGTAGTATATTTCTTTGGTCGACATTTAACATCATACTTAAGAATAAGTAGATGTGCCGTTGAATGTCAAGGGGAAAACGGACGTAAAAAAGTTGTGGAGATGGAGGGTATTGAGCCCTCGTCCAAAAATCATATTCAAAAACATCTACAAGCGTAGTTAGTCCTATATCTCGTTTAATTCTTATCGACTAACTGAAAAAATTAAACAAAGACCTTTTACGAAACGACCCGGTCGGCTCCGTTAAGTTTTTCCAGCAGGTTAGTGCCTGTTGCCCCGTGCCGGAAGCGGATTGACAACAAACAGGACTTAATCAATTAAGCAAATGCGTAATTGTATCGTCCGCCAAGACTTTGATTCTTAGCGTGTATTTTTGACCCTTTTTTACGGCTTTGAGTCATTGCCGGCTTG
>CAZMSF010000051.1:0-4655 GCA_964568885.1 uncultured Gammaproteobacteria bacterium
AAGTATAAGAAGTGCCATGGATATTGATTCTTTATCAAAATTTTATTAAAAGTATGAAATTCTATATTCCTCATATTGAGAGCAGCAAAGAAGCAGAAGATCTTTTCGAATGCGTTAAAAAATTTGCTACCAAACAAACAAGTTGGCAGGTTTCGGATCGTCGAATTAGAAGCATTAAATACAACCATGACGGAAAAGGTTTTATTGCAGAGGTTGGCAAAAGGAAAGTCGTACAGGAGAAGAAGTACTCGTAATTTTGGAATCCACCACATATTTAGTGTGTACCCCTAACAGAGGTGTTTTGGGAGGAGAACCCATTTTGGTTGGGAAAAATGAGGCTTATCAAGTTGAGGACTTTGAAGATTTGAAGAAAGAGGCAAAAGAAAGGATAGGCGATTAGTTTATTTTTTTCAATGGCACTTCCGGTTCAGGAAATATTCGTTTTCACTCATATATTCGGAAGTTATCTTTTTAAATAATTATGAAACAATCTTATCCTGAATATAGATTAAAAAAAGATAAGAATAGTCTCCTAATCTTTCTAGGTGGCATTTTTTGCGTAACTGTTTTATCTATTTACTATAGTGTCGTACATCTGAACACTATTCGTATACCCAATGTTACCGTATTGGTAATCGTTCTTACATTTACTTCCATGTTTTCAATATTGATGTCTAGGGTATCTGATTTTTTAGATGAAAAAATAGATAAAATTTTGGTAGACGCCGAAAGAAGCAAACTTGGTGTTGACGGTGAAAAATTAGCAAAGCAAGTTATTTTAAGTTCCGTAGGAAAAGAAGACAAAGTGTTTTTTAACAAGAATCTTCCAACTGGAGGTGATGTTGATTGTCTTATCTTAGGAAAGAAAGGGCTTTTGCTTATTGAAGTAAAGAATAATGCAAAAAGAATAACCTTACTTCCTTTTTGGGTGCCAGGCTTTTATGATCCTCGGGATGAGGCAAAAAGGCATGTTAGAAAATTACGAGAGTACATTCAGACCGGGTATACCAAATACTTGTATATTCGCCCATGTATTCTTCACATTAACTCCGATGTAGTCCTTCGAGGGAAGCAAGGGGTTTTTAGCATTGTTGGAGCAGATAAATTCGCAGCGTTCTTTGATCATTTGTCAGTGAATACCAGTCTATCAGAACAAGATATTGATCAATTAGCTGTGTTAATCGATCAGTTAAAATAATATGGAGGCCACGTTTTCAAAAGAGCTAATTGTCAGATGTAAGGAGTATTTCTTAAAAAGGTGTAATCTTAAAATAAGTACTGAAGAAGCGGACCAATACTTAGAAAGTTTGGGTAGGCTTTACGCAGTTTTTGCAGAGATTGATAATAAGGATCGAAGCGTATGTCAAAACAAAATGACAGATCGAATATAAAAGAAATCTTAAATGATTTTTCTCAGTCAGAGAAATTATTAAGTGGGATTCTTGGCGGGTATTATCAGCATTCAATAAAAGGCTCTTACGATAAGCTTCGATTGATCCGATTTATTTTTGATGAAATTCTTCACTTTAAAATAGTGGATCAGCCAATGGAAAAAATTAACTGGGAAATTCCTTTTGTTTATAAAGGAAAGTATAATTGTTCCGTTTCTCATCAGAAGTTTGGTTTCAATATCTATGTCTCTCCAAAAGGGGATGAAAAATCAAAGGAAATTGCAAATGAAATTGAGAGTCTTTTGCTGGAAGCATTGAAAAAAATAGAGCCTCTCATAAAGCAATACGCAATGATTGCGCTTAAAAATGGAGATATTATTTTGGAAAATAGGCTATTTGATCTCAAGAGAGTGTATGAGTATTTTAGATCAGAAATTGTACTGAGAAAGAAAAAGACTGCCAAATTGCCGAAATCACTTTCTGTTTCTACTCCTGCTACTTATAAAGACTTCCGGCGAGCATTTAAATTAAATCAAGAAATAGGTTACTTAGAGCAGGCTGGGTATGTAGCCTTCTTTAGCATGTTAGAACATATTTGCGCCCTATTTTTAGCATTTCGGGATATTCCTGAAAGGAAGGATGTAAAGGAGTTTTCATCCAGGCAATGGGCTGAGAAATTCAAAACAGTTTTTGATTTAGCTGATCCCGGTTTCAAAGAATACTATGATTACTTAGTTAGTGTATCTCGATTTAAAAGAAACCCGAGTGTTCATGGATTATTTGATAAATTGCATACAACGTTTAGTTTTTATCTGCCTCAAGCACGTCATAAAATTCCTGTCGGGCTTTATGAAAAGGAGATAGCACTTCAATGGGAGAATGAGGAGCTTAGTTTTGAAAAAATAGATGCCTTCTTACAGCTGCTGGCTACCAATGATACAACAGAAAGAATAATGGCATATTTAGAGATGGGACTAAACGTATCATTTGGCTCTTTCGAAGACATACAGAGTTTTTCAGACGAGGAATTTAAGGAATATCTGAATTTCATAAGTCGCCAAGCGGATGATATGGGGAACATGGATTGGTAGAAGCTTAGTACTAAGGTTAAACTTTGTTAAGCAAATGCTTGATTTGGGGTATGGCAACTTCTGGACAGGGAATCGCCTTCTCCCACTCAAAAGTTCGGAAGCTATCTTTCCAAGCGAGCATCATCCAAAAGGAGGTTTTAAAAAGCCTCTTTTTAGTATGGACAAAACAAATAAGAGTGTGATAGGATTTTATGTCGAATCTTTCGACCACCATGTTTTTTTATGATGTAATATCGACTCAAATGCCGGAGGTACACCATGAGTGGGTTTCGCATAATGACACCGAAGGAAGTCCAAAAGATGACGAAGTTGGCAGAAAGTGAATATCGTCCAAAGGAAATCCTGGAGCTGCAAGCAAGGATCGATGGCGAAACGAGAGCTGCCGAGCTTCGGGCTTCCGCCATCGGAGAAATTGACGAAGCAAAGGTTCAAGAAATCGTCGGTATGAAGTTCGAGCTCGACGCCCTCTATGCCGCATGGATTGATGGGACAATTTCCTGAACCATAAAAGGGTTTATAGCCCACCAAGCAGAGAACTCATCTGCAATATTGGTGGGCTTTCTGTTTTTTTATGCTTTTACCAAACAGGTTCGAACTTCTTCCATTGCTCGGAGCAACTTCTAAAAAGAGGCTAAAAAAGCCTCGTTTTTTATTTCATAGAGCGTATCCAAACATAGGGTACACATCAAAAATGTACAGTTAACCATATGAGGTGACATATCTCTTGGATTGGGGTGACAATGGTTACTCATCCTTAAGATTCCTCCTCTATGGCCAACCAACACCAGGCCCCCGCTTACCCGGCCAAGGTTCGCAAAAAGTGGTACTTCCTCACAGAGAAGCTCGGGAAACCAGTCGACGAAGTGTGTGCTCTCTACTTCATCTCCCGGAAAACCTACTACAAGTGGCGGAAGATTGATGCTGGAGATCGAACCTACCACCCTCGGAAAACACACCCTCATACCAAGTTGAAAGGCGCTGTACTTGCCTTTGTCTGTGAAGAGAAAGCACGGACGAATTACGGGCCAATGAAAATGCGACTGCTGCTCAAAAGAAGATTCCAGCTTTCAGTTTCCACTACCGCTCTCTACAAGCTCTACCGCAAGAAGCACCTCATTCGTAGACCTCAGAAGAGGTTACCGTGGTACACTCCCCTCAAAGAACCGGTCATCCCGAAGCAACCAGGCGCAGTGGTCCAAATGGATGCTAAGTATGTCTGGCAGGGTGGGGTACGTAAGTACCAACGGACCTTCGTGGATGTGTATACCGGCTTTCAAGCGGCACTGGTAGTAGACACAATGACCTCAGAGGATACCGTGAGAGCCTTCAAAGCAGCAGAGCAAGCTTTCCCTTTCCCTATCCTCGGTATTCAAAGTGACAACGGGTCAGAGAACCGAGGAGAGTTCCACCAGTACTTAGGGAAAAGAGGGATCATCCATTACTTCATCCCGAAGTCTTCACCACAGTGGGACGGAGCGGTAGAACGAGCTCACGGAGTCATTGATCAAGAGTTCTACTTGAATCCTCATCGGGTTTGGGACAGTCTGCCAGAGTACTTACAGTGGTACAATTATGAACGTATCCATTTGGGGAAATACTTGAATGGTCTCATTCCAGAAGAAAAGTTCCTCCAATACCAGAAGCAAGTGTTACCCTTGAAGGTTAACTAAACAAAAAATTGACATGGCAGGGTAAGGGCATTATTGTAACAGGAAGTTCATTAACTTTTGTGAAGGAGTTGCCATGCGCGTGTACTTTCGCAGATGTGTAATCGGATTATTGGTTGGAATCACTTGTGGGATGGTGTATCCAGCATCCGCATCGGTATGGAGCCTCTTTGTCCTTACAGGAATTCTTGTATTGAATGAATTCGCCGGTAGGTGGGGTTTCGGGCACCACTGGGGCGAATATCGGTTTTCTTCGTATATCCTGTATACCGGTCTGGCGGCATGTATCTGGGTGGGCATCCAATTTGGAAGTGGAAATGTCGGCGCCTTCCTCATTTTCATCGGTAAAGGAATCAGTTGAATTCCAATAACAAAATCCCATCGGCAGAAACCTGCTTCGGTGGGTTTTTGTTTTTTACACATTCATCAAACAGATTTGAACTTCTTCCATTGCTCGGAGCAGTGTGGGATGAGAGGACGCGAGAGCGTCTTTTGTCTTTTGAGAA
>CAZMSF010000052.1:0-4412 GCA_964568885.1 uncultured Gammaproteobacteria bacterium
TGGCAGAGTCTTGATAATGCGCCGAAGTAAATTAATGTTTTTTTAATTGTTGAACGTTTATTTTTGTTGCGATAGAGAGTGGAAGTTGCTCGATTTCATTTAATGTAAACCATCCAATTTCTTCACATTTTTCAGGTTCCATAATTTTCAGGTCACCACCAACAATTTTTGCAATAAATGCGCTTGTCACCCAATGCTGATGGTCATTCGGAATAATGTGATCAATAGGTGGAAGGTGCTCTTTTAATTCAACATCAACCCCCAGCTCTTCCTTCATTTCGCGCTTGATAGTCATGGCCATAGTATCTCCAAACTCTATTCCGCCTCCGGGAAACTCCCATTTTCCCCGCTCATTTTTCGCCTTTGGACCGCGCTTTGCCAGGAGATATTTTCCATCATCGTTTATAACGATGCACCCGACTCCAACTCCAATATAATCAACCCCTTTTACCGGTTTACTCATACTATTTCAATTTCCACTTCAGGAGTGAAGCCGAAGGATTCTTGCATCTCTTCTTCAATTTCGGCGATTAACCCTTTGACGTCGTTTGCGGTAGCACCGCCGAGATTTATGATAAAGTTTTGATGCTTTTCACTCACCTGTGCTGCCCCATTCCGCTGCCCCTTAAACCCGAGCCGGTCAATCACGTACCCCATGCTAACTTTTCCGTGCCACCTTCCATTAACAAGCTCTGTAATGTCTCCCCATGACTCCAGTATACGTTCAACTTCTTCTTTTTTCGAAATATTCTTAAACACACTTCCGCAATTCGGGTAATCGAGCGGATGGTTATCTTGCCGGTAGCGGATGTTTGCGTAATACTTCTCGCGGGCAGTAAGTAGCTCCTCCTGAGTTGCCTGATTCAACTGAAATTGTGCCGATACTACGATTAACTTTTCCGATTTTACTTTGCTTGAACGATATGAAAATTCCATTTCTTCACGGCTAAGCGTCACCTCCTCGTAATCTCCATTCTCAGAAAGTCTGATGCAATGCGCTTTGACAAAGCTATCTTTTATTTCGCCTCCAAATGCCCCAACATTTCCTCTAACGGCTGCTCCAACCGTCCCCGGAAGCCCCCCGGCCCATTCAAGACCAATAAGCCCGGTTTCAAATCCGAACTGAATAACACTATCCAAAAATTCGCCGGCAAAACTCTCAACTATCCCGTTTTCCAAAAGCAGTACTCCCATACCATCTTCCTGAGAAAGGAACCGGATAATCACGCCATCAAATCCTTCGTCAGAGAAGAGCAAATTGGAACCCATTCCAAGAATAAAAATATTCGTCTCGTTATGAGACTTAATATAATTCAAAGCCTCATACACGTCTTCCTTCGAAGAGACATCAAGAACGGTTTTGGCTACACCGCCAATTTGGTACCAGAGAATAGTTGAAAGGAGAACGTTACTATATACTTGCATCTGCTACATCTTCTTCGGACAAACGAAGTAACCCCTCATCGAGTCTTTTCTGATCCAGAAAATGCGCAATAAATCCGACCGAACGGGAAAGGACGAAGAGGGCATTGAAAAATTCTTGTTTTACCAAATTTTGCAACTGTTCATCGCCATACCCTTCCTTTTCTGAAAGAAAATCGAGAAGTAGGGCGGCAATTGTTCCGTCAACATTAAGGATGAGATTCCCTTTTTTGTCGGTTGTTATTTTCTCGACCTCCAACGCAAAATTGATAAATCTTTTTTTCTCCAATTTTTCTGTAAACTTTTTAAGCTCTGCAACTCTTGGGTCGGGCATGTCTATGCGGTATTTTTTGTGCCCTATCCCCTGAATGTATTCCCGTTTTGCGGCAAATTCCTCAACAAATGCACCAGGCGTCTTCCCATCAACAACTCCGGCAAGCCAATTCCTTGCCGCTTCATTTAAAGCACCGCCAAAACGCGGGCCAATCGTTAGTAATCCGGTTGACAAAGACGACACCAAATCTTTCCCTGCGCGTGCCGAAACTATAGTGTTAAGTGCCCCTGAAACATACGGTCCGTGGTCAACACTAACCTTCAATATAAAATCAACAAGCTCCTCGGTATCGGAAGAATTAATTTTTTTGCCCAAAAACAAAGAGGTGGCAATTTTCGCGAAAGAATTATCTTTTGCAAAAGGAAGTAAATCCTCACCCAATATCTTCACGTCACCATCAACGTCTTTTGAGATGCTCGATGAAATGAGGGCATGATGCCTATCGTCCATATTCTCAATTGTACCACTTGCCTCCTTTGTTCCAAAATCCGGAAGACTGACTATCATCTCAACAAACTCGGAAAAGCTTTCGGGAACTTTCGCACCGGCATTTCTTAATGTTTCCCTTTTTGCCTTTGCCGACTCTTCCATATTTTTTGCCATCGCTTTTGCATGACCAAATTGTGGAGGTGTTTCAAAAAGGTCAGAAATTGTTCCTGCA
The DNA here is from genome assembly GCA_964568885.1 of uncultured Gammaproteobacteria bacterium. Taxonomy (GTDB): domain Bacteria; phylum Patescibacteriota; class Microgenomatia; order Levybacterales; family GWA1-39-11; genus JAUSNA01. The sequence continues at coordinate 2,418 of CAZMSF010000052.1, forward strand.
ACATAGCAAACGACCGGTTTTGTGATGTGTCCTACTTCGATAAGCTTTGCCAACTTGTACTCATCTTCTCCTCCTAATTCACCATAATAGACAATTGTTTTTGTCGCATTATCTTTTTGAGCAGCCATCAATGCATCAACCGGCTCTAAAAGAGGAAATCTATCGCCACCGAAAGAAAGCGCGAAAGATACTTTGTTGTGGGTAGAGTTCACAACATTAATAATCTCGTTCACCATGCCTCCTGACGCGGACAACACACAAACCCCACCCGGCTGTAAAATGCCGGAACTTACAATTTGCTTTTGAGAAATGCCTCCAATTGCACCCAATTTAAAACTCCCCGGAATAACAATACCGACACTTGCCGGTCCGATAAATGTTACATTTTTATCCGCAGGAAAGCTCTGCTTATCCTTTGCGTATTCAAAAAGATCAATCGCGTGTTTTTCAGGAACTCCTTCTGCAAAAAGAGTACCAACCGCAAGATGCGGGAATGCATCTATTGCTTCAACTGTTGACACAAATGTCCTTCTTCCCGATGAGACATTAAGTAGCATGTTCACTTTTTCTTTTAATTCTTTTGGAACGGAGGAGAGGGCAGGGTACACGGGAATGAGAATCTCCCTTTTTCCAAAGAAAAAGCGCACATACTGTCTGCCATTTGCGATAATTGCAACAACCGATGGAGTAGTGTGCCCTACCGAAAAATCATAATCAAGCATGGATTGAATGATTCCCGGATGGGTACCAATTGACACCACTTTTGGTTCAACTTCTCTTAATTCTTGAATATTCATACTATGAAACGTAATCGATTGCAGGTGCGACAATATCCGTCAACACCAATTCCGGTCCATGAATTTCTCCCAACAGCTCATTTTTTTCCAAAAACTCTTTCATCATTGAGAGTCCCTCTTCCTGATGAGGTCCTCCACGCCTGACAAAAACTTTTGTATTTTGGTTTTTTAGTTCTTCGTGAACCTCTCCCAATGCCCGGATTATTCCTTTGAATGTAATCCTGACATCGGTGAAATTTGCAACTCCACCTGAAATGATGATGGATTTTTTCGGAGCTTTTGAATGGAGTAGTGTGGTAAGTATATTTTTGACATACAGATATGTTTCTTCCTCCGTCGGGCTTCCGCTGTACTCTCCGTAATTTGCAAGTTCGTGCCCCTTCCCTTTTTGGTATATTTCATCGGCCGTCACAAGCGAAGCACCACCGCCTGATAAAAGGACAAAAATTGACCCGTCGGGATTGAGTATTTGAAAACTTAACGCAGCAGGAGTCGTTTCTTTTAATTCTTCAATTGCTAATTCTTCCGGTGTTTTTTGCGCCCTTCCCCCTTCGCGAAAATCACGCTTACTCCACGCCCCTTCTACAAAAAATTCCGCGGTACTATCGACTTCGACTGCAGTATCAAGAAAATAAAATTTTCCGTTCATAGATACCAGAGGATTTATCTCAAGAAATGAAAAATAGTAATTATCAAATGCGGTTAAAATACTCTCGAAAGTTTCAACCGTCAAACCAATGGTTGAGGCGATATCTTCAAATTGTTCGTAATCTTTGACAACGGCACTTTCTATTCTGTCTTTATTTTCTTCAATATCAATTCCACCCTCAGCCGAGTAGTGTACCCTCTTTCCCTCCCTCACTCTTTCAATCGCCAAATAATATTCAGGAGAATCATTATGTTCGACAAACTCTTCCAATATAAAACTTGAAAAACCTTTTTTCCTCAGTTTTTCAATTTCTTCCTTGGCATTTTCCCGGGTCACATCAAAACTCACAAGTCCCCTCTTCTTCCGCTGCTTTATGCCCTGGTCAACCTTCAGGACGTATTTTTTACCTTCCTCCATATGAGAAATCAAATCCTCATAGTACTCATCATTTGTGTCTACCGAAATTCCATCGTAGGGAACTTCAAGAAATTGGTAGAGGATTTTTTTTGCCGCAAACTCGGAGATTTTTTTACGCGCCATGGGAATATT
>CAZMSF010000053.1:0-4404 GCA_964568885.1 uncultured Gammaproteobacteria bacterium
TGAACCCTGGCCGCACGACCCCCAGCCGTACATTCTACCGTTAAACCACACCCCGATTTATGTTTTAAAATGCGGTTTGTCGCATTTTAAAAAATATATATTGTGGATGCTGGTTTGACGGCAAACTTTGTTTACCATTAAACCACACCCCGAGCGAAGCGAGGGGTGCAAGCAAAGCGCCACACCCCAGGAAGTTATTTTCCTGCCTCTTTTAGTCAAGATATTGTAACAGAAAAGTACGGGAACTGCCAAAAACGGTGTATACAATTTTTAACCTATTGCATTGAATTGGAAAGTTGATACAATGACCATACTTTATGCCACGATTATCCTCCAAGTCTACTAAAACAATGCCAAATGGACAAGCTTCCGCTTCGGGAAAAATGGGTGCCATTCAGATGGCAATGGAACAAATCGAAAGACAATACGGACACGGTTCTATCATGAAATTCGGCGATGCTGCGGCCAAGATGGCCATTGATGTGATACCCACAGGTGCTTTCCCGCTCGATATTGCTCTCGGCGTTGGAGGGCTCCCCCGTGGGAGAATTGTTGAGATTTACGGACCTGAAGCGTCCGGAAAAACAACAGTCTGCCTTTCGGTTATTGCCGAAGCTCAAAAAAGGGGTGGCGTTGCGGCTTTTATTGACGCCGAACACGCACTAGATCCGGTTTGGGCACAAACGATAGGTGTGAATTTGGACGAGCTTCTCATATCACAGCCCGATACGGGAGAGCAAGCCTTGGAAATTGCAGAATCTTTGATAAGAAGCGGTGGAATAGATGTATTAGTCATCGATTCTGTCGCTGCCCTTGTTCCACGGGCTGAAATTGAAGGAGAGATGGGAGACTCGGTCATGGGAATGCAGGCTAGACTTATGTCTCAAGCCCTCAGAAAACTGACCGCAGTTATTGCGAAAAGTAATACGGTTCTTATTTTTACAAATCAGCTCAGACAAAAAATCGGGGTTATGTTCGGAAATCCCGAAACAACTACAGGAGGTATGGCTCTTAAATTTTATGCATCGATAAGACTCGATGTCAGAAGAATTGAAACTCTCAAGCAGGGTGACAAAGTAATTGGAAATAGAACAAGAGTCAAGGTTGTAAAAAACAAAGTTAGCCCGCCCTTTAGAATGGCGGAATTTGATATTCTTGCAACCGGAATTTCAAAGGAAGGCGGAATTTTGGATGTTGCTATCGAAACGGGAGTGGTTAGTAAAAGCGGAGCATTTTTAAGATATGGGGAGGAAATGCTGGGGCAAGGACGTGAGGCCGCAAAACAATTTCTTATCGAAAACCCCGAAATACGGGAAAAAATTATGAAAGAGGCGATGCAAAGTGCAACAGCCGGCAAACCCATGATATCTGTAGGCACGGAAGACGACGAAGATGAAGACGAAGAATAGTAGTCGTTTTTCTCCCAAAGTTCCCATAGCCCCCTTTGACAGAGCTCTCAAATATCTTTCGCTGCGAGCCCGTAGCATAAAAGAAATCCACGATTATCTGGCAAGAAAGCAATATCAAGAGGAAGAAATTAATGAAACGATAAAACGGCTCCTTGATTTGAAATTTCTCAATGACGATAGTTTTGCAAGGAGTTTTACCGACAATAGACAAAGGAAGGGGAAAAGTAAAAAAGCAATTGAGTTTGAGTTAAAGCTGAAAGGCGTTTCAAAAGAAATTGCCGAGGACGTTTTGGAATTTGCCAAAAATGATTACAAAACAGCTTTTGAATACATAACAAAACGGCTAAAGCAATTCGAAAGATATGACCCCGAAACTCGCCAGAAAAGAATAATCTCCCGCCTCCGCTCCAGAGGTTTTGATTGGGAGACGATTGCAAAAGTTTTGAAAAAATTGTAGGCAATAGAGAGTTTATTACCTCTTTGGAGATGATTTCTTGCGTCGTGCTTTTCCTGCGTTTCCGACTTTGCGTCGTTCACGTGTTCTTGGATCACGGGTGAGATATCCTTTTTCACGAAGAATGGTGTGGAAGGTATCGGAATCAAATTTATCAAGGGCTCGGGCAACCCCCAGAATAAGCGCGTCCAACTGGGACTCAATTCCACCACCGGCTACTTTTGCCGTAACGGAGTGTTTACCTGAAATACCCGCATCAAGAAGGAATTTGTTGTAAACCGGACCGTGAGCTTTGAATCTAAAGTATTCGGTTACAGGCTTTCCATTAACGAATGTTTCCCCTTTCTTGACCTCTACTCCTTCAACCTCAACTTTGTGAGCACCGGTATGAAGCCTTACTCTTGCAACTGCTTCACGTCGTCTTCCAACAGCATGGATATAAGGCATAACTTTCTTTGATTTTACTTGTACTAAATCTGTTTTTGGCATAGCTTATTTTGTTTCCAATTTATCTGCAAATTTGTGATTCTCATCGGCAAAAACGTACAATCTTTTCATCATTTGAGCTCTCAGCTTGTTCTTTGGAAGCATTCCCATAACAGCGTGAGCAATAATCTCTCTCGGGTCTTGCTCTCTTACTTCTTTTAACGTTCTTGTTCTAAGTCCTCCCGGATAACCTGAATAGTTTGTATATTTCTTGAGCAATTCTTTTCTACCGGTTGTTTTTACTTCTTTTGCATTGACAACAACCACATAATCTCCACAGTCCATATTATTGGCAAAATATGCTTTGCCCTTTCCCATCAATTTATGGGCTATGGCTACTGCCTCTCGGCCCAAAATCCTATCCTTAACATCAATAAGATGCCAATTTCTCGTAATTTCTTTTGTTGTTGTCGGTTTGGTTGCTTTCATAATTAAATTACTAACTAAGAGCTTCCTTTCTTTTGACGCGTCACCATTTGCTTGATGTTGGCAAGCGGCTTTAACGTTGATTTTTTCTCACCGATTTTCGCTGTTGCCTCTTGCGTCTTTGAAGCCACCTTTTTGACAGTTTTCTTTCCGGCTCTTGCGTCTTTTTTGACTACTGCCGCTTTCTGGCCTTTCTCAACAAGCTCAAGCATTACCATTTCCGCATTATCTTTTACTCTGTTTCCAAGTCTGATGATTCTGGTGTATCCACCATTCCTGTCCTTCATTCTTGGAGCAATATCTTTAACCAACCTATCCACAGCATCTTCCGAAAGATGCTTTAGTAAATGATAACGGGCAACTTCACCCTTTTTCGCTTTTGTGATATGAGATTCAAATTCTCCTTTTATTGCTTTCGCTTTGGATTCGGTGGTTTTAATGCTTTCATTTAATGCCAATGAACGCATAAGTCCTTTAAACAAGGCTTTTCTTTGATTGATGTCCTTATTGAATTTTCTTCCGTATACTCTTTTCAACATATTTTGGTCCTTAATTCAAAAAATGCGTCATTATGACGCAGTTTTTACTCTTTCCTGATTGTTATTCTTAATTAGGCGTTAAATTGAATTCCCTTTTTGCTTAAAGCCTCTTCAATTATGGAAAGAGACTTTGCACCAAGATTTCGGTACGTCATAAGTTCCTTTCGTGGAGTTGTTAAAAGATCGCCAACAGTCTCAATTCCTGCATTTTTAAGACTATTGTAAATTCTTGTAGGTAAATCCAACTCGTCTACAGTAATGTTCCCTCCATCGGGGATTGAAACAGTTGCTGCCTGCGCGCTTTCTCCAACTGCTGCTCCATTTGGATCAAACACTTGTTTGAAGTATGAAACTAAGATATTGCTTGCTTTTTCCAATGCGTCTTTCGCATCAATTGTGCCATCTGTCCAAACCTCAAGAATAAGCTTGTCGTAATTTGTTTGGCGGCCGACACGGGTTTGTTCTACTTTGTAATTGACTTTATTGATAGGAGTAAAGATTGCATCAATTGGAATAACACCGACTGTCGCAATTTTTCTTTCCTCAGCCAAAGAGTATCCAAGCCCACGCTCAACAGTCATCTCAACTTCAATCTTTGATTTTTTGTCTGCAAGGCTTCCCAGATAATGTTTTGGATCAACAACCTCAACTCCATCTTTGGTTTCGATATCGGAAGCCAAAATCTCACCGGGTCCTGATTTTGAAAGGCTGATGGTAGCCACATCTACTCCCTCGGGAAGCTTGATTCGAAGAGTCTTGATATTGAAGATAAGCTCAATAATGTCTTCCTTAAGTCCGGGAAGAGTTGAGAACATGTGTCTTACGTTTTCGATTTTAACTGAGGTAACTGCTGCTCCTTCGATATTTGTCAAAAGAACACGGCGAAGTGCAACTCCCAAAGTGTTACCAAAACCAGGCTCGAGCGGTTCGATAACGAACTGGGTGTATCCCTTCTCCTTTTTTTCTTCTGTTACTTTAAAACTTGGCTGTATCATATCTATAAAAACCTCTCATTGACCCACAAGAGGAACAACAAGAGTATATTTTACTATTAACGTGAATAAAATTCAATAACCAATTGATAATCTGC
>CAZMSF010000054.1:0-4038 GCA_964568885.1 uncultured Gammaproteobacteria bacterium
GGAGTTTATGTTCGGTGTCGAAAAATTCGATGTGGTGATTGGAAATCCGCCGTATCTGCGAGTTCAAGGAATTCAAAAAAACCATCCGACTCTTGTAAAGGTATACAAGGAGAATTATTTATCAGCTACAGGATCCTTTGATCTCTACGTTTTGTTTGTTGAAAAAGGATTTACGCTTATTGACGAGAAAGGACTTATAAATTACATAATGCCGGATAAGTGGCTTAATTCATCGTTTGGGAAAGGATTAAGAAATTTCATTTCAGATAACGGATCAATAGATAAAATCGTTACTTTCAAGGAAAATCAGATATTTAATGCATCTACGTATTCATCATTAGTCTGGTTTTCAAAGAAGAGACCGGGGATAATTTTGTTTTCTGAATTTGGTGGGAATGAAACTATAGCCAGTATTAACGAAAAGTTAACAGGATTACAAAGTGGAATTCATTGGAGCAGCGCATCAGCTTCTATTTTTTCAAAAGATAAGTGGGTTTTTGTGGATGGAGTTGTGCAAAAAGTTCTAGAGAAAGTTACTAGTCAGAATAAGAAGATAAGCCAGGTATTTTCCGCTGTTTACCAGGGGATAGCCACAGGGAAAGACGAGGCGTTTTTTCTTGATAGAAGAGGGGGTGTTAGTGATGGTTTAGTTAGAGTTTATTGCAAAGCAAAGGACAAGGAATACTCTCTGGAGCAAGATTTGATCAAGCCTCTGCTTAAGGGGAATAATGTACATAAGTATGAGCCACTCTCTACGGATAAGGTTGTTGTCTTTCCATACCAATATAATGCGAATAAAGAAATTGGTGATTGTAGGGTTAAGCTAATTTCCCAAGCTACTCTTAAAGAAGACTGCCCACATACCTGGGCGTATCTTAAGGAATTTGAAAAAGATCTTAGGGGCAGAGAGAATAACCTGTTTGATAACGATTCTTGGTATCAATTTAGTCGAAGCCAAGGAATATTTTATCCAAATGAAGTGAAATTAGTTGCCCCATACTTATCGTACGGGAGCCAATACTCCTTCGATAAAACAGGTGAGTATTTTACAAACACAAAATGCTATTCTTACATAAAGAATAAGGAATTTGAATATAGCTACTATTCTTTGCTAGGCATATTGAATTCTAACTTGCTGTGGTTCTTCATTAAACATACGAGCTCCGTAATGAGAGGCGGGTATAGGGTGTATTCTCCTGAATATCTGAGAAGCTTTAGTTTTCCAGAGAAATCTGGCTCGTTTGAAGATATTGAACGCCTAGTTGGAAATAGGCTTGAAGCAAAATCACAGAACGAAGTAAAGAGTCTTGAAAAAGAAATCAATCAGATCGTCTATCAACTCTATGGTTTGACCGATGAAGAGATAAAGATTGTTGAAAATAATTGATTAATGATATGAAATTTCAATATTTCACATTTTTTCTTAACCCAGTAGCAACTTTGTTTGAAGATAAAAGGGCTAAGATTGATATTCTTTCAGAGATACTGCAAAGAGAGAATCCTGTTTCATATGAGAGGCGCGGAACAAACTTGGCATACCGATTTAATAAAAAAGAAGGAGATTATATTGTTGGAAAAATTGGCAGGAAATCAAAAATTAAAAGACATCTTTCGCCAGAAAAGAATTTTAAATCTCAGGATGAAGAAAACTGGCCATTTTGTGATGTAGTTTTTTATTTGAGTAGCGACCATGAAAAGGGTCAGAAAATTGCATTTGAGTACAAAGCGGGAGTTTTTGTGAGTCCGAACGAGCAACTGAAATATTTTTCTGAAAAGATCAATGAAACACTAATGACTTACGGATATGTACTTTCGATTAACCCTGTGACCGAAGAACAGGAGTTTTGGAAAATTGTTAATGATAACAAAGGAAAAATTGAGAAGTTATCATTTACATTTAATGCTCCAAATTTGTTCGGTTTGGACAATGCTCTTAATGAGGATTTAAAAAATGTTTCAAAAGAGTATAATATAAATAAGACAACGATAGAGTTGGAGAATTCTGATGGACAACTATCGGTTCCAGAAAATAGTGAGCTTGTAAAGCAGGGGGTTGAGTATGTGGCAAAGGGAGGCGGCCAGTATTCAATCAAATTAAAGGGGAGAGGGCGAAGGGTTCTTAAGAGCTCGAATAATATTGTCACAAAGAACTTTGATTTTGAAAATCTTGATATTGTGACAAATGACGGTGAGTTTGCAAAAGAAACACTAAAACAAATTTTTGAATAAAATATGATGCAGATACTTGGCCATATATTTGTGGCGATAATTGTATCTACTGTTGTGATAGTCGGGGACTATTTACTTCCGGGAACGTTTCTAGAGAAGTTTATCGATAATAATTTTATCGAGACATTCGCTGGTCTTGTTGGGTTTAATATTGCTGCTGTTATATTTCTGCTTGGCCAATTAATTACTATTGAAGATCGATCTGACGATCAGCGGGATACTTTTAGGAATACTCGACAGGAGATAAAGCACAACTCTTATTTTTTGCTTATCTCATTTGCGTTAGCTCTTCTTTTTTTGGTAATGCGACCAGACTTGAATTCGGTTGATACTTCTTTGGTCTCTAATAAAGCGTACTATTTATTGAATGGGCTATCTATCGCCTTGTTCTATTTAGCAATAACAGCAATTTTCGAAATCTTGAAAGCCGTTTTTGTTCTCGGAAAACATCAGAAAAATTTCAAGTGATTGTCACGGTCTGATTCTGAAGCGCGAGGGTTGTCTTGAGGCAGGACAATATCTCGCGCTTTTCTTCTTTTGTGCCTTCGCGCAGCACATATCTGGCGTAATCTCGGAAGTCCACTTTTGGCAGTTTGGCTTCCGGTGATTTCCTTTTGAGGATGGTTTCCGTCAGGTTCCGGTAACGGACGACTTCCCGCTGAAGTTTTTCTTTCGCATCGACGGATCTGATTGGCACTTCCTTGACGATGGTGATGAGCTGATCAAGGAGATCCTCTTCCCGGATGTAGGGCTCCTTGCAGGAGAGATCACGCGACCGCGTGCAGTGATAGTACACGTAGCGGAGTATCTTTCCGTTCTTGAGTCGTTTGAATTTTTCCTCGGCGGTCACACCGGATCCGCATGCGCCGCATTTGAGGATTCTCGTGAATTCGAATTCCTTGGTTCCGGGTTTGGATTTTGGCGCGACGGTGAGCTGGATCTGTACTTCGTCGAAGATATCTTGCGGGACGATGGATTCGTGGCTGACATCATAGTGATTCCCACTCCCAACCGGATATTCGAATTTCCCGGCGTAATATGGATTCCGGAGCATGAGGTAGATGGTACTCAGGGTGACTTTCTTTCCGCTTCTCGTCGTGAATCCTTCCGCGTTGAGCCACCGATAGATCATCCGTCCGCTCTGGCCTTTCGCGACGCGCTCGAACATCTCCCGGATGATCGGCGCACGGACCGGATCGAGGAAGACGCGCTTTTCTCCCTTGAGACCGTCCTTGTCGCTCATGTACCCGAGCGGGGGAACGCCGGGACGCCAGCCCATCGAGGCCTTTCTCCGCATGCCTCGTTTCACGTTGACGCTCCGGTTGTCGTTCTCGAGTTTCGCCTGGCTTCCGAGGATCATGAGGAGAAATTTCTCGTTCGGGGAGTTGGAGAACGTCTGTCCGTGGGTACGGATTTCCTTGAGGAGTCCCTGATCCATGAGATCGACGAGCGAGCCGAGGTCGCCGGCGTTCCGGCTCAGTCGGTCGGCGGCCCAGGTGAGGATCCCGTTGAATTTCCCTTTGCGGATGTCCTTGATGATTCCGTTGAAGACGGGACGTTCGCCCGAGTCTTTCGCCGAGTGACTCTCGCGCCGGATGTCGACGATTTTGACCTTGTCCCGTTTCGCCTGTTCGAGCATCTCGTCGACCTGGGAATCAATGGAAAGCGCCTGCCGTTCATCGCTCTCACTCGACTTTCTCGCGTAGAGACAATAGCGGTATTTATCGTCCATACAGTACTGATTACTGGTTAGCAGGGTACACAGTACCGCAACGGTCAAAAAAGTCCAGTGGGTAAGTTTGAGCCCGA
>CAZMSF010000055.1:0-3874 GCA_964568885.1 uncultured Gammaproteobacteria bacterium
ATACCAACTCAACCTAAACTGTTCCGCATTCAATCTCGCGTATCCACGAAAATCCCGCCACACCCCGAACTGTTTCCGGATGTTGTCCGAGCCATTCGCATCGAGTAGCCAGTTTTTCCTCAAAAATACCAAGATCGGCATGCGGATCATTGGCGACCGACTCTCGAAGCAACGGCCATACCGTCTCCGTCGGTTGCAGTTCCGGCGTATACGGAGGCAATGGAAAGAACTGCATATTTTCAGGTATGTCCATTGCCTTTCCCGTATGGAATCCGGCTCCGTCAACCAGCAGTATGATGCGTTTCTTTCGCTCCGGATCGATGAAGGAAGAAAATTCTTTCAAAGCCAGGTTCATGAGCGTTACATTGACCGACGGTAAGAGGAGCCAGAAACTTTTTCCGGTAGCGGGGTGGACAAACGCATACGCATACACCCATTCGTACTTTCTGTTTTGACAGGCGACCGGACGTTCTCCTTTGGGAAACCATACTCTTCGGACAATCGGTTGCAAACCAAGTCTCGCTTCGTCTTCCGACCAAATTTCTACTTCTTTTTCCGGGTACTCCTTTTGGTTCGCCTCAAAGGCCGCTCGAAGTTTTTTTTGAAAGCGTCTTGTTCCTCTGATGGGGCCGCCTGAGTGTGGCACGGCCGAGGAACATGGAGCGTAAAAGCAATCTTGCGGAGCCACAACCAAGCGCCTTGCGGGGTGATGGGTTTTCCTGTTTCTTTCTCTATCCACTGCGCCACTTTCGGACTTGTCCACAAGCCTCCGTCCGAGGGACGCTCTTGCGTGAGCGTTGTTTTCAATTTTTCTTGTTGTTGCGCATTTAATGCCGGAGCATTGCCTCTATTGTTTTTTCTCTGATCGATGAGTTCATCCGCGCCTCCTTTATTGTATCTTCCGACCAAGAGACGCGCCCAACGCTCACAGAATCCCACCGCGAGAGCGGCCTCGGTGACGCGAAGGGGTTTTTCGGGACGAGCCATGAGCCAGATGAGATGCCATCTGGTTTTGTTTCTGGGATTTTGACAGGTTTTGTAGAGATGCTCGAGTTCATTCGGGGAAAGATGCGGTGTGATGACGAGGGGCGCTTGCGCCATAGTTTTGGTTTTTGGAATTACCTTGCTATGGTAGCATACTTTATGTTGAGTTGGTATAAGTGTAATCTTGGAGGTGTTTGTAGCTATTCATCTGGTGTTAAAACTTTTTCCTCTGAATCAGTATACTTTTTCCTGTGCTTATGTTTTCCATTCAAAACTTGAGAGGACAACGAAACTATGAAACTAAATTCTTTTCCAAGATTTCAAAATGCTTTGGGTCTGATTCTTTCACAATGTTCAATAAAATCTTGATTGCATCTTTGCTCTCACTTTTATCTTTATGCTCGATTGTGCTTATTGGGTCTGAATTATGGGAGAACTCATTGACCAGCTTATACGCCTTGCCAGCGTCCACAGCGCTAACTTTCTCATCTGGATCATTGATATTTTTGACCAAATCTTCCATTTTGGATTTTTGATCACCTGTTGTCGGTATCTTAAAATCAGCAAAAATATCAAAAAATCTTCTCGCCATATTGCCGATCGTATAAAAGTCCTCATATTCCGTATCTTGTTTTTCTGAAAATTCTTTGAGTTTGGCAAACAAGAAGTGATATTCGGATTTGTAATTTCGCAATGTCTTATCAAGCGCAACAATTTTAGCTTTTCTTATATCTGATTCAGTAAAGTTTTCCACCATGAAAAACTCACATGGGATCGGCTTTTCTGTCTTATTTTCTGATTTTAGTTTCTCGTTATCTTTTTTTGTCGAATTATTTTTATTGATAAACCATTCTTTGACCAAATTGAAAAGCTGGAAGTTGTGTGTGGAAATGAAAAGCTGTCCGACCTCTTTGAAGTGCGTGTTTATCATTGAAAAACAGTGATAAATGAAGTTTGAATCAAAGCTAGAAATCGGATCATCAATAAAAATAATTCCCTTTGATTTATCAAAATCGCCTTCGCCAACTTTAACAACAAAATACGAAAAGGCGATTGCAGTTTTTTCTCCCTCGCTCAAGTTTTTTGCTGGCTTTCCGTCTCTTTTTATCGTATAGCCCTTATTTTCACTGTCCAACACAAGCTCTATTTCCTTTCTACCAAAAAATTCTTCCAGATGTTTATTAATAGCTATAATCGCCTTGCCGATATTTGAAGTTTGCTTTTCAAGCTCTGCTACATCGGAATTATTTTTATTGATTGCATCAAAAGATTCTTTTTCTTTTCTCTCTGCTTCCTTTACGTCTTCTCTCATTTTCTTATAATCCTGCCCAGACAGCGCAACGGCAATTGAATGCAGTTCCAGTTTTTCTCTAGCACTTACAACTTCTGTATTATGATTTTTTACTCTCAGATTGTGTTTTGTGATGATTTTATTAAGATCATCAATTATTTTGTTCAATAGACTTGTATAGTCTTCGGGAGCATCAACCATTTCTGGAATATCGGGATCAAATGGATTCTTATATTTTTGCTCTAGCCATGCCTCAGAATGATAAAGCCAGTCATTCTGTTTTTTAACTATCTCATTGTATTCTTTCGCTTTAACTTCATAGCTGTTTCTTAGGTCAATATATAGTTCAATATTTTTTTCAGAAATATTTACTGTCTTTTCTTCTTTCAAATCTTTAATAAGGAACTCAATAGAGTTCTGTAAATCTTCATAGTCTTTACTAAAATGCCGTGCTAATGAATCAAAAAGATTATGATCTAAATCATTATCGCAAAAAAGACATTTTTTAAATTGATTTTTCGCCTTATGGATGTCGAATCCTTGCTTTACCCAATTATTAAGTTCTTCATCAAGTCCACCATCTTTATCTTCAGGGTCTTTAAGTCTTTCTAGCAACTCTGAAATAACCCTTTTACCCAGTAAGGATTTTACTCTTGTGAATAGAAAGGTGAAATTAACAGATGTTACTTTTGGAAGCGCATTTTGAATTTTTTCAGGTGCACTTTTGCTTATTGCTTCATATTTTTTCTTGTCTTCATCAGATAAGGTTTTGTCGGTAAAATTATCAACGCCGATAGTATTGATTTTGTTTTCTGCTTTTGTCTTGTTATAAGATTTGTCAAAAAGAATGTTCGCGATTTCTCGCCCCAAACCAGTTAGAAATGTATTTTTTGTTTCTTCTTTTGCGGACTTATCTTTTTTTGCCTGTTCGTATATTTTGCCAAGTGTAATTTTATCCAATTTCAATTGTTCAAGCCGTTTTTTGCTCTCAATATCTTCTTCACTCACATAAATAATCGGGTTGCATGAATCTGAAGGATCAAAAGAAATATTGTCATCTATAAAATCTTGGTTGAAAATTTTTATCGGTAAAACATTCGTTGCGACATCTGTATTTTTAACAGCAGTTCCGTCATTGACTTTTATTTCGAATTCACCGTTTTCGGGATACTGCTTGAATTTATCTTTGTCGTAGGTACATTTTTTCTCACAACTCGCAAAAATACGGGAAATGGTTGTTTTTCCGCTTCTGTTCCAGCCATAGATCAGATTGAATTTTTTGAAATCAGAAAGTTCTGTTTTCCAAGTAAAATCATGAAATATGCCGAAGCCTTTGAGTTTTGAGATTTTACTAATCATAAATACTTTGTATGGAGGAGTCTAAGACTTTTTTCTTTCCAGCCTCCTTTTAGAAAGTTTCTTCCATATTTTCCTCAATGTGTCCACATCGTTTTTAGATAATCCAAGCCCATGAACTAATAGAGTACTATCTACATAATCAAGACTGGCTTCCAGTCCTTTACTGTTTAAGATTTCTTCTACTTTTTTTGGATCAATACTGTTCTTTGAGAGGTAAGGGACCAGAAGACGTTCAGCTTC
>CAZMSF010000056.1:0-3873 GCA_964568885.1 uncultured Gammaproteobacteria bacterium
GGATGGAGCTTTCCTGGTATGTCCGCCAGCGTCCGGAAGAGGATGCCAGACAATTAAATTACTTTCTTCAATACATACACGATTACAAAAGAAAATAAACCAGCCTCAAAAACAGATAACATTTCATTGTGGTATTATTTTCTTGTATATCACATGAACGATAAATTAAAAAAACAAGCTTTTGGACTAATGATTGGGCTACTGGTTCAATACTTGCTTGGAATTGTCGTTAACCTTTTCGTTTCGTTTCCGGAAGATGTTCATGGGGAAGAGCTCTGGAAATTTACGGAAAAACAGCCACTTATCCTTATTCACATTTTACTTGCATTGCTGCTCTTGATAGGATCAAGTGCATTTGTCTCCACATCTATAAAGCAAAAAAATTCACTTTGGATAAAAGTCTCATTAGTCGCCTTCCTCTCAATTCTTTTGTCCGTAATAACAGGTGCTCTATTTGTGCCATCCCAAAATGATACATATTCTGTCATTATGGCTTCAGGTTTTGCAGTTGCCGCTGCTTCTTACGGGTGGGGGCTTTTCAAGTCCAATCAAAAATCCTCAAAAATAGCAAGAAAAAATTAAAACTTCGTCACGAAAGATTAGTTTTCCAAAAGGTTGAAAAAATGAATTTGGTTATTATAATGAGGGTAAGGTGGGTAAGGCTAAGAAAAGCAAAATAAAGAATATAATTGGAGTCTTTAGGTTTTTACGAAAAATTCCAAAAGTGGCGTGGGTTGGCTCCGCACTTTTTGGGATATTTACCGCTGGATTTTTACTCGGGGCCGTCTCCCAAAGCGCGTACCTACAAGAAAAAGCATCGGATAGCAAAAGCAAGAAAGACGGAGACTTGAGTGAGGTTCTCAACAATTATCAAGGATTATCAAAACTTTTCTACCTCCAACAGCAAGATATGGACATAATAACGGACACGTCACAGTGGTCCTCAAATCCCCAAGAACTAACAGATGCGATATCAAGCTACAGACAAAAGAAAAACGAAATCCTTTTCCAGTGGGGGAGGCTGTATGAGTTGAGAAGAAAGGCCGGACTTCCTTCCGACCAAAATCTGAAGATGGAATAAAGACAATATGGATAATTTTTTCGGAAATAAAAAACAAAAAACAGTGTGGGCAATATATGTTGTTTTGGCGTTGATAATCTTTTTGGGGATTACGACAGACTATTCCTGCTCTGTTGCGAATAAATGCGGACAGTTGCTACCTATCCTTTTTTCCCTGACTCTTATCTTTGGCGTACTTTCGCTGCTCTTCAAATCCTCAAAGAAAAGCAAAACTTAGTGGTGAGAAATTAAATTCCAATTTCAAAAAGTTTGAGATGGGATCGTTGTCCCGATATAAGTACTATCGCATTCTTTTTCACTTTGAAATATTCCGAAAGTGCTTCGATGACAGCCGTATTTGCACGTCCTTCTACCGGAGGTGAGGTAACATACACATTTATTTGTCCCATGATATCCTTTTCAACCCGTTCCTTCCGGGAATTTGGATGCACAATTACATTTATCCGCATTTCTTAATTATACAATCAAAAAATTTCGAGCTGTTTGTCTTCCTCTCTGCTATAATGGATTTAATCTGCCCGAAGGGTAGATATGAGCAGGCTCGGTTTTTTAAAAAAGATATTCAGTCCAATTCCAGTTGTACTATCCCTTATCTTCTTAATGCTTTTCTTGTTAGTTCTTCGAGAATATAACGTTCTCTCACTGAAAATTGTTCGCAATTCTGTTTCCAATTCGCCCCAAACGCCCAAAAAATCGGTCGAAAATATATCTACAAGTTCTGCATGGTACGCCGACCAAATTCTTTCTCCAACGCCGGCAAAATCTCTCAGCACAAATAATTCCTCAATTCCTAAAGGAAAGCCGGGGGAGATGACTGTTAGCTGTGTAGTTGACAGTCATTGCGGAGGTGGAGAAAAGGTCCTTCCTCTTTCCGTTTGCGAAAATTCCGCATGTTGCCTTGTGGATGGGAAATACACTCAATTTTGGGATAGAAAGTCATGTAATAATTCGCAACCGTCCAGCACCGAGACTGTGAGTAACACATACGTATATCCGGTTTATGTCGAGGAGTCTCACAGGCAACCTATTAATAATTATGAGCCGATTTATATGAGAGAATTTGGAATTACGTATTCATGCCTTAGTACAAAGCATGCTGAAATTTTGCAGGCGCAGCAAGCATACGAAAAAACGAAGGAGGATATAGCAAAACTTTGCGCAAATAATGACACAACGACATATGCTTTTTGCGTTGAGGGCTGCAGTTCTGAAAATTACAAAGCATGCGAACAGGAATGTTATAGCAAAATCGACTGGACCTGCAGTGTCAATCCAACCTATTCGCCCGAATACAGAAACCTTGAACATCTTATGGGAATGTATTGCAAATAGAAAAACTTTACGCTCAAAAAAGCTCTACTTTGTTACATTTTGTTTCAATGTTTCATATGATATATTGAAGTACTGTGAAGCCTTACTTTCTCGATAACAATTTTGCTCTGTATCAGGGTGATTCGTTGGAGCTTATGAAAAAATTCCCCGACAACCACTTTGACATGGTTTTTGCCGACCCGCCGTACAATCTTTCAAATGGAGGGTTTACTGTGCATGCGGGAAAGAGGGTGAGTGTTAACAAAGGGAAATGGGATGAGAGTAAGGGGTTTGAAAGCGACATGGAGTTTCACAATAAATGGATTGCTGAGGTGAAAAGAATTTTAAAACCTCACGGAACAATTTGGGTATCGGGCACGTATCACTCAATTTACCAATGTGGATATGCGCTTCAGCAGCTGGGGTATCACATATTAAATGACATCAGCTGGTTCAAGCCGAATGCTTCTCCAAATTTGTCAGGAAGGTATTTTACGGCAAGTCATGAAACGCTCATTTGGGCACGAAAGGACAAAAAAGCAAAACACATTTTTAACTACAAAGCGATGAAAGAAGGGAACTGGCATTTGTCTGACTTTATAAAGAAAGCGGAAAAACAAATGAGGAGCGTGTGGGCAATTGGAACCCCAAAGCCTGATGAGAAAAAATTTGGGAAACACCCAACCCAAAAGCCTTTAGCGCTTCTTGAGCGCATAGTCCTTGCAAGCACCAATAAAGACAGTGTAATTTTGGACCCATTCACGGGGAGTTCTACAACCGGTATTGCTGCGGCAAAATTGGGGAGGAAATTCATAGGAATTGACACGGAGGAAAATTATTTAAAGTTATCTGTGAAGCGCTATAAAGACATGAACAATATGCTTTTTAGGAATTTAACTCTCGATAAAATACCACAGTGAGGAAAAATTAGGGTCGTATTTCTTGTGCTTTTTGTCTTCTAAGTATGTGAATTTTGTCATTGGTGGCTGTCCTCTTGAAATACTCATGATAAGGTTGTCGATTTCCTTGTTGTCGGCTATCACTTGCCGAATCCATCCTTGGTAAAAAAGCGTAGCGGGGTCGTATTTACTTTCTCTGTGATATCCATATGCTTGTTCTGCAACAAAAAGCTGAGAAAGGGTGGCGATAATTTTAAGAGGATTGAGAAAATGCCCGAAGGTTTCATTTTTTAATTTCTCAATTGCGACTTCCGGGTCCTCACCGTAAAAAATACTGTCAAAAGCAGTAAGTAATTCTTTTTTTAAGTCAGTTCTGCTTCGGCTACGAAGATAGATATCAATAAAAACCCGTAAATGGTTGGGGCGGAATTGCCTTTCCCCGTCTCTCAGCCATACTTGGAAATTCTTAGAGGCGTCATATTGTGCAAAACTGCTTGAAAGTTTTGACGGACGCAATAAAAAAATCTCCAAACCATTATCCTCCAAAATCGTGTGGGGGGTATCGAAAGGCAACGGCTTTAT
>CAZMSF010000057.1:0-3797 GCA_964568885.1 uncultured Gammaproteobacteria bacterium
CGCCAGCGCCTACGATACTCATAATTTGGGGAAAATAGGTCAAGGCCGGGGGACTTGAAGGCAAAACCCCATTGTTTAAAAACTAAAAACTATTGTATTCGGTCAAAATAACCCACCTTACGCGAGCCGTAATTGGTGGGTTTTTTGATGGCAAAAAAAGTATAATTGCGGTATGAAACGATGCATGCTCTGTTTGTTCAATGAAAAGGAGCAATATATCAAAAATTCGCTGTTTTGGGTAGTGGATGAGCCAAGGGATTTTACATTTCCAGGCCTATATTTTATTCGTCTAAAACGCCACTGCGAGGCACTTTCTGAACTAAATACCGGGGAGAGCAAGGAGATAGGGGAGCTTATTCAAAAGTACTCCTTGAAGAGCTATGAGAAATCAAGAGCTCAGAGAGTCATCGCAATGTCGCTGGGACTTTCCGAGCCACATATCCATTTCTGGATATTGCCAAAAACCTCGGAGAATAAAAATGATGTTTTAGAAATACAAAAAGCAATGCAAACGATTTTGAAACGTTACAAAAAATAGCCTTTTTTAGCTTCAAATTTTTAGACAAAATTCATTCTTGACAAGTCTTTTCTAATTCCTTACTATGAATTATGGAGAGCGATAAATTCCCGAAAGCGTACACTTTTGACGACATTTTACTAATCCCCGGCTTCTCAGATTTCACCCGTTCGGATATAAACCTTAAAACGTTTTTAACGAAAAAAATTTCTCTTGCGGTACCTTTTATTTCTTCTCCAATGGATACCGTTACGGAGTCGCGCTTGGCGATTGCTCTTGCGAAGATGGGCGGAATTGGAATAGTGCATCGTAATCTTTCGATAGAAAAACAGGCTGCAGAGGTATCAAAAGTAAAAAAGGCAAAGCTTATTGTGGGAGCTGCTATTGCAGGAAACGGGGATTTGATAAATAGAACAGACGCGTTGGTCAAAGCAGGCGTCGATTTGGTCGTAACCGATACTGCGCACGGCTATACAAATGGCATTATTGAGGCAATTTCCTATCTTAAAAATACGTATCCCCACCTTTCGGTCATGAGCGGAAATATTGCAACCTATGAAGGGGCAAAGGCAATGATAAAAGCTGGGGCAGACTGTATTCGGGTGGGAATGGGACCGGGGGCAATCTGTACGACTCGGATAGTATCAGGTATGGGTGTTCCTCAGGCAACAGCAGTTTCAGAGGCAGTACGGGCGGCCAAGCAGTCCGGCATACCGGTAATTGCGGACGGGGGACTGAGATACTCGGGAGATATGGTAAAAGCACTTGCTTTGGGGGCATCTGCGTGTATGATGGGTTCATTTTTTGCCGCATGCGAAGAGTCTCCAGGGAAAATGGTAAGGCTTACCAAGAACGAGGTACCGGCCCGTTTTAAAAGTATTCTCAATCATAATACTACGTATCTATTTAAGGAGTATAGGGGAATGGGAAGTGTTGCTGCGATGAAATTGGGTGCAAAAATTAAATCCGGAGCAGAATTTCATGGCAAAAGCTATTACAAGGAGCGCGTACTTGTAGCGGAGGGAGTAGAGGCAATGGTTCCGGTCAAAGGGACAGTACAGCATGTTATGGAACAAGCTGTCGGTGGTATAAAATCGGGAATGTATTATGTGGGAGCAAGAACATTAGAAGAACTGCACAAAAAAGCACGCTTTTATCAAATTACACAAGCTTCGCTTCAAGAATCACATCCGCATGACGTGTTTGTTACAAATGCGGGGGAAAGTTACTAATTCGGATATAGTATCCTCAAAAGCTTGAAAAGCCGGAATTTAAATCCATTCACGGGAGGAGAAAGTTTCTTTAAAACCGGTATATCAGAGGAAGTATATCTTCTTGTCTTAAAGATAAATTTATTCGGAAAAGGTCCCGTTGGGCGCGTGTCAAACGGGCTGAGCAGGTCCCACACAACGCGGCCATCATTCGTCACTTCAAATATGTGGCCCTTCGGTCCATCTGTGATAAGGGTATTGCCATTTGGAAGCCTTTGGGCTCCGCCTACCACTGAAGAAAAGAATTGAATCCTGTTTGTAACACCCTTGCCTCCGTCAAACTGCCACACAACTTTATTGGTTAGCGGGTTAATCTCAACCGCTCTTGAGCCAAGTACCGGGTAAGGGTCAGGAATTCTGTCATATCCATTGTCAAATACTAAAATATTACCGTTTGGTAAAAAAGTTGGGTCGTGCTGTAGGCTCAGCATGTTTTTTGGAGACCTCCAAATAATATTACCGTCACTTCTTCTCACAATCATGACCGTACTTATCGATCGCATGCTTAAAAGGTAGGCTGGTGTTCCATCGATAGGATTTTTTTCTGTGAACGAAATTCCGTTCGTGTAAGTCCACGCAAACTGTGGCATGAGATGACCTAATGTGTCCTTTTGAGGGTCCAAATGCTCATAAGAATGCCAGGACCATACTACATTCTTATTTCTGTCAAGCTCAATAATATTATCCGACCAGATTACTTTTGTCGGAAGCATGCTTCCTGGCGCTCCTCCCTGAATTTGCGAGGCAATTTTTGCAGGAGTCTTCTCCCATAATATTGCGGCAATATTTCCATTCGGTAACAGCTCCACATCGTGGTGTAAAGCCTCATTTTTGTATTCCCAGACTACTTTTGAATTCCAGTCGAGTTCTTGAAGGGTGCCTGTGTTTCCTCCAGGGGGAAAAAGCTGGGAATAAGTAGGAGATTCCATAATCGCAAAGAGATTGCCGTTTTTCATGAGCTTGGAATAAAGGGCTTGTTGGTTTGTTGACCACGTCTTAACACTTTTACCTAAAAGATCTGCCAGATACACATATCCTTTCTCATTGGTTTCGGTAAGAATTCTGCTGTAGGGGGTAATAAGAGTATACCCTTGGCTAATATTTGGCAAATCGAGTATCGGAATCGTATTAAAGATACTAAGATTTTTGCCGTAAGGCTTGATAAAGAGGAAATAAGCTGCAATATAAATGATGCAAAGGCAAAGAAAGGAAATTAAAATAATTTGACGCATCTTTTTTTCCATAGATAAATAGTACTAGAATATCGACCCTCTTGCGATACATAGTTGTTTCTCCCAACAAAGATCATTACGGCAATAATTTGAGTTATGTTATTATTCAATACATATGACACATGATTACATAACGTACCCCAAGATTTTTTTGACCAATCGTCAGCTTTGTGATTTGGAATTGATTTTAAGCGGCGGATTTGCCCCATTAACAGGGTTTCTTAGTAAAGATGACTACCTGTCAGTCGTAAGCAGAATGCGGCTTTCAAACGGCGTTCTGTGGCCAATTCCTATTGTTCTGGATGTTGAAGGGATAGAAAATTTTAGCGTAGGACAAAAAGTTTTGCTTTGCGACTTGTCCGAGAAGCCGGTTGCAACGCTTCTTGTTGAATCCATATACCAGCCCGATAGGAGAAAAGAATCCCGGCAGGTATATGGAACGGATTCGATGGACCATTTTGGGGTTAAGTATTTGTTTGAGAGGACAAATGAGTACTATGTCGGCGGAAAAGTTGAAAAATTGGGCACTATTGAGCATTATGATTACAGAAATTTAAGAAAAACTCCAAGACAGTTAAAGAAATACTTTAAAAAAAAGGGTTGGGAAAAAGTAATCGGATTTCAAACAAGAAATCCAATCCACCAGGCTCATTTCTGGATGATAAAGAAAGCTGCTGAAAAAGAAAATGCGCAAGTTCTCATCCATCCTTCAGTGGGGGAGACGAAAGATGGGGACATCGATTATATAACAAGAGTCAAATGCTACAAGATAATTCA
>CAZMSF010000058.1:0-3791 GCA_964568885.1 uncultured Gammaproteobacteria bacterium
GGGGAGTCGGCAAAAAATGGAAAGGAAAATTTTTGGTTTTGGTTCCGACGCTTCATTCCTCCAGAAAGGACTTGTATTTATATTTTAGCACTGTGGCGATATTTTGTCCGTCCTTTCCTCTGTCATTCGCGTCGGTGCGAGGCGCTCCCGTATCCGCATTTTGTGGTAGCTCTAGTGTCCGCTCACACTTCGCAATCACCTCGCATAGGCCGTTCGCATTCGCTCACGATGCCCGCTCGGTATTTGCTTCGTGTTCGCTCTGTGCCTTCGTTTGAGTTTGTGGTAATTCTGAAAAAGCGGTTTGTGCTAGGCACAATCAAATCTATATGTGCTTGCCCCGCCCGCCCAGTGCGCGCACAAATTAGACTCCCTCCAATGCATTTACGTAAGAGTGTATTCCAAAGATAAATCTTTGTACTCAAACTTTGCTGTTTGTTTTCCACTTTTATCCGAGGAGATTGTTATTCTTGGACCGTTCATATAATCAAGAAGTCCACCGATCTGTTCAACGCCTACTTCCTTTGATTCTATTTCGGGGTGATTCTTCAAGAATATAAGTTTAGTGAGATATTCAATAATGCCACTGTGACCAACCGATATGATTTTCACTTTGCTTCCCGAATAAAATCGACTGGACATATCTGCGAAATGTTGAACAAGCAAATCCAGTTCATGAGCAACGTCCTCACCCTTTAACTCTCCTTCCGGAAATTCTTTATCAAAAAATTCTTTAATGAGAATTTCGTTTTTTAATATTTCTTCATCTTTCGATACAGGTTCAAGCGCATCCTCTTTTTCAAGCTCTTCGTGAGCGAGCAACCCCCGTTCCTCAAGAATTTTATCCATTGCCTTATCAGTTTCAGCTGTGTACTCATCCATTCTTCCAACAAGCTCCTTTTTCGTTCTGATTGTTGTCGTAATACCGTTCTCCATTAAAAATTTTGAGAGTGGCTCTACCGCCTGCTGCCCACGCTTCAAAGGGCTCACATAGCCTTTAATAGTATCGAATTGTCCGTCAGAGTACTCACTCTTAAGTTTTTGTATCAATGCCTCCTTTCCCTCCTCTTTTAAATTACCAGTTGAGTAATCTTTTTCCGGATGACGGATAAGGTCTACAACCAATGTAATGTTTCGACCATATTTCTCTTGATTCTCAGGGGTGATATTTCTTTCAAAAGTCTCCATAGAATTTTTAATTACCAATTCTTTTTTCAAGAATCTTTACAGTGCCGGTATCCGCATCAAGTTCAACCAAATCTCCAGTCGTAAGAACGCGTATCGCATAATAAGTACCTACAAGACATGGTAAACCAAGCTCCCTTGACATAATTGCTGCGTGAGAATTCAATCCGCCCTGATCAGCGATTATTCCACCCGCCTTTTTCATGAGGGGGACAAAATCAGGCGAAGTTGTCTCTGTTAGTAAAATATCACCGTCATTGAATTTTATAGAATACAACTCTTTCAACCAATCATCATATGGGATGTCCAAACGTGGAACAATGACATTAACTTTTCCAGTAATTTTACCCTTATTGGCAATTGTTCCTTTGATTTCAGTAATTTTTGAATAATCTGGTTCTTTGAATCTTTCTAAAATGACATCTTTATCCTTGCCTGTAATTTCTTGAATAGCACCACCTTGCGTAAAGATTACGTACGATTTTTGTCTCGCTAAGAGAGTCGCATCCTCAACCTTCTGGCCCGTTTCTAGCAGTAATTGAATTTCATCAAGGCTGTAACTTTTGATTAGATCGCTATCAATGCTGTTTTGCTTAGCAATCAATTCAGCAAATCTATACAAAATAGTGGTTATTAATTCAATAAATAATGGACGACCTTTAAATTTTAAATCATCACCTAAAATAAGTAGATTCTTCTTTGCCGTCTCAGACATTTTTCCATAATACAAAATATCTGTGTAAAAAAATTCCGTTTTTCTGAAATAATAATACGATTTCCATAAAAATGCTCTGAAGTTAAAGAACCCATCAAGGGTAATTTGATCGTCATTTTTGTGTGATTGTATGTACTCTTGAAGCTCTACTAACCATCCTCGGTAATTAGTTTCAAAATTATTGAAGTTTATTTCATTGTCAAAAAATGCTTGACCAAGCCTAGAGGTTCTGTCAGCTTGCTCATTCGATATGAA
This sequence comes from uncultured Gammaproteobacteria bacterium, assembly GCA_964568885.1. Taxonomy (GTDB): domain Bacteria; phylum Patescibacteriota; class Microgenomatia; order Levybacterales; family GWA1-39-11; genus JAUSNA01. The sequence goes on from CAZMSF010000058.1 coordinate 2,153, forward strand.
CTGAACTGCAGTTTTACCGTTGTAAACTGCTAGAAAGTCAAAATCTCTGTCGTAGAGCATATCGCAATCCATAAGCAAGTACGGAACGTCATCAAAAGCGAATGTTCTAACATAATTCTCCTGTTTAATAAAATCCAAATTTATTTTCATAGTTTTATTTAATATTTTTTAATGTTGTTATTGGCCTACTCTGCGTAACGTAAAGAAAATTGTCGCTAAGCGCCCACTCAATATCTTGAGGGGATTTATAATGTTCTTCAATTTCGATGACCAACTTTGCTAGTTCTAAAATTTTTTCGTCGGTCAATTTTTGCAAACGACGTTTTGAATAAGGTACCATCGCCCAATCATTACCCGCTCCATTTCTCACCAATAATCTTTCTTGCTCAGAAATATTTTTATCAATTATATGTCGTGGCTGTTTTTCAACAACGTAGCTATCGGGAGTGATAGAGCCAGAAACGATTGATTCACCAAGACCATAACCCGCCTCAATGATCATTTGATTTCTGTCCTCTGTGACAGGATGGACAGAGAAGGCAATACCTGAGACTTCAGATTGAATCATTTTTTGAATCACTACCGCCACTGATATTTTTGTGTTATGAAGACTTTTTTCAAACCTATAAAATATTGCTCGAGGTGTGAAAAGTGATGCCCAACACTTTTGAACATTTTGAAGTAGGGTTTCTTTGGATGTGTTGAGATAAGTTTCTAATTGTCCCGCCCAGGCAGCAGAGCCTGAGTCTTCAGCAGTCGCGCTTGAGCGGACAGCAACATATTCCGCGTTAAGTATTGCAAATTTATTTTTGATCACACTCTCAATATCTACTGGCACTTTGGCTTCCAGAATAAGTTTTTGTATTTTTTCAGAAGCATGTTCGACTGTGTGTATTTCCTGGTGGTTTACTTCGTGAAGAATGGAGTCAATCTCAACATTCAAATCCGTTTCTTCCAAAAACTTTTCAAATGCAGGTGAGAGAATCACAAAACCGAGCGGTACTAGTATTCCAGCCCCTGTCATTTCTCCAAGCGAAGCCCCCTTGCCTCCGGCAATTCCGACATCACCTTTGCCAAGTTCGCTAAAATTTTTAATTAACTCCGTCATAGTTATTTCAAAAGCTCATTGCTTGATACTCCCAATGCTTTGGCTATTTTCTCAATAGTGGAAAGTGTGGGATTGCCTTTTCCTGCTTCAATATTGCTCATTTGAGCACGATCAAACCCAACCGCGCGACAAATGTCGCCTTGTGACATTTGTTTTTGCTCGCGTATACGTTTGATGTTCTTGCCTAGTTTTGATGTTGGGGTCTTCATACGCACAGACGTATTGTAACAAAATGTTGTGTCGTATGACAATAATGTGATATATTACAAGTATGTTGAATTTGAAGCGTCGGAACCAAAACCAAAAATTTTCCTTTCCATTTTTTGCCGACTCCCCCCACACCCCCCGCCGAAAAAGGAATTGTAAGGAAATTTTTGGTTTTGGGATCGCGAGCGAAGCGAGCGTGCGAGGCGCAAGTATCATTCGTCAAAATCCTGCGGATTTTGTCCGAAATACATTCGAACTTCGTCCAATACACACCGCCAAAATTGAAAATCGGAATCAGAAGCCGAAATGGGGTCGGCGCGAAGC
>CAZMSF010000059.1:0-3719 GCA_964568885.1 uncultured Gammaproteobacteria bacterium
ACCGACAACAATACAATCTTGCTTTATAACAACGATAGTACACTTGTAGATAAAGTAGGTTTTGGTACCGCAACTGACAGTGAAGGAGCAGCCGAAACTAATCCCGGTGCCGGCACAAGCCGTGAACGTCAGGCAAACTCTTCTTCAACATCATCTACAATGGGCAGTGGAGGAATTGATGAATTCAATGGCAACGGGGAGGATACGGATAACAATGCAAATGATTTTGTGCTTAGAAGCGTCCCACAGCCGCAAAATTCTGCATCTTCCCTTGAGCCTGTTCCTACACAAACCCCGACGAATACGACTACCATCCCCCCCACATCCACGGAAACACCTACAACCACAGTAACTTCAACTCCCTCCGAAACCCCTACTACAACACCGACATCAACCCCAACCGATACACCTACAGTCACACCAACTACAACACCGACCGACACCCCAACAACCACCCCGACTCAAACCCCCATCGAATCGCCATCCGATACACCAACTGTCATTCCTACTCAAACCCCAACTCCCACAACATCTTTGTCGCCTACACCGACACTTTCAATAACACCAACTCCTACAGGTGCATTTCCATTTATTACTATTCCGAAATTCAGGACAGTTTGTACAACAAATATGATAAGCTTCAAAATATTTTCTATCCAAATTCATTTTCCAATGGTAACATGCACTCTAACAACACTCTGATTGTTGTAAAACTCCCTTCTTATACTGTACCCTTTTAAATACACCCATGGATAATCTAAACCCTAATTTAATTGAGGGGCTCAAAAAAGAATCACTTCGCTATATCTCAGATACAGCACCGGGATATTTTAGGCAAAAAAATAGAGGTGTTTTCTCTTATTACGACATCGAAGGAAAGAAAATAAATGACGAAAAAACCCTTGAACGAATAAAAAAACTCGTTATTCCACCTGCCTGGAAGGATGTTTGGATAGCACCATATCACAATGGTCATTTACAGGTAACAGGTATTGATGAAAAAGGAAGAAAACAATATATATACCACGATGACTGGAAGAAAATAAGCCAGGAAAATAAGTTCGCAAAAATGGTCGAATTCGGACTTAATTTGCCGAAAATAAGGTCAAAAATTGCGTATGATATGCAGTCAAGAGATATGTCAAAACAGAAAATTTTAGCCACTATCGTCTGGCTTTTAGAACACACTTTTGTCAGGATTGGAAACGAAGAGTATCAAAAAGAAAACGACTCATATGGTTTAACAACTCTTCGTAACAAACATGCACAGGTAAAAACGGGAGAAATAGTGTTTCGATTTAGAGGAAAGCATGGTGTAGAAAACATAATTGAGGTAACGAACCCTACAGTTGTTAAAACAATTAAAAAATGTATCGAATTGCCCGGATACGAACTGTTTCAGTATATAGATGAGGAGGGTGAGCGGCACGTAATCGACTCTCAGGATGTCAATGATTTTTTACAAGACATAACACAGAATGACTTTACCGCAAAAGATTTCCGGACATGGGGAGCAACTACACTGTCATCTGAAATTTTTTATAAAAAAGGGCAAGCAGAAAATCCAAGTCAGATAAAGAAGAATGTTGTTGAAACCGTAAAAAAGGTGGCTGAACACCTCAATAATACCGTTGCGGTCTGTAGAAATTATTATATTCATCCAACAGTAATTAAAACCTATTCAAAGAAAGTGCTTGTTCCACACTTCGAGTCACATAAAAATAAAAAATCTTCCATAAAAGGACTTTCGTGGAGCGAGGATGCTTTGGTGAATTTGTTGAAAAAGTATTCCTAAATTTCTTCTTGAATTCCTAATTTTTAGTCAGTATAGTAAAAGTGCAAATGCCATCTCCCGAAGCAATCGTTCATGCTGCTGAGTTAAACGAGAAGTGTGCAGTTTTTGCTGCAAATGTTCCAGATATAGATAATGCCGCACGGCTTGTAACCACCGGACTTTTCAGGCTCCAACACAGGGGACAGGAGGGCTCGGGAGTTGTAAGTTCTGACGGAGAATCTTTGTATGATAGGCGGGGAAGAGGACTGGTAACTCAGGTGTTTGACCCTGAAGACTTTGACATCACAAATCTTCCAGGCAGCATTGCCGTTGGTCACAATAGATATAGCACAAGCAACGGGAATGGAAACAATCTTCATTTCCAACCGATTGTAGGAGAAGTAGCATCTTTTGCACTCGCCCACAATGGGAACATTCCCGATACATCAAAGCTTGAAGCATTTCTTAACTCAAGAGGAATTCATACGAATCACATGAATGATTCAGAGATGATGCACGCGGCTATTGAACAGTATGTGAAATGTGGAGCACCGCTTGAAGAAGCTGCTCGGGAGGCTACTCCTCTTTTTACAGGCGCGTATTCACTTGTTCTTATGGATAAGGATAAAGTTGTCGCTCTTCGAGACCCTAAAGGCATACGCCCACTTTCTCTTGCTTCATACAAGAACGGATATCTTCTTGCATCCGAAACATGTGCATTCACACAAGATATGAGACATATAAGAGATCTACGCCCGGGCGAGGAAGTTGTAATAGATAAGAACGGAGTTACTTCGCATCAGTTTGCTGATGGCGACCAAAAATTAGATATTTTTGAATTTGTTTATTTTTCAAGACCGGACAGCCATTTATTGGGCAAGAGTGTTTATAAAGTACGCGAGCGGTTCGGAGAGATGCTTGCTGAAGAATTCCCGAACGTTAGAGGAGACATTGTTATAGACGTGCCTAACTCCGGACTTCCTGCTGCTCATGGCTTCGCACGAGCATCGGGGATTCCAAAAGAAGTGGGACTCATAAAAAATACGTATAGCGGCAGGACATTCATCGACCCCGGAGAAGATATACGCGCCCAAAAAGTACGTGAAAAATTAACACCGCTTCCTGAAGTTCTGGCAGGTCAACGTGTCATTGTTGTCGACGACAGTATTGTAAGAGGAACAACCCCCCGGGAAGTAATAAGAATGATACGAAACGCAGGTGCAGCTGAGGTGCATATGCTTATCACATCTTCACCTGTAAAATATCCTGATTTTTATGGAATAGACACCCCGCAACAAAACAAGCTTCTCGCAGCACGCATGTCAATTGAAGAGATGAAACACTATATTAGTGCTGATACGCTCCATTTCCTTCCCTATGAAAAAATGATAGAAGCAACAGGACTTCCTGAAGATGCCTTTTCAACATCAGCATTTACCGGAAACTATCCTATGGATATCGGTAAAAGAAACAGTGAAGTTGTTAAGATTTAAGAAAGAAGATTAATTAGTCCCATCGGACATCATCTTCCCATCCATATCTATTGCTTCACCATTCTTCATCATCACATCTGTTCCATCCGCTCTCATTACCTTTCCATTCATCATTACTTTATCTCCGCTTGGCATCATGACATCAGAGTCCATCTCTTTTACCTGGCCGTTCTCAACTACCCACATCTTGTCATCTTTCATCATGATTTTATTGTTATATGATTTCATTTGTTGCAATGCTGCATCTTTATCAAGAACCATTTTTGAAAGTTCCTGAAGTTGCGGTTTGTATTTCGCACGAGCAATAAGATATCCTCCAACAAATGCAATTACAAGAGCAACAACAATGAACATTTTTATTGTCATATCATTATCAGTTTTTGTAGCTTTTTTCGTTGCCAAAATAAATCACCTCCTTTTTGAAAAATATTATGAATCTAGTATTAAGTATT
>CAZMSF010000060.1:0-3716 GCA_964568885.1 uncultured Gammaproteobacteria bacterium
TTCCGGTTTTTTTGCTTTTTCCACTTCTTTGACGACAGATTCGTATGAGGTGTCAAGGAGTTCGGCGAGCTTTTTCAGGTAATGCTCTTTCACTATCTCGTTTTCAATGTCTGTGATGTAAGAAAGAGTCCGTGACAAAATATGCTTTTTCCCCTCAACTGTGGTCGGGTCTTCATTCTGGGCTGCCGAATCGATAATAAAATCATAAATATTCACCTCATTTTTAAGCGCTTTTTTAAATAGTAATGGATTTTCCCGCAAAACCTCATCGGCATCTTTCCCTTCCGGTGGAATAACAACGCTTGCGTTTATTCCTTCATGAGTAATAAGAGCAATTGAGCGCCTTTGGGCTTCCGTTCCGGCAGGGTCGGTATCAAAACAAAACACCATTTTTTGACAGAAGCGTTTAAGCAAGCGTATTTGGTTCTCGGTTAGGGCAGTTCCTTTTACCGCGACTGCATTTGTGACACCCTCCTTAAATGAAGTAATGACATCAAACTCCCCCTCCATAAGAATTACTTTTCCCTCTTTTTTTATCGCATCCTTTGCCTGATAGAGGCCAAACACGGTATCTCCTTTTATATAAACCGGAGTCTCTTTTGTGTTGATGTATTTGGGAATAGCCTGGTCGGTAAGACCTCTTCCCGAAAAAGCAACGATATTTCCTCTCGCATCTTGAATAGGAAAAATTATCCTGTTTTGAAAAAAGTCAAAAAGCCTTCCGTTTCTGAGGGTTGAAACGCCCGCTTCCAAGAGCTCTTCTTTTGAGTAATGCTTTTTGCCGACAAGGTATGAAGTAAGGGCGCTTGATTGGCGGGGGGCAAACCCCAAATTATATGTCTTGATAAGAGCCGGGGTTAATTCCCTTTTGTCAGTCACGTATGAAAGAGCAATTTTTCCGCTTGGGTGTTCCGTTAAAATATAATGGTAAAACTGAGAGGCGAGATGATTAATTTCGTAAATTCTTCCCTTTTTCTCGTCTTGTTTTGTGCGGAATACCGTTTTTGTAAGAGTAATGTTTGCCTTGTCCGCCAAAAGCTTTAGAGCTTCGGAAAAATCCACCCGTTCGTACTCTTCTATAAAAGTAAAAACGTCCCCTCCTTTATTGCATCCAAAACAATGCCATATTTGCCTTTCGGGAGAGATAACAAATGACGGAGATTTTTCGTTGTGGAATGGACACACAGCCTTGAAATTTCTCCCCGCTTTTTTTATCGGAATATAACTTCCGATAATGTCAGCGACATCCAATTTCTGCTTGATACGTTCAACATCGTCCATTGTGCCTCCATTGTAGCACAGCATATAATTGTTCTATGTCGGGGTACTCGGGAAAGTCTTTGAGAGACAAACTGGGAATAAAATCAGGATATTCGGCGGTATTTTTATTTGCGCCACCTTCATATATAGAGGAATTAGGGGAAATTGATGATATTGAAATCCACCCCGTATTAAGAGGTGGTCATGATTTTGTCCACATCTTTTTTAAAGAAAAAAGTGCCCTTGTACAAATGCTTCCACAGCTTTTTAAAGCCATAAAGCCAAACGGTTCAATTTGGATATCGTGGCCCAAAAAGACTTCCCGTGTGAAGACGGACATAACAGAAAACACTATTCGTGAGGTATGCCTACCGTTGGGACTTGTTGATGTAAAGGTTGCGGCGATTGATGACGTGTGGTCGGGGCTGAAGCTTGTAGTCAGACGTTCAATTCGCAATAAGCATGTTATAGACGGTGTCTTCAATTAAATAAAGATTGTGAGACGTTGCAAATTTAAAATACAACAACGCAAGCCACTTCATATTAGCTGATGCTATTATGCAATGCAGGTTGTATCGCAGAGGTAAACTTTGGCATTGGTAAAGTCTCTCTTTAGATGAATTTGTTTGTATTTGAATTTGAAAAATAATGGATTCAAAACACTGTTTTTGATAGTAGTCGGGCGTGTTTTTACAAAAATAAATTGCGTTGTCTTTAACGTGTGGGTAGTTTGCATTAAACAAATTTCTAAGTGCTCCCTCCCAACAAAACCCTCTCAGTCTGCTTTTATTAAAGAGTTGACATTTTTTTATTGCTTCTTTTGGTACGTTTTTAGTAGAGTCGTTTTTCTCTTGAAGCCAGTGGGGAAGTGAGAAAAGGACGCCGAAACCAATAGAACACGCCTCTCTTGATTTTTGTTTAGGAGCGTATTGGCATGAATGAACTGCATGAATTACTGAACCCTTGTAAAAAGAAAGTAAATAATAGGGAATATAAGTGAAACATGCGTAGCTACGCCTGCCGTCAAACATGTCACAGGGTTTATAGGGGTCAGTTTTGGAAAAATATTCTGAGTTAATAAAACCGTTCGCTTCGGAATTAAGAATTTCCATATATGCGCCTAGCCAGCAATTGAAGCGAGCCGATCCTGGATTAAGCTTGTCGCAAACCCCTATTGCTTTCTTCAAATCGTACTCATACATCATGGTTAGGCCATGTCCGATTCCATGGTAACAGAGGGAGGTTAGTTTTTGAGTTTTTTTATCTTCTTCTATGTTTTGGCATAGCTTATTTGCAGATTCTACTGTTGATTTCCCTTTACCTAATACGTACTGAAAAAAACCATGTTGACATCCTCCGATGAACAGGAACATAGGACACATTAAAAACGAATTAGAGTTACTACCAAAATGTTCAGCAGTTTGTCTCCCTATGGTATGGGCAAGTGCATGTGTATCAATATCTTTACTTATGGCACCTTTTTTTAAAAGCAACTCTAATTTTTCAAGGGCAACAGTTGGACCGCTTGTTATCGTGACACTCTTTAGATAACTACTAATACAGACATAGCCGGATTTTTTACATTCAAATTTTCTATTTATCGCCTGTTGTTGAGGAATTTTTACTTCCGAAGTGACATGCATAAGGTTTAATATTGGAAATACTCTCTGCCAAAAAATAAAACAAACCCCTAGAAACAAAAAAATCCATGTCAATTTTCTTTTTAGACCCCTGGCTATTATTGAGTTCATTGGAGTATAGCTGCTCGATACCGTTTTATAATTACTATATACTAATTTTATGGTTAGTAAAGTTTTGTCCGCAACGGTTGTTGGTCTGGATGGGGTTTTGATTGAGGTTGAGACGGACATTTTAAATGGTCTTCCGTCTTTTACGATAGTCGGTCTTCCCGACAAAGCTGTCGAGGAATCGAAAGAACGTGTCCGCTCGGCGATAAAAAACTCAGGAGCAGAATTCCCGACAAAAAAGGTGACCGTCAATCTTGCGCCCGGGGATCTTCCAAAAGAAGGCCCCGCTTTTGACCTTCCCATAGCGGTTTCAATTCTTCTTTCATCGGGCCAGCTCGTTTTTGACTCGTCTACCACCCTTTTTGTGGGAGAGCTGTCGCTTAATGGCGAGCTCAGACTTTCAAAAGGCATTCTTCCCATAGTGCTTGCCGCAAAAGAGAAGGGGTTGAAGAGCGTTTTTATTCCGCAACAAAACGAGAAAGAGGCTGAAGTAGTGCAAGGAATTGATATCTACCCCGTTAAAAACGTCAAAGACCTTTTCAACCATCTTGTTGGGAACAAGAAATTGGTTCCTGTTCGTCCAATTTCTTTCGAAGAAGAAATTGAAGGGGAGGAATACGACTTTGATATGAAAGATATTAAAGGGCAAGCGTATGTAAAGCGTGCTGTTGAGGTTGCAGTTGCGGGGGGACACAACATTCTTCTTAA
>CAZMSF010000061.1:0-3544 GCA_964568885.1 uncultured Gammaproteobacteria bacterium
AGGTGGAATTGGACGGTGAGGCCCGGTTTGTTTTACCCGCATATCTTAAAGAGTATGCCAAGATACGTGAGGAAGTAGTGATAACAGGAGGAGCATGGTACATCAGTATTTGGGATAAGGCGCGCTTTGAGAGTTACCGGGCACTCAACACATTGCAGGTAAAAGAGAAGGCTATAAAGGTATTTGAAAACAAAAAAACAACATGAGCAATTTTTCACATATTCCGGTTATGTTAAGCGAAGCGGTTTTTGCCCTCAAGGTAGTCCGGGGACAAAAATACATCGACGGCACACTCGGAGGCGGCGGACACACAAAACTCATTTTGGAAAACGGGGGCATAGTTCTTGGGATTGACCGGGATGATGATGCGATATCACATGTTTCAACTCAATTAAAACAAAACATCGATGAGGGAGCACTGACTGTTGTGAAGGGAAATTTCGGTGAGATAGAAAAAATTGCAAAAGAATATGGGTTTGAAAAGGTTGATGGGATTTTGTTAGATATCGGGGTTTCGGGTTATCAAATGGATAGTGCCCAAAGGGGATTTAGCATACGGCACGACGAGACGCTTGATATGCGGATGGACCCGGCACAGGAACTCACTGCGTATGATGTCGTAAATTCCTATCCGAAAGAAAAATTGATTGAGATTTTTTACCGGTACGGTGAGGAGCACAACGCAATAAAAATTGCCGATGAAATTGTAGCAACAAGGAAGAAAAAAGAAATAAAAACAACACGGGAATTGGCAAGTATTATTGAGCGTATTCCTCACAAAAGCGAGCCGATTCATCCGGCGACACGGGTGTTTCAGGCGATTCGGATTGAGGTAAACGGGGAACTTGACCAGTTGCAAAAGGGACTTAACGGGGGAGTGGGAATACTTACTAGCGGCGGAAGGCTGGTTGTCATCAGCTTTCATTCGCTTGAGGATAGAATCGTCAAAAAGACGTTCGAGCTGTTTCAGAAAAACGGACGTGGGACGGTTGTCACGAAAAAACCAATTATCGCTGGCTTTAATGAAGTAAGCAAAAATAAACGCTCAAGAAGCGCCAAGATGCGTGTGTTTGAAAAAATATAATATGCACAAACCGTTATATATAACCGTCATTTTTCTCTTTTTACTGGCTGTTGGCTTGGAATTATTGAATATCCACCTCTCCGGGAAATTGGCTTCAGATAGTGTAACGGTCAAAAAACTCCAGCAAAGTATCGCCTCTTTGGATGAGGAGAATCAAATCCTCAACACGAAAGTGCTTGCCCAGACTTCATTTGAGACAATTTCGGAGAAAGCAAAAACATTGGGATTTGTGGTCGACCACAGCTATATTTCTCTTCAGAAAGACACAAAGCTAACGTATCAACAATGAATAGAGACCAGGGCCGTCTCCTAGCCGTACTCGCCGTATTTAGCATTTTTTACCTTGTCATTTTAATGAAACTTTTTTACTGGCAGATAGTAAAGGCCGACAGCCTGCGGGAGGCCGGGAGAACTCAGAGCTCATTGTCACTCGTCACAACTGCAAAAAGGGGAGACATATTGTTTAATGATGGGTTTCCCGTCGCGACCAACAAAGTCAGCTACCTTTTGTACGCAAATCCCAAAAAAGTAGACTCAAAAGACAATTATGCTAATTTACTGGCCCCCGTTTTGTCGGTCGACGCAGCCTCGATTTCGGCACGGCTTTCACAAAATCTGTACTGGGTGAGCCTTCAGAGCAGACTGACGTATGAACAAAAGACTCAGATAGAAGGATTCAAGCTTGGCGCACTGGGGTTTGAGCAGCAGACTGAGAGAAATTATCCGGAAGCGTCGATGGCGGCGCATTTGGTGGGGTTTGTCGGGAAAAATCAGGACGGAGAAGACCAGGGGTATTTCGGCCTTGAGGGGTACTATGACCGGCAGCTGCGGGGCCGGCCGGGAAGCACGTATCTCATAAAAGACGCGGTTGGAAATCCTATTCTGACGGATGTGAGGGAGGACAAAAAGATAGACGGACGGGATTTGGTGACAAGCATTGAGCGGTCGGTGCAGTATGTAGTTGATACTGACCTTAAGAAAGGAATCGAGCAGTATCAGGCGGAAGGGGGAAGTGTAATTGTCATGGAGACGAAAACCGGAAAAATCCTGGCCGCGTCCTCATACCCTAAATTTGATCCGCAAAAATATTGGGAATTCGACGGCTCGACGTATACGAGTCCGATAATCTCAAGCCTTTACGAGCCGGGTTCCACATTTAAAGTACTTGTCATGGCGGCAGGAATCGACAGCGGATTGGTGACTCCCGACACAAGGTGTGACAGCTGCGCGGGCCCTGTCGAGATAGGCGGATACAATATCAAAACTTGGAACGACCAGTATCTGCCAAATATCACGATGAATGAGGTTATCCAGCACTCGGATAACACCGGTATGGTTTTTGTTTCGAAGAAATTGGGACTTGAGCGTTTTGTTGACTACATCAAGAAATTCGGACTCGGGAGCATAACCGGCATTGACATTCAGGGAGAAGTGACCGAGGCGCTGAGGCCTCTGAAGAAATGGCACGAAATCGATTTGGCGACGGCAAGCTTCGGGCAGGGAATCTCCGTTACTCCCATCCAGCTTATTACGGCCGTTAACTCCATAGCCAATGGGGGAAAACTTATGCGCCCTATGGTTGTTGATAAAATCATAACCCCGGACAACAAAACTATTCAGATAAAGCCTCAAGAAGTAGGACAAACGGTAAGTTCTGCAACCGCCAAGGTGGTCACGTGGATGATGGTGAATGCAGTTGAGAAAGGGGAGGCGAAATTTGCAAAAATCCCCAATTATAATATCGCGGGCAAAACCGGAACTGCCCAAATCCCGGTTGCGGGGCACTATGACCCTACCAACACGAACGCTTCATTCATCGGCTTTTTCCCGGCCGAGGACCCGAAAATCACGATGCTCGTTGTCATCAATAAGCCGCACTCCTCAATTTACGGCGCAGAAACTGCAGCCCCCACATTCTTCTCAATTGCCAGGGATCTCATCCAAAAATATAACATAGAACCTTCAAAGTAAGAAAATTAGTATAATTAAACCACGATGACCATCCGTACTCTTAAAAATTACGCCCACAAGCAACTGGCTTTGGCCGCAAATATCCTGTACCGCTTTCCGGCAAAGGGGATGGTTATTATCGGCGTGACCGGGACTGACGGAAAAACAACGACCTCAAATCTGATATATCACGTCCTACGTCAGTCGGGAAAAAAAACGGCCGTGATATCAACAGTAGGGGCTATAATTGACGGAAAAGAATATGATACGGGTTTTCATGTGACGACCCCCTCTCCGTTTGCGGTTCAAAAATATCTTTACTTGGCAAAAAAAAGCGGATGTACTCATGTTGTTTTAGAAGTGACCTCCCATGCGCTTGACCAGAATAGGGTATGGGGAATTCATTTTGACGTCGGGGTTCTGACGAATATCACACACGAGCATTTGGATTACCACAAAACGTATCTTAGATATGTGAACGCAAAACTGCGGCTTTTTGATGTCAGTAAA
>CAZMSF010000062.1:0-3413 GCA_964568885.1 uncultured Gammaproteobacteria bacterium
CGCTAATTCGTGTTACTATTTATCTAACGATGGCAGAAATACCACAAAATTCTTTTCAAGGCCCTCTTGCCCCTAAAATTGGATTGAATGACTCGGTTCAAAATCCAATTCCGGGCGGAGGTGCAAAAATACCAAAAAAAGGGAGAAATTATACCGGACTTATTCCCGTGGGAGCACTTGCAATAGCACTTTTGATACTGCCACTGACAATTCAGCAATTGGGAAATCAGCAAGATACGCGTCAAAAAGCGTCGGAGCCCACTCCAACAATTGTCCTCCCGACTTCAGTAGTTGCTACACCCACTCCTACTGTTATTCCGCCATCACCTACTCCGACAGTTTCCGAAAATCCCATAACACCAGCCACTAAAGTTAAAGGAATAAAAACCTCAATCCGCTAACTACTTGCTACCGAAAAGGTCATTGAGAAGCACTGCAATACTGCGTTTCATTCGAGGCTCAACAACAGGTTTTATAGCCTCAAAAACAGCCTTTCCTGAGAAGGCGGCAACTCGCATACCCTTTTTTATTGGCTCGGTTGGTACATATTGTTCTTTCATACGGCTATTTTATCAGAACTAAAAAGACAATCTTGACAGCTGGCTAACAATACATAACAAAGAGGAAAAATGAGCTATGACTTTTTTGCGAAGGCACCCTGCATTAAATTTGTCCCAATAAGATTTAGTCCCTCTGCAGCTGCTATTTCAAGGGCAGGGATAATAAGTGGCGGAGCAAAAAAAGCACCCAAAAAAGCCATGCTTAAAGCACCTGCCATAATATATCTGTTGACGTTTTTATAGGCTTCGATAACACCTCCGCCGCCTTTTTCCGGACTTGCCACAAGAAGAAATTATAGCACATGAATCCATGCATAGGTACCCATAGATGAATTCATCTCTGCAGGACGCTTTTGCGGTTTGCAGTTAAGCTGAGCAGCATTTGCTGTGAAGCTTATGCCAGAAGACACCACGGCGTGAGCCCGTGGAGCTTCATAACAGATTTCTGCAAAAAAACTATAGGGGATTTGGGAATTTTGAGGCGCGGAAGGGAATCGGACCCTCGCATAGAGGTTTTGCAGACCCCCGCGTTACCACTTCGCCACCGCGCCATTTCTCTCAAGGCGAAGTGGAGCATCTCACGAGCCACCGCGCCAAATTTGAACTCTAGTATAGGAGTGTACCAAAATTTGAAGCGGAATGCTATCGGTGTTGCTTTGTCTTGTCCCTACACGCTAATATTAACTGTGCAGAAAAAATTTACCGAAGTGACCGTATGGGAACAGAGGCAAGACTCTTTTCCTATTTTCAGGAAGCTTTTTTTAAAACTTCCGCATTCAATTGCAAAAAGAGGCTTATTTAAAATTTGATTAATCATGCAGAAAAAATTTATTCTTATCGGGGCAATATCTTTTGTTTTAATCGCCCTTATCATAACGACCGTTCTTATCAAGCAACAGCAGGACAATAGACAGCGGGCAAGCGGAAATGAAACAACTACCCCATCAACAACTGCTTCTCCCACTCCTTTAACAAAAGATGTTGATGCTGAAGAATGGAATTTTTTAAAGCTTATCAATGATTACCGTGCAACATTTGGACTTTCTCCACTAAAAGTTTCCGTAAAACTTACCGAATCATCGGACTGGATGTCAAACGACATGGCATCTTCAGGGCATCTCGACCATGTTGATTCACAAGGCAGAAACATAAACACACGCATTCCTTCCTTCGGGTACAATGCCCCTCATATTGCAGAAAATATCGCATGGACAGGTGCAACCGGACAAAGTGCATTCGACTCATGGAAAAATGCATGCGACGGAGATGCGAATGGCAGCAACTGCACATACGCGCATCGCGAACAAATGAAGGATTCGCAGTCGGTAGCAATAGGTATTGCGAGAATAAAAGACCCCTCAAGTAATAATTGGTTTTGGACGACCGACTTTGGCTCCGTGCTTGACCAGGAGATAGTTCCACCCGTACTCACTCCCTCCACCACGCTGACCGTTTCTCCTTCGACAACATTGACGGTAACAACAACCGTGTCAATAACGCAAGCACCCTCCGTTACGGAGGCAACAATCAGTCCGACAAACACCTCCACTCCGACACCGACAAATACATCAACCCCCACTCCAACAAATACTCCTACCCCGACGGCAACGAGCACTCCTACACCAACCTCAACAAGTACCCCAACACCCACAATGATTGCTTCTACTCAAACACCTACTCCAACTATTGCTTCAACGGCAACACCAACCGTTCCACCTACAGCAACCGCAACCGACATTCCACCAACTGCTACACCTACCATCGCAAAACCCGGAGGACTTGCGCAAACCGCTACGATAATAGGGGGAGCATTATTGGTTATAGTTGCCGGTATATTTTTACTTATCCTCTAACGAATCAGCAGCTGAAATGTATCTTGTTCGTGAGAAACGTTTATTTTGTAGGCTTATCTTGGTTATACCGACTCTCTTGAGGGCCTGACTGGAATTTAGCGAAGCCAAGTTTCAGTCAGTTTTATTTATCTTGATTATACCGACTCTCTTGAGGACCTGACTGGAATTTAGCGAAGCCAAGTTTCAGTCAGTTTTATTTATCTTGATTATACCGACTCTCTTGAGGACCTGACTGAAACTTATATTTGGCTTCTTTCTTCTTAACGTATGGTACTTCGGCGGGTGACGATAATTGTTCAAATGCCATCGCACAAATTCGCATTCCAGGATACAACGCAACTGGCATGCGGCCCAAATTGCCTAACTCCAATACGCACTGCCCGTCCCATCCCGCATCAAAAATACTTGCGGTCGAATGGACCACTATACCAAGCCTTCCAAGTGACGAACGACCCTCAAGTCTTCCTAAAAGGTCGTGAGGAATTTTGACCCGCTCCATAGTAACAGCCAAAACAAAATCTCCCGGCTGCATAATAAATGCATCCCCCTCTTTAACTTTTACTTCAGAGGTTATTTCATTGGTATAGTCTTTTTTTGTAGGGTCAAGGTAGGGATTTTTGCTGTGGTCAAAAACGCGGAATTTGTTGCCGAGCCGAAGGTCTAATGAGCATGTTCCGAGCTGCGTTTTGAAATCCGGAGCAGGCGTAATAACAATCTTTTTTTCCCTAATGTATGCTTTGATATCCCTATCTGATAAAACCATGAGTATTGTACGGCAAGAAGTATTTATTCATTCTACAGAAGGAGGATTGAAATCGCAAGAAGAATTATATGGTTCTTTTGAGGCGATTTTGGTATAATTGTCTTCTTGGGTGATTGGCTCAACGGTAAACAAGTTTGCCGTCTTGCAAATTACCATACAGAATGGGTGATTGGCTCAACGGTAGAGCGCGTTCCTGATAAGAACGAGGTCAAAGGTCCGACTCCTTTATCACCCACA
>CAZMSF010000063.1:0-3273 GCA_964568885.1 uncultured Gammaproteobacteria bacterium
TTTCAAATGGAGGAGGAAAAATAATCGGTATTGGCCTTGAGTTTTTTCTTTTTGCCTGTATTATTTTGGCGCTTGGTTTTTTAGTGTGGGGCGGCCTCACCTGGGTGTGGTCCGAAGGCGATAAAAGTAAAGTTGAGAGCTCAAGGAAAACCATAATTTATGCAATTGTCGGACTTCTCATATGTTTTGTTTCATTTTTTGCAGTAAATTTTATCCTCAAAGCAATCGACCCCAACCTTGATTTATTCAATTTGTCTTTGTAGGGGACAAGACCGTACTTGACAACAAAGAGTAAAGCTGATAACAATAAAGTAGATATGAAAAAAATTGGTGGAATTGCTTCAGCCGCATACCTTTTTCTTGCAACCGCTCCCTACCTTTATGCAGCCGACTCTCTTGATCCGTGCCAAAGCCCGAATGCAAATAGCGGTGCTTTAAAAGCAGCGTGTGCTGGCAAGGGACTCAGTCTCGGTTCCGTTTTGGGATTTGTAATCACTATTGTTTTTGTTATCGCCGTTCTTGTTGCCCTCCTCTTTCTTATCTGGGGAGGTATTAAATGGATAACATCAGGCGGTGATAAGGGCGGCGTTGAAGCGGCACGAAATCAAATCATTGCGGCCATAATCGGTCTTATTATTGTATTTTTGGCATTCTTTATCCTCAACCTTATCCTTGGACTCTTCAATCTCAGTCTCTTCAACCTGCAGCTTCCTACGCTAACCGGCTCATAGAATTCATATGCCTTGGGACAAATGCCTCGAAAATGGTGATGTTGCAACTCTGGGGTGTATTCCAATAGTAATTCACAACGTCATAAATGCCGCTTTGGTTTTTGCAGGAATTGTTGCGCTTGTTCTTATTATCTGGGGCGGCGCTCAATACATAATGTCCCGGGGGGATCAGACAAAAGTCGACAGCGCAAAAAAGACCATAACCTGGGCCGTCGTCGGGCTTCTTATTATTTTTCTTTCGTTCTTTTTTGTAAACCTTATCTCTACTCTTACCGGCGTGCAGCAGATTGCAAACCCATCAATTTAACTTCTTAGTTAAGATGAAGCTTTTTCAGAAGAGGAAGCGACAACATAACTACAACAACGTTTATCCCGACAGGCACCGTCAACAGTAAGTCCACCTGCCGGATAAAATCCATCACTTGTTTTGTACCAAAAACCATAACCAGCCATGCGTGGGGTGATAACCCCATAAAATATAGTGCCCCCACAATAATTCCCCCGATGATAAGCGCTTCCAAAAACCCCTCGATATCTTTTTTGCTTGAAAACATCGTATTTGCCACGACAAAAACCACATACCCGATAGACATGGTCGTCACAAAAGACAAGACAGACGAGAATATTTGCGAATAGGAAAATACCCTGCCCAGAATATATATTGAAAGAGTCAACAAGGTAATTCCAACAACAACCGGGGCAATGCCAATAAGAAGACTTCTCAAAATGTCACTCTTCTCCACCTTAACGCTTCCCATTTTAAGTGAATTTCCCGAAAGCTCGGGAACAAATTCAATGCCATGCGTTCTTACTCTCAAAAGTTCTGCAACAATAAGATGCGCTAACTCATGGACCAAAACTCCCGGGAGGAAAAATCCGGAAATGAGAAAAATTGCCGCTTTTTGGCTACGGAAAACAAAATACAAAAGCGCAAAAAACGATTTAAAAAGAAAACGGGACGTTAAAAAAAGAATGAGAAATTCGCTGAAAAAAATTGCCCACGGCATGGTATTGAAACCTGAAAAAGTTAGCCAAGCGCATCAAGCGCAGCTCCCGAACCGGTAAATGCGGCTTCGACTCCTTTTTCATAGAGTGCCCCGGCAACGGTTCCGCCTGCAATAAGAAATGGAGAAGCAAACGCAAGGGCAAGAAGTCCGGCAAGCAGTCCGTGTGTCTTCTTGTCTTTTGCGATACGCGCAATGAATTCTCTATTTGAACCGCTGAAGCCTTTCTGACCCTTCAGTTTTTCAATTGCTCCAGCAACCGCCTTGTTTGCCTCAAGAGCTCTATCAACAGCACCAAGTCCACCCTCGGTTTCGGTCAGAATAGAAACGTCCTCTTTTTTAAGCTTGTTCCCGCTTTCTAAGTAATTCTTAAAGAGTCTTTCCATCGCAATCGTATTCATCTTCTTCATAAATTCAGTATCGCGGAATCTCTCATCAAGCCTTCTTCTTTCCTCAGCATATTCGGTAGAGCCGGGAGTCAGGGTTCTTAAATGTGTCTCCATAGAATTTCTCACGTACCAATCCATACCCCTCTCTCGGATAGCCCTCTCGTAGGTTGCTCTTACCTCGTCTTTATCAACTTCTTCAACCGTTCGAGTCCTCACGACTCCAACTTGCTTCGTCCTTCTCCAATTCTCATTCATGCACGTCTGAAGCTGCTTCTCATCTCTATCTTGGGCATCTGACTCTGCTCTTTCCGCCAGCTTCTTTTGGGCGGTTTCATTGGCTTGGCCCTCGGCCTTTATGTGTCTCCTCCCCGCCTCCCGTATCATCCCTTGAATTTTATTTACGAACTCTTCCTCCTGGGCAATCCTGAGCGCTTTAGCCTTATTAAATTCTCTCTCTGCTTGTTCGGCGGTGATGTCGGCATCGGCCAATTTCTCGGTCAACTCTCCAAGCTCTTTGTTTTTGTCTTCTCTTTGTTTTGCCAATGACTCTTGCTCCTGCTGCAACTCTCTAATCCTCGTAACTTCATGCTGGGCTCTTGCCAATTCTCCACGAATACGCGTGTCAATTTCGTGCTGTGCATTCGTTATGGCGGTTTGTGCAGCCGGAGCCAAAACGCCCGTCCTCCTATCGACAAGCTCTTGGTTTCTTCTAATTATCGCTTTTTGAGTGTCTAAATCGTCTTGCAACCTCTGCACTGCTGCTTCATTTGCATAAGGGCTTGCCTTCAGGGTAGCCAACTCATGAGCAGGGGATCCTACCGCCATCGGATTTTCGTAACCGGCTAATTTGGTGTTAATTGTCGCCAACTCCGCATTTCCAGCGGTAATTTTTGCTTCGATTAAATTCTTCTTGTTTCTTTCAACTTCAAAATTCTCCTGTGCCTGAAGGAAAGCTTCTTGCAAGACTGCGTTTTCGCCATTATATATTTCGCCAAAATGCTCAGTCAGACGTTTTAACAACTGGGGATCTCGAAGCATCTGCTCCATCATGCTCCGTCTGGCAGCTTCGGCCGCCGGATCCGCTGGCGGACCATATGACTCTAAAACCGCTCTTGCCATTGGCCAAGATTTTGAGGCCTCAAGCATTTC
>CAZMSF010000064.1:0-2834 GCA_964568885.1 uncultured Gammaproteobacteria bacterium
GTAGATATTGGTTTTAAAGGTGTCTCCGGATCAAAGTTTATTGGTGACATATAAAGTTCAAAGTCCGGGGTTGCACTTTTAAGATAAAACTTCACTATTCCTTTTACTTTCGTAAAAAAATCAATTGAAAACTCCAGGCGTTTCCAATTCGAAAATTCGCCTTTCTTTAGCCTAAAAACTTGATTTTGGACGGAAATTTCTACCGTATCATCACCTAAAGTTCGCACACTAAAGGGTATTGTTGATACTTTTGTATTGGTACCCGCATTGTACTTTGGACCCTCAATGTTGCTTGCAATATTTTTGTCCTTGGAAACGGTAAATACCTTCCCTCTCCACGTATAATCATCGGTCGGATATTTTTTTGTAGTAAACAGAGTAAAAGTTCCCTGAGTACCAAGAACATCAGGCACACCCATTCCCGAAATCATCTCGCCGGTTAATGATTTTGGCGGCTCGAATGTATCGGGCAAGAATAAAACCGTAACGGAAATTTTGCTTGCACTTGTCTTTTCCCAAAAAGGAGTTGCGTGAAGCGTTGTCGTATTCTTATCGTTACCTGAAAAAACCAAATTCAAACCGTAATTCGCAGGGTCACGCTCAATAAAGTCATATATCCCGTGTTTTGAAGGATTTTCCCCTGTTATAAAACTTGCCCATGCAACGGGAGATTGAGGCGGAACAACCGTTTGGAGCGGTGAAAAATAACCGTTGTCTCTGAGTTTTTTTAGATTTGGAAAACGTCCACTCTCCCACCCCTTCTGCAAAACATTAGGATCCATCCCGTCAAAACCCAGAATAATAACTTTTTTTGTTTGTTTGGTACCCAACAAGGACATACCCCCCATTATACCAGCGAATAAAACAAGCAAAATAAGAACAACAATAATGCTCTTTTTTCGGAAAAAGGGAAATATTTTGTTTCTTAAGAAAAATAAGGATGAAAACAGAGCCCCCAATATCGTCGCCAAAAAAATTGGGAGATTAGAGCCTAAGACATATCCCGAGCCCGGGTCAATATAGTTCAGAATCAATTGAGGATTTGAGAGAAGAGTTGCAGTGTACTGTAGCTGCACTTCACTTGCAGCAATTTGACAAAGGGCGCACATAGACCTACATTATATACTACAAAAGAAACCATGACTCTTCAGGACAAAATTACCAAGACCAAGAAAATTTTAAAACAAGCTGAGAAAAAATATGGAATTAACCATATTGCAATTGCATGGAAAGGCGGTAAAGATACAACTACCCTGATGCATATAATCCTAACTATGTATAACGGAGTTATCCCATACCGAGTTATGTTTAATGACACAACTTTAGAATTTCCACAAATGTATAAATTCATTGAGAAAGTTGCTCACCAGTGGAACTTGAAATTACTTATCGAACGGCATTCCGAGCTTGACTTAGCGAATTACAAGAAAGCTCGCGGTTTGGCCTTAAAAGAAGAGATTTCAAGAATAGCAAAAATAAATTCTCTTAAACGTGCATTAAAAAAATACAAACTTAAGGGTTATATGTTAGGGATTCGCCGTGATGAAAATCCGGCAAGAAAAAATGAAAAATATTTTTCCCCTCGTCCGGACCATATTAGAATTCATCCGTTATTGGACTTTACCGAAGAAGATATTTGGCGATATATAAAGTTGTTTAACGTCCCTTATTCCCCTTTATATGACAAAGGGTACAGGTCTATCGGTGAAAAACCATTCACTAAGAAGTCAGGAACAACAGAGCGGTCAGGACGTGAACAAGATAAAGAAAAAATGATGGAAAAATTAAGGCAAATGGGATATTGGTAGATTAGTTAATGAGTTTTTCCGCTTTTAAAAACTTTACAATCTCCCCTACACACGATTTAACGCTCTGATTTGTCGTATCGAGTATAATTTCCGGATTTAATGGTTTTTCGTACGGATCGTCAATGCCAGTTACGTTTTTAACCAACCCCATAGCAGCTCTTTTATATAACCCTTTCGTATCCCTTTTTTTGCATATGGCAAGAGGGGTTGAAACATACGTCTCTGCAAAAGTCCCAACATTGGAGATAATTTCTCTCACTTCGTCCCGTACCTTTCTGTAGGGAGCAATTGCAGCAACGATTACGACCCCTTGGTGTTTTACAATCTCGCCTGCCACAAAACCAATGCGTCTGATGTTCTCGTCTCTGTCTTCTCTGGAAAATCCAAGTCCTTTTGTGAGATGTTTTCTAATTATGTCCCCGTCAAGAAGAGTAACCGGTTTGTTATACCTATCCATAAGCATTAATGAGAGACTTTTGGCGATTGTTGATTTACCTGCACTTGAAAGCCCTGTCAAAAAGACACAAAAACCCTTTTGTTTTTTGACCCTTCTTTTAAGGACTTTTATAACTGGCGGAAAAGAAAACCATTGGGGTACTTTCTCGTCTTCCCTTAACATTCTTCGAAATTGTGTGCCAGAAATCCTTTTAATTGTTTTTGAATCTTTATTCTTAGCTGAGACCTCAACATACTGCTTTTTCTTTTCATCGTATGCCATCTCATTGAACGTAATAATTTTTATTCCTATTTCCTCCGCATATTTTTGTACAATTTTTTGGGCCTCGAATGGTTCATAGAAAAGATTGCCATTTCTGTCGGTTCCCGGGTCGGCATGCGACCGCCCGACAATAAAATGGGTGCAACCAAAGTTTTTACGGATAATTGCGTGCAGGACAGCTTCCCGTGGTCCTGCCATACGCATTGCCAAGGGCAAAAGACTTAGCGTCGCAAAATCTTTTGCATATTTTTTTTGAATTATCTTGTAGCATTTGACTCTTGTTATATAATCGATGTCCCCATCTTTCG
>CAZMSF010000065.1:0-2486 GCA_964568885.1 uncultured Gammaproteobacteria bacterium
CGACACTACGGACTAGGGGAAGACCAAAAAAAGGTACCTGACCCCTTTTCTTCTTAGTGAACTATCTTGAAAAGAAGTATGGGCAAAAAAAGCCGTGGGAAGAAAAATAAAAAAATGATCCGTATGCCAGTGGATGAAGTCCTTCAATATGGACCTCTTAGAATTGAAAGATGCGGTAGATTTGTTCGATTTTCTAATAATTCGAGTCCAGAGCAACATGCAGAAATTCTCCGTCTTTCGGCGGAGGAAAACAAGAAAGTCCTTTTGGAATTTCCTGGTGAGGTAGCGAGGCTTCAATCATTGATAACGAAGCATGATCCTGTTGAGCTTATGCATAGGGCAACCTACATGGTGTTGCCTCTTTTCATGAAGTATTCTTTTGAGAATGAGTATGGATCCGAAGAGACGCGCTATTTGCCGGCATTGGAGTACATACAGTATTTGATTGCTAGAACATCACAAAATACCGATAAAAAGGGAGTTACTGAAGAGGAATGGAATGAGATTTGGGGCCAGGTAATGAAGATAATGACGCTGACTCAAACCTTTCTTTTTACAAGGAAGACTTCGGCCAACCCTCCATCCGAGATTGATGAGCTAAGATTTTTTCTGGATGGCATGCGTTTGGGAATTCGTGTCCATCAGTACCCATTCTTTCTGAAACAATACTGGAAAAATTCTCTCACACCCTATGAACGATGGATTAAAGAGGTTTACGGAACTGATGTTGATAATATTATTAAGGGTTTAAGTGAGATTGATGCTTATCAAAAGACCGGTGTTATAGATAGATACCGACAATCTGTTGCCGCCATAGAGGTTTTGAGAGAGAGGCTTTTAAAGAAGGGATTTTCTATCAGTCCCGATGCTTCAGTAGAAGAGCTAGAAGAAACAAGAGCGGCACTAAGTACCGAAGAATTTCAACTTTTGAATGAAGATGCTCAGGAAAAAGCAAGATTAACTTTTACGTCAGCAGTCTTTGATGTTACTGATGTCACATCATTGCCTAAATCCATATTATCTCTTTTGTCTGTAAAACCCGGAGAATCGATTTCGGCACCTCATGAAAATCAAAAAGATGATGATTTGAGTCCTCTTTCAACTTCCATACTCCATTACAAGCCATTTCTTGAAGCAGATGGAAGATTTTACACTTTTTATCATTCTGGTTTTGAAGATCGTATTGCGGAAATCATAGAGTCGGATATGTATGCAAGGTTCCCTACAAAAGTTTCTGAGCTTGCTAAGCAAAGATCTGATGCTGCGGAGCTTATCTCAAAAAATTTGCTGGCATCACTTGTAAAGCCAGATTTTGTTTACCAAAATATTTACTATCCAAATCCGGATGAAATAGGGGACTTAACCGAATTAGATATTTTGCTCGGAGTTGATGACGTTCTCTTTATTGTTGAAGTAAAAGCGGGAGGATTTTCTGAAGGGGCATCAAGAGGGGCACCGAAAAGCATGGAGCGAGAATTTTCTGATCTAATAATAAAAGGGCAACACCAATCAGAGCGCGCTGAAAAGTATATAAAATCTGCTCCGCAAGTTGAGTTTTTTGATGAAAGCGGAAAACGGGCTTTGTTTACAATAAAACAAGCTGATTTCCGTAGAATTTTTCGTATTATTGTAACGCGTGAAAGACTGGGATGGGTTGGGGCTAGAATAGTAGCGTTATCGGTGCTAGACCCGGGACTTAGTCGCGCCTTTCCCTGGCATGTATCCGTAGACGATCTTCAGGTAATCGGAGAGCTTTTTAAGGATAGCGAAATTAGGTTTGTTCATTTTTTGGAACAAAGATTGCAAGCATCTTCAGAAGTTGCCTTAAGTCAACACGATGAAATAGAGCACGTGGCTTTGTATAACTCTCTCAACCAGTATCACGAATTATCATTCAAGGATGTAGATCGGACCACGTTTGATGCTTCTTATATGCGCAGTATCGATACTTACTTTATAGAGAAATCTAAAGGTGAAAATCCACAGGTTCCGACTCAGATTCTCTCAGAAAAAGTAAGTCTTTTGCTAGAAGCTATCAGAAATTCTAAGCTCTCAGGAAGATTTGAGGCCGCCTCGATGATTCTTGGGATGGGAGAAGACAGTCGGAATGGTTTAGAGAGAGCGCTCGAACATCTGATTTTAGGATTAAGCGAAAAAAAGTTAAGAACTGCTCGGATACCTTTTACAGAAGAGTACGGATTTACTGTTACCTATGCTGAAGGGCAGTACCTTCACGAAGAATTGGTGCGATCAGCTGCTTTAATGAAACAGGGAAGGTGTCAACGCTGGCTTGTTATTGGACTAGAAATGGGCTATCAATTTAAGATAGGGAGGATTACCAGGATATTTCCGAGCATGTTTTCCGAATCAGAACTTGCTTCGGGTAGACTACACCTTGAGGAAACCACTCAGAAGATAGTTGAAAAAGAGGGAGTGGGTCGGAATGATCCATGTCCGTGCGCTTCAGGTAAAAAGTATAAGAAGTG
>CAZMSF010000066.1:0-2450 GCA_964568885.1 uncultured Gammaproteobacteria bacterium
AAAGTGACAAGACAGTCTTTGAAAAAGCTTTGCCAATAATTCAATCATTGGTAAAGTAGTTGGAAGTTTTTGAAGAGTCGGATGAAATTTTGATAATCAAAATGTTCTCCAACTCTACGTTACAAAATTAAGGAGGAGCCGGATAAGCAGAGCTTGTCCGCCACCTCATTACAATTGGAGGAGTCGGATAGTGGTCCATTCCACATGCTTGGAAAGTATGCGTGCGTAAGCACTCGCGGGTTCGAATCCCGCCTCCTCCGCCATTTTTGTTTTTTAGCCTCACATGGTACAATATGTATCGCCCATTTGGCTGGAGAGCTCGGCTGGTTCGAGCACAGCATTCATAACGCTGAGGTCGTGGGTTCGAACCCCACTCCAGCTACTAAATTTAGTAGTATAACTTTCCCAGAAATAAGCCAGTCTTACCCATACTTTGTTTATGAATAATTATCCCATTGGCGTTTTTGATTCGGGAGTAGGCGGTCTTTCCGTTTTGACAGAAATTCACCACCTTTTGCCTAACGAAACTACCGTGTATGTTGCTGACCAGGCACTTATGCCATATGGCTCTAAGACAAAAAAGGAATTACTTGAAAGAGCGGAAAAAATCATTAAGTTTTTTACGAATAAAAACGTTAAAGCTGTTGTTATTGCTTGTAACACCGCAACGGTTATGACAATTGAGGAAATGAGGAGAGAATTCAACCTTCCTATTCTTGGAGTTGTTCCGGTAATAAAAACTGTTTCTGAGGCAACAAAGACAGGTGTTATTGCGGTTTTTGCAACACCGGCAACATCAAAAAGTGAGTATTTGGAGGACTTGATTAAGAAGTTCGCGAGCAATAAGACGGTGCTTACCATCGGAGAAACCCACCTTGAAGACCTAATTGAGGAAGGGAAAAGAGACTCCGAAGAGGTTACGGGTATTTTAAACGACGAATTAAAGCCGTTGCTTGGAAAAAATGTAGATGCAATTGCGCTTGGATGCACACATTATCCGTTTGTGAAGAGTCAAATTCAAAAAATTGTTGGCAAAAACGTTCTGGTTGCCGATTCTGGAGGTGCAGTTGCAAGAAGGCTTAAAAAGGTTCTTGAAAATGAAAAGCTTCTATCGGAGAGAAAAAATAATGACAAATACTACACAACAGGCGAAAGGCAACGGTTTGAAAATGTCGCAAACAGGCTTACAGGTGATACAATTGAGGCAGAACACATAGAACTATAACCATGGAGAGATTTAAAAACAAAAGTGTCGCAGTTTTGGGTTTTGGAATTGAAGGACAAAGCGTTTGCGATTTTTTAAATGGCGCAGCTGCGCTTACCGTTTTTGATGAAAAAAAACGTGAGGATTTTGACCCTGAAATTGTATCCAAATACGAAAATGAAGGAGTTAAGTTTAGATTTGGAAAAATAGAAATCCGTTCAGGTTTTGATAGTATCTTTCGTTCTCCGGGTATTCATCCGAACAGTGAGGTTTTAGCTGAAGCCTCAAAGGCTGGGATTGAGGTAACTTCTGCAACCCAAGTTTTTTTTGATCTTTGCCCCTGCGAAATCACCGGCGTAACAGGGACAAAAGGGAAAGGGACAACTTCAACACTTATTTATGAAATGCTCAAAAAAGAAGGGTTCGACGCGTATTTGGGAGGGAATATCGGTGTTCCTCCGCTTTCTTTCCTATCAAATTTGACGAAAGATTCAAAAGTAGTTTTAGAGCTTTCTTCATTTCAGCTTATGGACCTTCATAAAAGTCCACATGTTGGAGTTATGCTTATGACAACTTCGGAGCATTTGGATTATCACGCCGACGTATACGAGTATGTTGAGGCAAAAAGGAATATTTTTAGGTACCAAAATGCGGATGATTTCGCGGTTGTTAATAAAGATTATCCTGCAAGCAATGAATCAGACATCGTTACTACGGGTACGGTTTACAAAGTCAGCCGGGAACAGGATGTAATGCAAGGATGTTTTGTGAGGGAGGGAAAGATGTATCTAAAAATGCATGAAGAAGAAGAGTCGATTTTAGATACAAAAGATGTTGCACTTCCGGGAAAACATAACTGGGAGAACGTATGTGCTGCAACGGTAGCTGCACTTTGCAGCGGTGCAACAATGAAATCGGTGATTCCTGTTATTAAGTCATTTAAAGGGCTCGAGCACAGAATAGAGCACGTTGCAACCGTAAAAGGAGTTTCTTACTTTGACGACTCGTTCTCAACGACGCCCGAAACCGCAATTGCAGCAATTGAAAGCTTTGATGAGCCGAAAATTCTTATTCTAGGTGGTTCAAGCAAAAATTCGGACTTTTCCGATTTAGGGCAAATCATTTCCGATACGCCTTCGATAAAAGCTATTATTGGAATTGGAGTAGAGTGGGCAAGAATTAAAGAAAAAATCATCGCATCAAGAATTGCGTTTCCATTCTATGAAGATTGCAAAAACATGGAAGA
>CAZMSF010000067.1:0-2397 GCA_964568885.1 uncultured Gammaproteobacteria bacterium
TATGGGATAAAAATTATAGGATGCTCCCCTACTATATCCAACTATATCATTTGAGTCTATCTTATCACTCTATTCACTTCGAAAAAAATTATTCACCCTACTACTTCTAATTTTATTCTCATGCAAGATTTTTTAATGAACAAAATAGAAACATAACTGGATTTTAAAAAAGAACAATGACGAGATAAAAAAAATGTATAAATATATACTATGGGATATAATACTCCAAATTTAGCCTCAAATAGCCTCAAGCTTAGCATTAACACTAACCAGGAAAAGTTAAACTCCCCATTTGGAGAAGATCACCAGAAACAGCACCGATATAAAACCAACCCAAATATATTCCCACAATATCCCTTTAAAAAGGCGTCTCTCAAGCCATGCATGGCAAAGACCGGAATAGGTATAGAATATTCCGGTTAAGAATAGCGAATAAATGGACGCATTCACCGGCCAGAGGACCAAAACGTATGACAATTGAAGGATACCGGCTGCTATGGCAAGCGAAAACAGCGTTATCGTTTTAGTCTGGGTTGTATCGAGACTGTAAGTCCAGATAGACTGTATATTCATAAGAAATGATAAGGGAAAAATAGCAAGGGGCGTTATCAGTGCAGGAAGACGTAATGAAAAAACAAAATTAACAAGAAAATAAAAAACAAGGAGAGTTATAACAAATGCAACGATGCGGGCACTTCTCAGCAAATTTATGGTCCGGATTCCGGAAACGGCGAAGATATTCTGGGTGAGGAAAAGTGAGTAAAGACCGAACGCGTAAATGAAAGTAATAATGATGCGGCTTAAAAGTCTTGTAGGAACAAGTGCGTAGAAAAAAGGAAAAGCAAGAGTAAAGAAGAAAGGCAATACAAGAATAGGACCAAAAAACGTTCCCTTTATGTCGTCACGCAAAATCAAAAGTAAAAGCACATCGGTTGCTACAGCAAGAAGCAAGGCTGGCAGCAAGAGCTGAACACCTGTAAAGTGTTCACTCAAGAAAACCCCCAGAGAAAGACCCAGAACAGCAATTACGAATTTTTGTCTTTTGTTAAGTCTTACAATCCTAAGAAGTGTATTCATAAGGAGCTATACAAACTTCAACGCATGGTGGAGAGCAATTGCCAGCGCGTCGGCGCTATCATCAAAGTCCTTCGATTTTTTACCGTTAAAAGCTAACCTTCTTCTATTTGAATTAAGAAGCTTCCTTACCGTCTCCTGCACTCCTTTTTTTTCCGTTTTTCCGCTCCCTGTCAGACTTAGTTTCACGGTACTTGGAGTATATTCAAAAACCGGAAGATTATATAAAGCGGCCGAAAGCATAATAACTCCCCTTGCTTGGCTTACCGAAATTGCGGTTTTTACATTTCTACCAAAAAAAATATTCTCAACAATCAAACAATGGGGGGTATGCTTTTGAATGATATCATTCAGCATTCCGTGAAGAAGCAAAAGCCGTTCGGGCATAGTATTTATCTTTTCGGTAACAATACATCCGTGTGCGATATACTTAATGCTTTTCCCCTCTACTTCTTCGACATTTTTAGTAATAACGCCCCACCCTGTCCTATTGGTCCCTGGATCAATGCCGAGAATTATCATAAAGTAAGCGCGAACATTTTAGAATTAGCTGGCAAACTCTAAATTAGTATATACTTTTTGAACGTCATCCATTTCCTCCAATTTTTCAATAAGTCCTATAACCTTTTCCTCAATTTCGGGAGAAACGGTCATGCGAGACATCGGGCGAAATATCAAAGACGCCTCTTCAATGGTCAGCCCGCTTTGTTCCAATCCATTCTTAGCAATCTGCAGATTTGAAGGCTCGGTATACAGATACATCACTTCATCGTCATCCTCGATGTCGGAGACCATATTCTCGAGCGCAATATTCATAATGTCATCGGCACTTTTTCCGTTCTTTGGAACTATTATTTCACCGGTCTTTTCGAACAAATAACTTACTGCGCCCTGCCCTGCCATCGTCCCACCGTTTTTCTCGATGACATTTTTTACCTCGGCAACCGTCCGCTGCTTTTTATCTGTCACGGCTTCGACCAATAATCCAACCCCACCTTGTGCAAATCCCTCATACATCACTTCATCAAGCTCAACTCCTCCCGGTCCTCCGGCACCCTTCTGAATTGCGCGTTCAATGCCTTCTTTCGGCATATTTGCTCCCTTCGCCTTGTCGATAGCAAGCCTTAAAGAAGCATTAAAGTTGGGGTCGGTATTTCCACCTCCATGCTTTACGGCAATTGTGATGGCATTTGCCAGCTTCGTAAAAAGCTGACCCCTCTTTGCGTCATTTGCTCCTTTTTGACGCTTAATTGTCGCCCATTTACTGTGTCCACTCATAATAAAAATAGCTAAACGCCTTAATTTGAACAGGTTTTATTATAT
>CAZMSF010000068.1:0-2058 GCA_964568885.1 uncultured Gammaproteobacteria bacterium
CTCTTTCTCTTTTTCTTCAAGCTTCTTTTTTTCCTCAAGAAGCTTTAATTCTTGTGTACGAAATTCTTCGTTCTGTTTCTTCAACTTTTCGATCTCCTCGGAATTTTTTTTCGCAAACTCGGATTTTGCCTTCTCTTCGGTTTCCAGACGCACTTTTTCGATTTCTTTTTCAAGGTCCTCGGAAACTTCCTTCTTCACTTTCTCTTCAACCTGGTGAAGAAGAGCTTCGGTAATCTCAATTTCTTTTCCGCAATGCTTACAAATAATCGTGTTCATGGGACAAACAGTGTACTACCCCAAAAGTTGTCAGTCAATGTCCCTTATTTTTTGTATAGAATGGATTATGGATTTTATTAAAAAGATTTTTCTTTTCTTTAAAAAGAACCCGGTTCTTTTTTTGGGAATCGTATACTTTCTTCTGAGACTTCCAAAACTCACTCTCATTCCAATTTTTAACGACGAGTCTATCTATTTGGATTGGGCGTGGCGCGAAACACATGTTCCCGGTTTTTTGTATTACTCTCTCTATGATGCCAAACAACCTCTTGTGATGTGGCTATTTGGATTTTTCTCGAATTTCTTTTCCGACCCGTTATATGCCGGCAGGTTCGTCAATTTGTGCCTTGGATTCACATCAACAATTGGGTTATATTTCGTTGGAAAAGAATATTTTGACAAAAGAATAGGTCTTATTGCTGCCCTCCTTTACACAGCCATTCCAATTTTTGTCCTTTTTGACAGACAGGCGCTTCTTGAAAGTGCAATAACCGCCTGTTGCATTTGGAGTTTTTTCTTTCTTACTCGCTCTCTTCAAAAAGAGAGAAGTATTAAAAGCGAACTTTTAACAGGTGTTATTCTTGGATTGGGGTATTTCAGTAAGTCAACAGCAATTCTCTTTTTTGTCACGGCTATTTTTTGCATCTTTTATTTGGCCTACAAAAAAAGGAAACCCCTTTATTTAAAACGGACAACGACAATTGGCGGGGCATTTCTTTTGGTAATTTTGCTTCTTATAATAAATCCTGTTTTTTGGAAAACTCTTCCATCCAATTCAAGATACGTACTTGGTATTGGTGAAGTGCTTCATTTCCCTGTGCGGCTCTGGTTACAAAACATGTGGGCTTTTCTTCACATTTCATTTCTCTTCCTTACCCCACCAGTCTTCATTCTTTCCTTTGGTGCCACTTTTGAGTTCATAAAAAATAGAAAAAACATACTACTTCTTACCTGGGTTTTTGCACCATTGGTAATTGCAATGTTCACGCTAAAGGCTCCTTCTCAACGCTATATCGTTGGACTTCTGCCACTTTTTACTCTTCTTGCATCACATGTGCTTTTGAGGTTATTTGAAAAATTCAAAGCTGTTGGAATTACTGTGACAATAATTACTTTTTTCTTCTCCTTACAATCGAGCTATTTTCTCATGCACCATCCTATCAGCTACTTTTCATTCTTTAACAAAATCACTCCCTACAGCGAATACGGATTTATCGACGGACAAGTATCCGGCTACGGCATAGCTGAAACGGTTGATTATTTAGTAAAGGAAAATGACAAAAAACCAATGGTATTAACATTTGCGGAAAACACAGGAAATCCTGAAAGTGCAATGTCTGTGTATGCTGCCAAAAGGAATATTATGAATGGATATTTTGAATTAAAATACTTGGTAGGACTTCCACCGGAAACCGAATGTATTGAGATGGAAAACGGCTACGACATTTATTTTATAAGTAGGAACCGTCAACTTGCCGGGTTTGAAAGATTTGTCAAAGAGATAAAAACAATTAAAAAACCTCTCAGTAAAGAATCGATAGGAATATACAAATTTATTTCGGGTTGCAAAAAGGTTATGAGAGTAAACCCCGTTTTTCATCCGCAAGCGCCGTCGTAATTAGGAAATAACTTGTCCCTCAACGAATTTGCCGTGAGAATATTTTTCAAGTATTGCAACGTTTTTCGTGTTGGCTTTATAAATGACGTCAAAAATTATACCAAGAAGAGGTATGAACCCAACAATAAAATCGATAACTATATTTCCAATCATCTTTGCCATGT
>CAZMSF010000069.1:0-2029 GCA_964568885.1 uncultured Gammaproteobacteria bacterium
AGCGGACGGTTGCCGAGGTAAAAAATGTCATCGAGAAAAACGGTGGGACGATGGCGGGGCAGGGAGCGGTAAGTTATTTGTTCGAAAAGACCGGTGAAATAATAGTTCCAAAAAACGGAAAAAGTGCCGATGATATTATGAATATTGCACTTGAGAATAGCGTTTCAGACATTGAGGATGATGACGAAGTGATGTATCTGTATACCGAGTCTTCAAATCTGCAGATTGCTAAAAACGGACTGGAACAAAACGGATTGACCGTTGAAGAGGCATCTTTAATATTTCGTCCAATGTCTCGCATGACCGTTTCCCCCGAAATTGAGGAAAAGGTTGTAAGCCTTATCGAAAAATTGGAGGAAATGGATGACGTTCAAAAAGTATATACTAATTTGGAGTTTGCCAGCTAATTCTAAAATGTTCGCGCTTACTTTATGATAATTCTCGGCATTGATCCAGGGACCAATAGGACAGGGTGGGGCGTTATTACTAAAAATGTCGAAGAAGTAGAGGGGAAAAGCATTAAGTATATCGCACACGGATGTATTGTTACCGAAAAGATAAATACTATGCCCGAGCGGCTTTTGCTTCTCCATGGAATGCTGAATGATATCATCCAAAAACACACCCCCCACTGTTTGATTGTTGAGAATATTTTTTTTGGACGAAATGTAAAAACAGCAATTTCGGTAAGCCAAGCGAGGGGGGTTATTATGCTTTCGGCCGCTTTATATAATCTCCCGGTTTTTGAATATACGCCAAGTACGGTGAAACTAAGTCTGACAGGGAGCGGGAAAACTGAAAAAAAAGGAGTACAGGAGACGGTGAGAAAGCTTCTTAATTCAAATAGAAGAAAGTTAGCATTTAACGGTAAGAAATCGAAGGACTTTGATGATAGTGCCGACGCGCTGGCTATTGCTCTCCACCATGCGATGAAGTTTGTATAGCTCCTTATGAATACATTTCTTAGGATTCTAAGACTTAACAAAAGACAAAAATTCGTAATTGCCGTTCTGGCTCTTTCTTTAGGGGTTTTCTTGAGTGAGCACTTTACAGGCGTTCAACTATTATTACCTGCCTTGCTTCTTGCTGTTGCAACCGATGTGCTTTTACTTTTGATTTTACGGCAAGACATAAAGGGGACGTTCTTTGGACCTATTCTTGTGCTCCCTTTTTTCTTTACTCTTGCTTTCCCTTTTTTCTACGCACTTGTTCCGACAAGGCTTTTAAGCCGCATCATTATTACTTTCATCTACGCATTTGGGTTATATTCACTTTTTCTCACGCAGAACATATTCGCTGTTTCCGGAATCCGGACCATAAATTTGCTAAGAAGTGCCCGCATCGTTGCATTTGTTATAACTCTTCTTGTTTTTTATTTTCTTGTTAATTTTGTCTTCTCATTGCGCCTTCCAGCACTGATAACGCCCCTTGCTATTTTTCCCTTGTCATTTCTTATGAATATACAGTCAATCTGGACCTACAGTCTTGATACGACCCAAACTAAAACTATAACGCTGTTTTCGCTTGCCATAGCAGCCGGCATCCTTCAATTGTCATACGTTTTGGTCCTCTGGCCGGTGAATGCGTCGATATATTCGCTATTCTTAACCGGAATATTCTATACCTATTCCGGTCTTTGTCACGCATGGCTAGAGAGACGGCTCTTTAAAGGAATATTGTGGGAATATATATGGGTAGGCTTTATATCGGTACTGTTCCTTGTAATCTTCTCTAAATGGGGGGTATAAGCCTCACTTTCAATGCTGTCGCTTCGCCAACGCCGAATTTGAGGTTATTTGAAGCTGAAATTGGCAACAAAATATCCCATAGTAAATATATGCTTCCAAATACTATTTCACTATAGTTAAACTTATTATTAGTTTCTTTGTCGATATATCATTTGATAAAGTTTTTTAGAAGCCTTGAAAAGAAAGTAGAGGGGTGAGTTTGTCTGGAATAGAGGGGTAAAATAGGCTCAAATGATATAGTTGGATATAGTAGGGGAGCATCCTATAATTTTTATCCCATA
>CAZMSF010000070.1:0-2001 GCA_964568885.1 uncultured Gammaproteobacteria bacterium
TCATCGCATCAAGAATTGCGTTTCCATTCTATGAAGATTGCAAAAACATGGAAGATGTTGTCAAAAAAGCATCAGAAATAGGAGAAATCGGGGACGTTGTGCTTCTTTCTCCCGCGTGTGCTTCGTTTGACATGTTTAAGTCTTACAAAGACAGGGGCGAGCAGTTCAAAAATGAGGTAAATAGGCTATAATACAAGTATGAAAAGAGTTTTATCAGGAATTAGAGCAACAGGAAGGCTCCATTTAGGGAACTATTTAGGGGCAGTGAAGGGTATGCTTGAGTTGCAGGATAACCCGGAATACGAAACGCTCTACATGGTTGCAGATGTTCATACGATAACTACCCCTTACAATGTGGAGGAGCTTCGTAAAAACAGACGGGAAGTAATCCTAGACTATCTTGCAGCAGGACTTGACCCTGAAAAATCGGTAATTTTCCAGCAATCCGAAATTCCTCAGCATTTGGAACTGGCGTTTTATTTTTCCTCAATTGTGACTATTGCTAAAATGCAACATCTCCCAACATTTAAAGATAAAGTGAAACAATATCCGGAGCACGCGACTCTTGCGCTTCTAAATTACCCGGCTCTTATGGCTGCTGACATTTTGGTGTATAAAGCGAGTTTAGTTCCCGTAGGAATAGACCAGGAGCCTCATTTGGAAGTAGCACGAGAAATTGCACGACGCTTTAATCAGGATTATGGTACCGACTTTCCCGAACCGAAGCGCTTTGCAACCAGCGGAGAATATGTTCCGTCTTTGACCGGGGAGGGAAAAATGAGCAAGTCGGTTGAAGGGAGTTATATCAATTTGACCGACGATTTGGAGACAATTAAGTCAAAGATTGCAAAAATTCCAACGGATAGTGGACTAGGAATTGAAATTGCCGGAGGTGTAAAAAGTCTTTTTGAATTTGTGGAATTGTTCGAAGGAAAAGAGAAAAGAGACAATTTGGAAACTCAATATAAAAATAGTGGTGTTCGATATGGCGATATTAAAAAGGAGCTTTCTGAGGCTATATTCAAAGAATTACAACCAATTCAAGAAAAAAGGAGAGGGCTTGAAAATAATCCTGATTATGTTAACAAAGTAATTGCTGAAGGAGCAGAAAAAGCCCGGAAGTTAGCTCAAGAAACAATTGATGAAGTCCGCGAAAAAATGGGGTTAAAGTAGCTTCCCGCCTCTTTCTATGAAGCAAGCACACGTGCATATTTCAGGATTTGTCCAGGGAGTTGGATTCCGCGCTTACGTAAGGTCAAAAGCGCGAAAATTAGGGATTTTTGGATGGGTACGCAACCTTTCGGACGATAGGGTCGAGGCTGTCCTTCAGGGGGATAAAGATAAATTAGAAAAACTTCTCTTTTATTGCAAGCGTGGACCATTCTTTGCAAATGTAACCAATATAGTAGTTGATTGGGAGGAGGCAACGGAACAATTTAACGAGTTCAAAAAAAGGGAAACTGTATGAAAAAAGTGGTGATATTTTTGATTAATTTATATCAAAAAATCGTATCGCCTTTTTTAGATACGATTTTTGGTCAAGGAAATACGTGTCGTTATTCACCAACATGTTCGGTTTATATGTGTGATGCAGTGAGAAAATATGGAGTTTTTAAAGGAATTCTTATGGGAATGAGAAGAATTGCCCGTTGCAATCCTTACGTGAAAGGTGGGTTGGACCCGGTAACGTAATCGTATTATGAATGCAAAAGAAGGATATACCGTGGGGGAATTGGCGAGAGTGATCCAAACTGGTAAGCCGCAGATTTGTAGGGTTGGTAGAGAACTGAATCCTCCAATTGAGCTTATCGGAGGTAAATTTATAGCTGTAGATGACGCATTGAGAATACAAGAAGTAATAATCGAAAAAAGAATGAAAGGTTGGGAAAATACCCCTTAAAGGGGTTAGCAATCAGGCTCAAGGTGTGATATAATTTCCCATGTTTAGGAGTATCCTCATTCTCCTCAGGCAGGCATCATGAAAATTAAACGACAAGGTAA
>CAZMSF010000071.1:0-1805 GCA_964568885.1 uncultured Gammaproteobacteria bacterium
TGGTTTAAATTGATGGCCATACTGATTATCGTGACGGGAGTGTATTTGATAACTTAGAAAATACTGTATGCCTGGAATTGATTCGGTGGTGCGAGATGAGATGAATGCTGTGTATACTCCTTTGGATAAGGTTGAGGGGGAAATTCTACGAAGATGGAATGATAGGGGATTGAAGGAAAAGGTTGAGGAGTTTACGGGTGCACATATGCCGTTCATATCTGTTGATTCGCCTCGTGCCGTGTTGGCAAGACAGATACTGAGTCCGAATTTCGAGACGCTTCATTTTCTTGATTTAGCTAGACAGACAGGTTTGACTCCCTGTTGTTTCGGATATCTCGATGACAAACTTGTGATGAACAATCCTGATAAATATTATCTGTGCAAACTTTTTTTCGATGATGGGATAGGAAAACATGGCGGGAAAAGGCTCTCAGCATTCAACGTTTTGGATTTCAATGTATGGAATGGAAGGAAGATTTCTGATGTGCTTACGAAACAGGGGATTGGGTTTATTGACCTGCATGCGAGAATGAGTCGTTCGTTAGGTGTTGATCTTGAATTTTTTGATGGTTCTGACTACCTAAAAGAAAAGGGCGGGGTTGGAAAAAATTATTATAGGCATTTCTTGGCCATGTTTATTTGCCATGGTGTTCTCTTTGAAAACTATCTTTTGGAGGGGGAATACGCGAGACATAGCTTGGAGGTTTTTTTGCCAGCTTATAGAGAAGTTTGTTCTTTGTTCGGGGTTAAACCGATTATTACGAGAGTAGCCCCTATTGAAACCGAAAACGATATAAGCTGGCGTTACTATCCTAAAGTGGTATATGATAATATGGGATTCGGGAAAAGAAAAAAATAAGTATCGTTCATATGGAATTTAATCTTGTTACGAATTCTGCAAATTGTTTCGGTATCATTGAATCTTTCCTGCATAATAATGTCATTCTTTATTATTCCCATATTCCAACGGCCCTCATATCGTTGATTCTTGGATTGTTTCTTTTTTTGCAAAAAAGGGAAAATCTCGCCGCAAAATTGTTTTTCTTCATGACAGTATTTTTTGCTCTGTGGTCAGCGTTTGATCTTATTTTATGGAGCAGCCCGGATAGTCGGAAAACGGTTTTCTTTTGGTCAATTATCAATCTTTTGGAAAACATGGTGAGTTGTTTTGTGCTCTATTTTTCCTATGTGTTTCTTGAGGGAAAAGACGCTGTCTTTCGAATAAAACTTTTCTATATAGTCCTTTTCCTGCCTTTTCTTGCCTTTTTGCCTACGGCGCACAATATTTCCGGCTTCGATGCTATCCTTTGTGAAGCAAAACAGGGAACGCTTATCTGGTATTTTTATTTTCTAGAGGGCGTGTTTTTCTTGTCCTTGATTTCATATCTCATAAAGAAGGTTTTGGCCTCAACGGGCGAAACGAGGCGGATGACTATTTATTTCTCTCTTGGAGCAATCTTTTTTCTCTTGTCTTTTTCTGGAGCCAATATTCTTAGTAGTGTCGCTTCTGTTTTGAATCCGGATAATCCGGATAACTGGAAAATACTTCAGTTCGGACTTTTCGGTTCCCCGGTGTTTGCCGGGCTGCTATCATATATCATTGTCCGGTATAAGGCTTTTAATTTGAATTTGTTTGGTGCTCAGGCGCTTGTCGCGACGTTGGTTCTTCTTGTTGGGTCACAATTCTTTTTTGCCCGATCCGTGGCTGGGTTTGTTCTTACAGCGCTGACATTCCTACTCGTGAGTTTTTTCGGTATAATTTTACTTCGCTCGATTAGCCGTGATTTAAAGCGAAAAGAAGAATT
>CAZMSF010000072.1:0-1746 GCA_964568885.1 uncultured Gammaproteobacteria bacterium
GAGAACTGTCTGGCAGGATTGATAGCAATAAGGGTGATAGCAAGAAGAACTGCAAGGATTCCAATGACAACAAGAAGCTCGATAAGTGTAAAACCTTTTTGATGTTTCAACTGGGCAGTTTTCATATCTGTATCTATCATAATCATATTTGATTTTTTGTGTCAAGGGGTAATTTTGAACCTAAATATATCAAATTGCTATCTGATAGATACGGTTTGCAGACTATTTCATATTTATTAACATAAACCCGAGGATTACGAATAGAACGGCAAATACACCAATCATTGCATAGAGCCGCACGTTGCTTTTTTTTGCAGGCACCCCCTTTTTAATAGGGCTTTGACTCTGTGGTTGTTTGTCTTTTTCGAAAGCGAGCATTGATGATTGTCTGTATCCTCCCGCTTTTTTTAGAAATTGAGCGGCATTATCGGTGGTGAGGTTCTGTATAAGCTGCTGGTCCCCCCCCAAGAGCTGATAGGGGATAACCATATCGATGCCAAAACCATTTTTTTCAAAACTCACCTTGAGTTCCTGATATAAATCTTCATTGTAGCCAATAACTTTGACCCCTTTTTCTATAGGATAGTTTTTTGACATGATGCTGTCGAAAGGTATTGTGTCAGCAAATTTTTTAACGGCATCTTCCTGTTCGTCGGCAGGCAGGCCGGTAATCTCCTTCTCAAAAGTAATATTGGGAGAAAGGACGATTGTTATTGAAGCGGGAGTAATCCGATACTGTTCGATAAAGCTTTTTACTTGAGCCATAAGAGACGCGCCATTTATTACATCCATATCCTTAACGGATGTTTCAAGGAATGCCATACTTATAACAGTAGGTAACCCGTTCTCAAAAAAGTAAAACCCGTTTTTATCAAGATAAAGTAATGCAGGTTGTTTTTTTGTAAATTCCATAATTAAATTTCCTTCCAGGACGTTGCAGTGAGCGTATTATTGCTGGTATCAACAATTACTTGGATAGTCCTTGTAAAATTATTGAGCGTACCTCGTGACAATATTGTCTTCGGATTGCTACCGGTAATCGTTATAACCGCTTGACCATTGCCGACTGTCAGTGTCTCGCCCGTATAGTCAGGGTCTCGTAATAATTTAATCATAGCAGTTTCCGCTCCGCTTTCGGCAATATCCAGGGAATTTGCACCCTGATACACTTTGTCGGTCCCCTTTGAACTGTTGATGACAAGTGCGATAGATGCCGTCGTGATAATTATGGCAATTATCATGTAGGTCAACAAGATAATAAGCGTTTGACCGTTTTGATTTTGAAATCTGTTTTTCATCTGAGTCCGGCTGTTGTCTGAAATGTTTGCTGGTCTGAAATTCCTCGGGTTGTAACATTGCCTACTATCGTAAAGTTAATTCTTACGGTGTCTTTGGCGCTGGGACTTCCAACTTTCGTAAAAAGGAGATTTGAAATAGATGAGCCTTCACCATTTAAAACATACGAACCGGAGGGGTCTGTTACCAGCAGGTTGTTATTCGAAAGAGAGTACGTATAATTTTGGCCTTCTATTATGAGAGTTAGGGTAGCAGAGGAGCTGCCAAAGTCTGCCGGCTGGGTTACTTGAGATGCCCGTTCTACGTCATAAATAAAACGTGAATATACATACCTTCCGTCATCAGCCACGTTTGAAGTATTCTTTGAACCCAATTGATTATCTATGATTGCCATGAATATTTCTGTAAAAACAAGTACCAAAACTGCAAGAAGACCCATGTAGATGAGCA
>CAZMSF010000073.1:0-1662 GCA_964568885.1 uncultured Gammaproteobacteria bacterium
CAATAAGTTTTTGGTTTAGCTCTTCTTGTGGAGGGACTTTTATGTGCCGTTGGATTTCAAGAAATAAATTTTGCCTTCCATAAATATCGATAAGTTTTTCAAGCCGTTCTTTTGCCAGTTTTTCATTTCCCTCAACGAGGGGCTCCCCGACAAAGCCATTTACACATGCGGTCAAGCAAATAAGTCCTTCGCTATATTTTTTCAAAAGATTGATGTCAGTTCGAGGTTTGTAATAGAACCCTTCTAAGTGCGAAACGGTTATTATCTTCATAAGATTTTTGTATCCGGTCAAATCTTTTGCAAGAAGAATAAGATGATTGTAGTCCTTATCAACCCCCGCCTCTTTATCATGAAGATTCCGTTTTGCAACGTATATTTCGCATCCGATGATAGGTTTTATTCCCTCGCTCAAGCATTTTTTGTAGAACTTAATTGCGCCATACAAATTCCCGTGGTCGGTTATTGCGATTGCGCTCATGCCGAGCTTTTTCGCATGTTCCACCATCGGGTCTATTCGAGAAAGCCCATCAAGCAATGAATATTCAGAGTGATTATGAAGATGAACAAATTCTGCCATAAATTATGCTGCCTTTGGAGAATCAGATGTCCCTATTATATAGCTATTATTTTTACCATTTTCCTTTGCTCCATACAATGCTTTTTTATCAACTCTATCAATGAATTCCTCGACATTTGAACCATCATAAATTGCTCCTCCAAAACTCATCGTAACAGGAATAGTTTCGCCCGATTCCAATTTTGGTGGTGCTTGTTCGACAACCGTTCTCAAGCGTTCAGATATTGCCAATAAATCCTCGGGATTTTCAATGCCTCTTATCAATATTGCCTCTTCATCCCCGTGCAACCTATAAACTTTGTCTTTCGGTCGTTCTTGGCTATCTTCATCTTTTGAGCGGAGAGCAGCTTCGAGAGTTCTTGCAAGTTGTCGGATTATTTTATCCGCACCAATATGGCCATGAGCTGTGTTTATTGCACGGAAATTGTCTATATCCATCATGAGTAATCCAAACTTTTCATCACTTGCGGCAAGCTCATCAATGTCTTGATCGAACATGTATCCATTAGGGATTTCTGTTAGCTCGTCTGTATTCAGTAATTCAGCTCTCGACTGGGCAATTTGTATTTGCTTGGTCAACTCGTCATCGGTTATTCTGAACTTTTCGGCCAAAGTTTCTTTCAATTCTTCTTCTGTTTGTTTGCCTTCGTCTCTTTTTTGAAATTCTTCATCAATCCAATCTCTCCATACTTCGTGACGTCGTTCGACTGGAGTTTTTTCGAATGAAGACGGTGTTTTTTTCGGGGCAATGTTTGATTCAGATTCTCCGGGTTCGGGCATGCTTTATTCTAGCATTTTAAGGAGTGCATTTCTAATTTGCTCGGTGTCTTTTGCGTCGGGTAATGCCTTTCTTGTCTGGCCGATGAAAAACCCTATGAGTTGTATTTTTCCTGCTTTATACTCTTCAACGGCTTTTGTATTTTCGGAAAGTATCGTTTTAAGAGTTTCGGACAACACATCTTCATCGACTTGAACAATAACGCTTTGCTCGACGATGTGCTTAACAAGCCCTGCAGGTTCCAACTCTTCGAGGTTGGGTTTTTTGTTGATGATAAAATTGGCTATGGCAACTGCTCCCACATTGT
>CAZMSF010000074.1:0-1599 GCA_964568885.1 uncultured Gammaproteobacteria bacterium
AATGGTTAATGGTAACAATACTTCCCGTTATTTACGGGGTGATGCGTTATCTTCAAGATATCTATGAGAAAAAGGAAGGGGAGAGTCCCGACAAGGTATTATTGTCCGACAAACCTCTTTTAGCATCGGTTGTTATTTGGGGATTTTTAGTTATTTTTATTATCTACTTTATCGGGGGGTAATCACTGCTTTTTGGCATACTGAGCGCTTATCCATCCTGAAGTAGCACTATCAACTTGAATTTCGTACCACCCTTGTTGTTCGGAAATCAGTTTGTAACTTTCCCCCGGCTTGACTCGTGCAACTTCGCCAAAACCTGTTCCGGCACCGCTTCTCACTCTCAAAAATCCATTGGGAGTATCAAGAATGACAATGTTATTGGCGGTTGATTGCGGTGTAACGCTTGGTGTGATGGAGGGTTGTGTAGATGTCGGTGCTGTTTGTTGAGGTATGCTGCCAATCTCTCCCGTGCCTAAATTCGTGCTTACTACTAATACATGATTCTCGACCGTTTTGACCCGTATTGTTTTTTTTGCAAATCCTTCCTTCTGGATTTCTACTTCATGTTCCGAAGACGAAAGGGCATCGCTTTTAAAAGGAGTAACTCCCATGGATACACTGTCAATTGTAACCATAGCCCCATCGGGTATCGAGGTAATCTCAATTTGTGGTTTGCGGCTCGATGATTTCTCAAGTGTTAGGGTGTATGCACTTCCCAGCGACCCCGGCAAAAATGTTTTATCTACGGCTGTCAGTACCCCTCCGTTTATTTGAACCCGCGTAGTATATGCGGCAAGGGTTGTATCTTGTGGTTCGATTCTCAATTCATAATTGCCTACCGCAACAGTGTCCTGTTGGTCAATTTTTCTGACCGGTATGTCCCCGATAAGTTTCCCGTTAAGAAGAACCCGGCCATTTATATTGGCTGTAACTTGTAGTCCTCCTCTTTCAACATCTTTAAAGTTATAAATTACCCGAACCAGGAGAAATAGGCCGGATACGACAAGAAGGATAGAAAGAGCTAAAAGAAGTTTGCGCTTCATACTAAAACACAACAATGATATCAAAGATAGGGTGTCTTGACAAATTAGCACTCTTGGTGGTATACTGATAAAAATAAGAGAAAATAGCTTCAAAAGGAGGTGAAAAATATGGCAATCATTAGATGGAATCCATGGAATATTGACCGGATGTTTGACGATGATTTTGAATTTCCTACAATTCCGGGTATTTCAAAATTCATGTCTCAAGGTTTAAATCTTTACGAGACAGAGGATGCAATTGTTGCGGAAGCGGCAGTACCCGGAATTTCAGAGGACAAAATTGATGTGACATTTGAAGACGGTATTGTACGGGTAAGTGCTTCCACTTCTCAAAGCGAGGAGGAAAAGAGCAAAAAAAGATACTTCATGTCTTCGATGGCAACTTCATTCAACTATTCATTCAGAATTCCTGAGGGAGTTGTAAAGGATGGAGAACCAAGTGCCGAAATTGATAACGGAGTATTAAAACTCATCTTCAAAAAGGCAGAAAAAAAGGAACCAAAAAAAATTACGGTTTCGAAGAAGGCAAAACAAGCATAACTGTTAGCAAAATAAA
>CAZMSF010000075.1:0-1554 GCA_964568885.1 uncultured Gammaproteobacteria bacterium
CCGGAAATTTCTTACCACTTTCGGTAAATCTTGACAGCTCTCTTTCTCCTGTGCCCGTATATATCATCGCACTTTTTGTAAAGCTATTAGGCCTGTCGTCGATAGTTGCCCGTTTGCCATTTGCGTTAATGGGGGTTGGAATCGTTGCTATAGTATATTTTCTCGTTAAAGAGCTGTTTCATAATAGAAAAATTGCATTTTTAAGTGCACTTGTTTTGTCTTTCTCCTCTTGGCATATTGTAGTTACTCGGACCGTTTGGGACGTTATTCCCGCTCAGTTTTTTTACCTTTTGGGGCTATATATTTTCTTGAAAAAAGTGAAAAAGGGTAGCGTTT
Organism: uncultured Gammaproteobacteria bacterium; assembly: GCA_964568885.1. Classification (GTDB taxonomy): domain Bacteria; phylum Patescibacteriota; class Microgenomatia; order Levybacterales; family GWA1-39-11; genus JAUSNA01. Next base: position 337 of record CAZMSF010000075.1, read on the forward strand.
TGTGGTCACTTCCCTTCTTCATGCTTGGATTTTTTAGCTACCACGGAACCAAAGTGTTTTTCGCTTTTTTTATTGTACTTCTCTTGTTTCTTTTCGGAAAACAATTATATAGAAGGAAAAAGGAATTTCTATTTTTTGTATCTGGTATCTTCTTAATTTTCTTATCCTTTGCGTTGGTCTTGAAAACACAATCTGTTACCCGGCAGGAAGAAATAATATTTACCAATGGCAGTATTCAGAGTGACCTTAAAAAAACGATAGAATTTGATAGGGCAAAAAGTAGTGCACCACATAAACTTATTCTACTTGAGACAAACAAAATAACATATTACCTTCAAAAAATGGCAACAAATTATCTGGGTGCTTTTTCAAGCCAGCACCTATTTACCACTGGAGACATTCATCCACAGGTAGCTTATGGTATCTTCTTCAAAGGAGTACTATATCTTCTTGATATACCATTTATTATCTTAGGGTTTGCGTATCTTTTAGAAAAAGCAAGACTTCTTACAGGTAGCAATAAAGAAAATTCCGAAAATGGAGGTATTTCTTATAAACGTGGTGCAATACTTATCATTGGTGGACTACTTGTATCGCCTCTGCCGTCAACAGTTGCTGCGGGGTATAGCTACTTTATTCGGAGTTTTATGATGGCTCCTTTCCTTTCCATATTGATTGGGATCGGCTTACTCATTTTTTACGAATTTACCAGAGGGAGACAAATATATAAATTATTGTTGAGAATTTTTGTTATCGTTTTTTACGGCTTTTTTATAACTCGCTTTTTCTATCAGTACAATTATCAACTTAATTCGTATGGAAGTGAATATTGGAACGGCAGTAGCAGAAAATTGTCGGAGTATATCATGCAAAACGAATCCAGGTTTGACAAAATAATAATTGCCAATGCTGAGGACAAGGTTATATTGCAATTCGCTTTGGTGAGTAAGGCAGACCCTTACGGGTTGCAAAAAGCATGGAAAAAGAATTGGCCGGTAAAATTGGGGAAGGTTACATTTACCAATTCGTGCTATAGAGATGATGAGCTAGGAAATGTAATGACTTCAAGAGTGTTTTACGCCGTACCCGCGGGATGTCATGAAAAGCTTTTACCTCAAACAACGATCGCAGATTCTCTCGAACCACTCAGAATCATCTGGAAGATATATGAGAATTAGTAAACTTGTGTTTTTCAAAAAATATGCTTTTGTTGCCGTA
>CAZMSF010000076.1:0-1500 GCA_964568885.1 uncultured Gammaproteobacteria bacterium
TCGCAGCAGGGGATTTTTGTAATTTGTCCCGTCGTAATGGGAAACAACAATCGTGTTAAATTTATACTTTTTATCTAGAGTTTCAAAAAGTTTTGGGTTTTTTTGCATAGGCAAATACGTGTCGGTAAAGAAATTTTTGGGATAGGCTTCCGGCCTATTATCAACAAATACTTTCTGAGGATGGATACGAGAAGAAAGATATCCGCCGACATTAAAGTCGTTGTAAATCGGACCGGGGATATTATGCTGCAGTAAAAAGTTAACACTTCCTTTTCCATAGTCAATTACACCAAAACCCACGCCATGAGTAGTAATCGATTTTGCTATCAAGACTACGATAAAAAAGACACTTAAGGGATAGAGAAATTTGAAAGAATTTTTGGGGAATTTTTTAAATACCTTTTTGTATTTTTTCAGAACGAAATCCAGTTGGGAAACAGACAATATAAAAGTCGTAAATATAAAAAGGAGAATATTTCTAAAATTGACAAGAAAAAGCGCTCCAAAGCAAATAACAAGAAGCACATCCTTTCTTGCCACGTTTTTTCTTCCAATAATCATCAATAAAACGACTAAGAGTATAACTGTTAATGGCAGAAAAATTGCCGGATTTTGGTATATACGAAAAAGAGTAATTATCGTTTGATTTTCAACAACAGGAAATCCGTAATTCCGAAGGACAACAAACGGGAAGAGTGCTCCTTTTATCCCATTTGGATTAAGAAGGGTTGATGTACTAACACCAAAAAAAACCATCAATAATTCTTTTGTTTCTTTTGAGAATTTTCTGTTAAAGCTTCCTATTATAAATACCGCAATAATAAGTGGTCCAGTAAAAAAATAAATGTGCATATTTACCCACAATGCTTCAAGAGGAATAAGTAGAAATATGTGTCGCGTGGGTTTTTCAAAATACCGATAAAGAAACACGGTAAAAATGGAGAGAAAAAGCATACTAAAAACCTCCGGCCGCACATCTGTACGAAAGGCAAGAAGCAAAAGAAACAAAAAAGAAATGACAAGAACGGATTTTCTTGAAAAACGGGAGGAAACAAAATGGAATTGATAGATACAAGCACTCATGACAACAAGACAACTTGTAAAAAGCAGACCATTAAACCCAATGTTCTTCACAATAAGAGCAGAAATTACTTCATATAACCATGTTGTATTAATAAATGGATAATTAGGGAATGCATATGACAGGAGGTTTGTCGCGGGGACAAAATGATTTGAGAGAATAATATTGCCAAGAAGGATATGTCTTCCCAAATCCTCATTTATTGCAGTAATGGGACGGAAAAAAATAACGACAAGAAAAATGAAAAGCAAGAATGCGTATGTCTTAAGAAATATCCGCTTCATGTATGCGGAGAAGACAGGAGACGTTCTGTTGAAAACAGCGAATCCTATCAGCTCAAACTAATGCGGAGGAGACAGGATTCGAACCTGCGCGAGCTTGTTTAAGAGCTCAGGGGGTTAGCAACCCCCCGCAATGGG
>CAZMSF010000077.1:0-1339 GCA_964568885.1 uncultured Gammaproteobacteria bacterium
CGAAGAGCGTCTGCTCCATATTTATTGAGTAAATCAATTGGGTCAATAACATTTCCCAGCGTTTTTGACATCTTCTGTCCGTCGACGGTGAAGTATCCATGAACAAATAAGGACTTTGGCAGTGGTAGTTTCGCAGACTGCAAAAAAGCAGGCCAGTAAATTGCATGGAAGCGCGTTATTCCTTTGCCGATAACGTGAACGTCTGCAGGCCAATTTGTCTCATATGTATCTCCAAGTCCGCTTCTGTATATATTAAGAGCATCGAACCACACATACATACGCTGCGTATCGTCTCCAGGAACGGGAACGCCCCAATTTTTTGCCCGCTCGTTACTTCTTGATATGCTAATATCCTGAAGCCCACGCTCCAAAAAAGAAAGCATTTCATTCCGTCTTGAGACCGGAGTTATTTTTATGTATTGAGGGTCATTTTCATCATTTAAAATCCTTTTTAAATCACTTTCGTATTTCGATAACTTAAAAAAATAATTTGTTTCGCTTACTTCCTGAAGCGGTTTGCCCGGATGCTCAAAGCATTCGCCATTTTCATTTAATTCATCTTTTTCATAAAAAAGTTCGCACCCGACGCAATAGAAGCCGGTATAATCTTTCTTGTAAATATCGCCGGCATCAAAGCATTTTTTCCATAACTCCTGAGATGAAATAAAATGGTTTTCGCTGCTTCCTTTCTGGAAAAAATCGAATTGTACATTCAATTTTTCTGCAAGATTTTGGAACAGCTTACTGTTTTCATCAACAAACTCTTTAATGCTTTTGCCCGCGTTCTCGGCAGCCTGCACGTTTTTCAATGCATTTTCGTCGCTTCCCGACAAAAGGGAAACATTTTCGTTAAGCAGCCTGTGGTAGCGTGCTATTACGTCCGCCTGAACGAATTCCAATGCATGCCCCACATGCGGTTTTGCATTTACATAAGGAATTGCTGTTGTTATATAATACTTGCGTTTGTCCATCTGTATATTTTAGCAATTTTTGAGGCTAAGAGCAAACTTGTATTACTTTTTTTTCCAGAAAAGAAACTCGATAAGTAAAAGTATGATTATAAGAAGAGCTGTATAAAAAATATTGTTGACACGAAGATATTGGAGAAGTAAGAAACCAACGATGAGTATTCCTGTCAAAATCCCTCGCCGCGCGCTTGATAGCACAAAAGTTGCAATTCCACCAACAGCCAAAAACAGCAGGAAAAAGAAAGGGATTACGGAAGGGATTGTAAAAGTTTTGATATCCAGTGTCGAACTTGGTTCAAAAGTATTTACAAATAGAATTTCCCCAAAAAGCGCCAGAAGAGCAATAAGTAAGTGGGGAATGAATTTTTTCC
>CAZMSF010000078.1:0-1338 GCA_964568885.1 uncultured Gammaproteobacteria bacterium
ATGTGTTCGTGACGGAAGAGGCCAGGCGAACGTCGGCGATGTACGACAGGAATTCCAAATGGCTTTTTGATTTTCGGGCCGTGATGCTTCAGCCGGAAATTCTGAATGCCTATTGTGAGCTTTTTTATGAACGGTATCGGGAGAAGTATCCGTTTCAGGTATGTGGCCTCGAAGTGGCTGCTATACCTTTGGTAGCGGCGCTTGTCATGAAGTTCCATGAGAGACAAAAACCGATCAACGGTTTTTTCATCCGAAAGTCTCGGAAAAAATCGGGTCTGCTGAAGATGATAGAAGGAAAAGTAACGGATGATCCGATTATCATCGTGGACGATCTGGTGAATTCCGGATTGACAATCATGCGGCAGATAGAAATTCTCCAAGAGTTGGAAAAAAAAATCATCGGGATAGTTTCGATTTTGCGTTTCCGGGATGCCTCTTATTATGTCAATTTCCAGGAGAGAAATATCCCGTTCGAAGCGTTTTTCGAACTGAGTGATTTCAAAGAATCGCTCGGCGTGGTAAACCTGCAGGACAGCCGGTACACGCCGCTTGTCCCGAATCTCTTTGGGGAAATTCGCTGGAAATTTCAGGGAGAATCCCCGAATCTGTTTTATGTGGTTCCGAAGTCGGCGCCGGTCGTATCGGACGGATTGGTATATTTCGGGACCGATGACGGGAATTTCTTTTCTTTGGACGTGATGAACGGGAGGGTTGCCTGGAGGTATAAGGTTCCGTTCGGCAGTAAGGGGAAGTATATTCTCTCGACGCCGGCAGTGTATCGGGACATGGTATTCTTCGGGGCGTATGACGGGAATCTCTACGCGCTGGATAAGAGAACCGGTCAAAAGAAATGGGTATTCAGGGAAGCTGATTGGGTAGGATCATCTCCTTGCGTGGCCGAGGACCTCGGCCTGGTGTTTATCGGGTTGGAGTATGGGTTGTTTCGGAAACACGGTGGTGTGTCTGGGATAGACATGCGGACGGGTGAAAAGGTATGGGAATTCCGTTCTCCGGCGTTGACGCACGGGTCTCCCGCGTACTCGGAGAAGTTCCGAGTCGTCGGTTGCGGCTCGAACGATGCGGTCTTTTCTGTGTTGCACGCCAAGACGGGAAAACTCTTGTGGTCGTATCAGACGGATGGTCCCATCAAGCATGCACCGTGTTTTTCAGATGAACATGACGTGGTCGTGGTACTCGGACACGGAGAAACGGTATTCGTGTTCAAGACGGACACCGGGGATATCGTCTCGAAGTTCCGTATGAATTTCGGGAGTTACGGTTCGCCGCTTGTTTTTCGAGAAAGCGTGATCTGCGGTTCTTTCGATAAGCACGCGTATT
>CAZMSF010000079.1:0-1066 GCA_964568885.1 uncultured Gammaproteobacteria bacterium
TTCGGCCCGGCCATGTCAAGATGCCGCCTCTAGAGCGCCCGGCTCGGAATCGAACCGGCCTGCCTCGCTGGTGGCGAGGGTGTCACCATTGACCGGGCGCGTGTCTCTCTTCGGGTAGGGTTGGCGCTTGCTTTCAACTAGTGCGACAAGCGCCTTATCTGACTTGTCTAGGACGTAAACATAGCGGAATTTAGGATTGCTGGGCTGCTCTCTCCAGCCGCTACGCCTCAACTCTTGAACATAATCGCGGCGCTCGCGCTTGAATCCTTCGCGCCGCCGCAAGTCATACGGTAACTTTTGGTCGTATATCCTCCCGTTTGGCGCGACCCATTGCATCGTAGCCGCACCGCGTCCCACACAAGTCCAGTTACATGCTTGATAAATCGTGCCTATCTCACCCGCGTCGGTATCAGAATACGCAATGATTAGCTTGGCGTTTGTATCCTTCGACAACAGTCTGCACGTCCATGATACTAGCTTGGAATTAGAGCCAGTGGGCGCCCAATGAACGCAAGCGCCCCGCGCTAGAATTGCCAACTCGTTGCGATTGATTCCCCACTCCATATGACTATTGACGCCGCCGGTGCCGCCACCGGCGGCGACGCAACATACACCGGCGCAATGCTGCCCATAAAATAGACCGTAGTGCCATCCGGTCGTTGCCATCGTTCCCAACCACTCGTATTTCAAGATAATCTGCTCTGCCAGCTTGCGACTAACCGGCCGCACCATTGCCCGCTTTACGTCGAGGTGTGGCACGGGCGGCACGCCCTCCGCTTCATAGTGGTCGCGTAGTTGCTTCTGCCACGCGACATCACCAGCGGCATCACGAAATGTTAATCGTGACTGTCCCACGCCTACCCCACTCGTCTAGCGTCGCTTGAAAGTCTGCCAAATCATCACGGCTACAATAAATCTCAATAAAGCACTCCGATTCTAGTTGCGGCTCGCGTTGCGGTTGCGGGTCGGGTATATCTATCGGGTATACACCGCTTCTCTCCGCAAGGTCGGCCAGCATCGCCATAACCGCCGCCTCGCCGCTGTTGACGCTTGAGAGCAGCGCGTC